>CAIMEB010000228.1 GCA_903839855.1 uncultured Methylococcaceae bacterium
AACATTTTCTGAATTTAAGGAAGCTATTGACGATTGTCTCAACAAGGTGAAATCGACTTATAAGGATCAGGTGAAAACGCTTTTGAATCCAAAGTTTCAGCTTTTTACAAAATCCGCATCTATGCCCGCGTGAAGTATATGAATCTAGCCCTATTCGATTTCGATGGTACTATAACGAATAAAGATAGTCTCGGTAGAATTTTTATATTTTTGAATGTATTAATTGGAGTCAAATTGTTAACCAAAAACATAAGTAATCGCTCATATTTTTATTAATTTTTGATAATTACTATAGGTTACTCAACACCCTTTATTGTCGGATTCAATTACGAAAGACATATTACCCCATATATATGCATTACTTTAATTGCTTTTGGATTTCTTTATTGCAAACTCATAGAGAAACCAATTTTAGCCAAATAAATTTATTAAACAATTTTAAAACAGTATTATGAAAGCAGTTATATTAGCCGGTGGTTTAGGTACCCGCATATCAGAAGATACTAATACACGCCCCAAACCTATGATTGAAATTGGCGGCAAACCTATTTTATGGCATATCTTGAAAACATACTCCTATCATGGAATTAATGACTTTGTTGTTTGCTGTGGTTACAAAGGTTATGTGATCAAAGAATACTTTGCCAACTACTTCCTACACATGTCTGATATTACCTTCGACATGACTAATAACCAGATGGAAGTCCATCAAAAAAATGCCGAACCGTGGAAAGTCACTTTAGTCGATACCGGTGAAAACACTATGACCGGCGGTCGCTTAAAACGAGTTCGCCAATATCTCAAAGAAGATGAAGACTTCTGTTTCACATACGGTGACGGCGTCGGTGACGTTAACATCACCGAATCCATCCAGTTTCACAAACAACAAAACACCCTAGCCACCTTAAGTGCTATGCAACCCCCTGGTCGTTTTGGCGCCTTAGGTTTGTCTGAGCATAAAGTGCATGGTTTTCAAGAAAAGCCCCAAGGCGATGGCGGCTGGATCAATGGGGGCTTTTTTATCATGTCTCCTAAGGTTATTGATTATATAGACGGCGATGATACGGTATGGGAAAGAGAACCCATGGAGCGATTAGCGCAAGAAGATCAATTGTCGGCTTATTTTCATCACGGCTTTTGGCAACCCATGGATACACTTAGAGACAAAGTGCATTTGGAAGAGTTATGGCAATCCGGCAAAGCGCCCTGGAAGGTGTGGTCATGACCCCGGCCTTTTGGCAAGGTAAAAAAGTACTTCTAACTGGGCACACCGGTTTTAAAGGTAGTTGGTTATCACTGTGGCTGCAAGCACTCGGTGCTGAAGTCACTGGCTATGCACTTGAACCACCTACCAACCCTAACCTATTTGAAGTTGCCAATGTTAGCGCTGGAATGACCAGCATTATTGGCGATATTCGCGACTTAGACAAATTAAAAGCTGTTTTTTCAGACCATAAACCTGAAATAGTTATTCACATGGCTGCGCAACCCTTAGTGCGCTATTCTTATGTGAACCCGGTTGAGACCTACTCTACCAATGTCATGGGTACGGTTAATTTACTTGAAGCCGTTCGTTCCACATCTGGAATTAAAGCGGTAGTCAATGTAACCACCGACAAGTGTTACGAAAATCGTGAGTGGGATTGGGGCTACCGGGAAAATGAACCTATGGGGGGCTTTGACCCCTATAGCAACAGTAAAGGTTGCTCGGAACTCGTTACTGCGGCCTATCGTAACTCTTACTTTCATCCTGATAGATATCAAAAACATGGCGTGGCCTTGGCTTCTGCCAGAGCCGGTAATGTGATTGGCGGAGGCGATTGGGCGGAGGATCGACTAATACCCGATATCATGCGTGCTATTTCTCAAAGTGAAGCGGTTAATATCCGCAACCCTCATGCTATAAGACCCTGGCAGCATGTGCTGGAACCTTTGTCAGGTTACTTATTGCTTGCTCAGAAACTGTATGAAAACGGTGCAACCCTTGCGGAAGGCTGGAACTTTGGCCCGAATGATGAAGACGCTAAACCTGTACAGTGGATAGTAGAATATTTAACCCATGCCTGGGGGGATGGCGCTAGTTGGCTACTTGACGGAGGAAATCATCCTCATGAAGCCCACTACCTTAAACTGGATTGTTCCAAAGCTAAATCCCGCTTAAACTGGGCACCAAAATGGCGTTTAGAGATAGCTCTAGATAAAATTATAGAGTGGCAAAAACACTATCAGCAAGGTGCAGACATAAGGGAATTAACCTTAAAGCAAATTGCAGATTATCAAGTGAACAAAGGAGAAATTTTATGCAAGCTGTAAAAGCAGTTTACAAAGAGGGCAATATTCAGTTATTAGCTCCTCTAAGTGGTGTTAACGAAGCAGAATTATTTGTTATTGTATTAGACAAAGATGATACAACTAATGGAGTCGCTCAGGCTTTTTATGCCGCAACTTCCTCGGCTGAACAGGATTTTCAAACTATTGGACTGACCCATTTTTTTAATGCCGACGACGATAACAATGTTGATTGGGAGGATCTATTTGATGTTAAAGCTCGGTGATATTGTTCTTTTGAATTTTCCCTATGCTAATCGAACAGGTAGCAAAGTTCGCCCAGGCCTGATCATTGCAATTAATCATCGTAGCTCTTTTGATGATATCAACGTAGCCTTTATTACCACAGAACTTGACTCTTATGCCTTCGATACTTCAGCAGTCACAATTTCCGCAACTGATTTGATAGAAGGTACGTTAAAACATAAAAGTGTCATTCGTGTTGATAAAGTAATTACTGTACAAAGTAAGATTTGCCGTAAAGTCGCTAGCCTTAATAAAACGAAGCTGGACGAGGTGTTACGTAAAGTCACTGCCTTTAGCGTAGAAAATTTTTCGATCAATAAATTCAATACCCCCGATTTTATTCCAGGCGCCCATGTAGTCCCTCCATCAGGTAAAGTACTTGGCGTTGAAGAACTTAAGGCAATGGTTGAAGCCTCTTTAGATGGTTGGTTAACCACAGGTCGGTTTAATGCTGAGTTTGAAGAAAAACTCGCCGCCTTTATTGGTGTTAAACATTTAATCACTGTTAACTCTGGCTCATCAGCTAATCTAGTCGCTTTTAGCACGCTGACATCACCTAAACTAGGTGATAGGGCGATTAAACCCGGCGATGAAGTGATTGGTGTCGCTGCAGGTTTCCCTACTACGGTTAACCCCATTTTACAATTTGGTGCTGTGCCCGTTTTTGTGGATGTTGATCCAAAAACCCATAACATTGATGCCAGCAAGATCGAAGTGGCTATTGGCCCAAAAACCAAAGCTATCATGTTGGCACATTCGCTAGGTAACCCGTTTAACCTGGATGTGGTCACTGCGCTTTGTAAAAAATATAACCTCTGGTTAATTGAAGATTGTTGTGACGCTTTGGGTACTACCTATCGAGACCAAATGGTCGGTACCTTTGGGGACATTGCTACACTGAGTTTTTATCCGGCTCATCACATTACCATGGGTGAAGGTGGCGCGGTCTTTACTAACAGTAAAAAACTTAAAACCATTGCCGAAAGTTTCCGTGACTGGGGACGTGATTGCTTTTGTCCACCGGGAAAAGATAATACCTGCGGTAAACGTTTCTGCTTTAAATTAGGTCAACTGCCTAAAGGTTACGATCATAAATATACATACAGTCATTTAGGTTATAACCTAAAAATTACTGACATGCAGGCCGCTTGTGGCGTGGTGCAATTAGATAAAGCCCCGCAGTTTATTCAAGCAAGGAAGGATAACTTCGCTTTCTTAAAAGCCCGCTTAAAAAGCTGCGAAGTCTTTTTAGACTTGCCTGAAGCCACAGAACATTCTGACCCCTCCTGGTTTGGCTTCCCGATTACGGTTAAAGAAAATAGTCCTGTTACCCGCTTGGAATTACTCACGCATTTAGATCAACACAAAATCGGCTCACGCTTATTATTTGCCGGTAACTTAACTCGTCAGCCTTATATGATTGGAGCAAATTTCCGTATCAGTGGGGATTTAACCCATACTGATAATGTGATGAATAATACTTTTTGGATTGGGGTGCAGCCAGCTTTAACTCAAGAAATGTTAGAGTTTGCGGCAAGTACAATTGAAAAGTTTTTGGGTATTAAATAATATGTTTGACATTAAAACCTGTAAGATCAAAGGATGTCTGGAACTACAACCTAAAGTATTTGCAGATAATCGAGGAAAGTTTGTAAAAGTGTTCCACGAACAAGCATTTGCTAACCTAGGTTTAGAAACTAACTTTGTGGAAGAGTACTATTCTGTATCCAACAAACATGTGATCAGGGGCTTACACTTTCAATTGCCCCCAATGGATCATGTAAAAATGGTTTATTGTGTGCAGGGTGAAGCTATGGATGTCGTAGTGGATTTAAGACTTAACTCCCCCACCTATGGGCAACACGTTAGCTTTAAATTAAGTAGTTCTAAAGCGAATAGTATTTATATCCCCAAAGGGTTAGCTCACGGATTTTGTGCTTTGAGTGAAAACACTATTATGGTTTATAACGTAAGTACAGTTTATTCGCCTGAACACGATGCCGGAATAAGTTGGGATTCGGTTGGTATTGAATGGCCGACACAAGAGGCTAATTTATCACAACGTGACCTAAGCTTTTGTACATTAACTGAATTTAATAGCCCTTTTAAATATGAATGAATTAACCCAAGAATCAAACACACAAAAAGTTGCTTTAGTCACCGGTGCAACTGGGTTCGTAGGCTCACATTTAGTTAAACGATTAGTTCAAGAGGGCTGGCAAACGCATATCATTTGCCGTATTGACTCAAGCATTCCTGCATTTACTGATATTATAACACACTTTCATGATGGTAGTACTGACAGCATGATACAGTGTGTTGCAGATGCCAAACCTGATGTTGTTTTTCACCTCGCGTCGTTATTTCTATCTCAACATGAAGCCAAAGATATTGATGCCTTAATACAAAGTAATGTGTTATTCGGTAATCAACTACTAGAAGCTATGCGAGTTAATAGTATCCATAACCTTATAAATACCGGTACTTCTTGGCAGCATTATAATAACGAAGACTATAATCCAGTCTGTTTATATGCCGCTACAAAACAAGCCTTTGAAGCCTTGTTAGAATACTATGTTCAAGCCTGTGATTTTAAAGCTATCACCTTAAAGCTTTTTGATACTTATGGCCCAAATGATCCTAGACCGAAGCTATTTCATTTATTAAATAAAGCGGCAACTAGTGAGCAAACATTAGATATGTCGAAAGGTGAACAGCTCATTGACTTAGTGCATATAGATGATGTAGTTGAAGCATTTATGATTGCCACGCAAAGATTATTAGACAATAAAATAGAAACACAAGAAAGTTATGCTGTTTCATCCGGGAAACCACTACCTCTTAAAGAATTAGTCCAGCTTTATTCCAAAAGCATTGAACAACCCATAAAAATCAACTGGGGAGCAAGACCCTACCGATTTAGAGAAGTAATGAAAACATGGGATAAAGGCCCAATAATTAAAAATTGGAGTCCACGCATTACACTTGAAGCAGGATTGAAAGAATTAACAGACTGAAATAAGTTAACATGAAGCATAAATCAGGTCTCTCACGCATTATGTCCGCTAGTGCTGCCGCATGGATACGCATTGGCATCACCATAGTGACCCAAATTGCCTTAGTACCGCTTTATCTAAGAACCTGGAAACCCGAAGAATATGGTGCCTGGCTATTAATGCAAGCAACAATGTCGATTATGACCGCAATAGATATTGGTCATCATGATTATATTGGTTTTGAATGCCTTCGCTTGGGCACGTCTAAACGCAATGAAATTGCTCAAACAATTTTCTCTGCAGGACCCATAGCTCTACTAATTACACTAATAGATATATTTATTATTCTTGTTTTGATAAAATCAGGAGTCACTGAAAGTTGGCTTAACCATGACGTTGATTTAATAACTAACTGGCAATCAGCTCTTCTTTTACAGGCGATCATCTATTTATTTACTACGAGTATCGGTGGTTTAATCATAAGAGGATTAACGCCATTTGGGCACTTTCCTAGAATTGCATGGTGGGGAACCATTTATGCTTTTATTACTGCTTTAGTACCAGGCATTGCCGTTTATTATGGCGCTGACTTATGGGAGGCTACTATAGCTTTATGCAGTGCAAATGTCGTTTATTACATTATTCATCTTGCTGATATGCTACGTTTAATGCGATTAGAACGACTCTTTTATACTCGTCCTGTACTTAAAATTGGCTTGAGACAAGGAAGTAAATCTTTATGGTTAACACTTAAAGGCTTTGCCGAAATGGCCAGACAACAAGGTGTTCGAATACTGCTTGCACCACTTGCAAGTGTAGCAGATATGGCTGCTTTTTCTACGATGCGTACGGGTGCTAATTTTGCTTTACAAGGTCTCAACACCATAACCAGACCAATCATGCCAGAACTTATGCGATATCTCGTTGCCAGAGATCAACAAAGAGCAGAAGGTTCTTTTTCAGTGGTATGGCTCGTTATTTGTGTTGGCCTTTCCCCTGCTGTTATTATAGTTCAATATCTTGCCCCTGAGTTTTTTCCTCTGTGGACTCACGGGAAAATAACTTACGACCCATGGATTTTTGGAATGCTATCTTTGGGTGTTTTATTTTATGCACTAGCTCAACCTGCCATTGCAGTCATCCAAGGGAATAATATTGTTAGAATCCAACTCTACATATCAATAATAATTGCACTGATAACTTTAATTGGATTGTTTAAACTAGTCCCAGTTTATGGTATCAGGGGAGCAGCGGCGACTCTATTATTAGCAGAATTGATCAATATAGTTTCTTACTTAATAATTGCGTTACGTTGGTTACGAGAGAATCATATGCATTGGCCTTGGAGAGCGTTTTTAACAGGGTTTACATCTATAATAGTTGCGGGTATAAGCATGACGGCGCTGACGATTTACCCCACTGAAAGAAATACATATCTCATATATTCTCAACTTGCAGAGACATTAGTCATATTAATTTACTGGTACGCATTACCAGAAATCGCTCGTCGACGCACCAAGAATTTACTATCAAGATTTTTACCTAAGTTAAAAGCCAAATCATAAGCTAATTTCCTTAATTCAACTATGTCAAAAAGGTATCCATGAGTAATATTTCTATTCTTATGCCAGTTTATAATGGTATGCCCTATATCATTGAAGCTATTGAATCAGTTTTATCACAAGAATATACTGACTGGGAACTTATAATTAGCGACAATGGCTCTACTGATGATACTCGAGATTACCTTGATACACTTAAAGATAGTCGGATTAGAATATATAAGCAGCCTATTAATTTAGGTATTTTTGGTAATCTTAATTTTCTGCTAAAAGAAACACAGATACCAATAGCCAAAATATTATGTGCAGATGACAAACTCATGCCTAACGCGCTAAAAGAGTTCATAATTTTTATGGAAACTTATCCTAACTGTGCAATATGTCGTTGCTGGAAAGTCGGTGATTTAAACACACAAGGGCCAACTGGATTCGGGGGGTCACATGGAGATATACCAGAACTACTGAACCCTAAGGCAGCAAAATTGATGTTTGCTACGTTTGGTAACGTAATGGGAAATCTGTCAACAGCAATCTGTCGACCTCGCTTGGTATTAGAAGCGGGTGGATTTGATCAACGCTTACCGTATGCAGGAGATTATGAAGGCTGGTTTCGTGTAGCAGAAAAACATGGAGTAGCTTTTCTAACAAAAGAATTAGTCTTCATAAGGCAACACGACCAACAAAATACTCAGCTACTTAATAGAAATAATGAGCTTTGTGAACAACAAAATTCAATACTTGAATATATTTTCGAAGCAATCGAACCTATCGATAAGGGACTTATTCGTACGCATTGGACTCTTCATTTCATCGCACCTAGACTATCATTTTCAATTAGACTTTTATTAAAAGGCAGAATCAAAGCCGCTCTTAAGTCCTGGAGAAGTTTACCAGCAAACATTTCCGCTTTAAAAGCGGCTTTCAGCTACCCGCTATGGAAATCGAAAACCCAAATCAGCTACAACACAAGTAATAAACTACGTGCCAGGATTAAAGAACTTAACCTATAGTATTATTATGTTATGTTATGTTATGTTATGTTATGTCATATATATGTATGTATACGTATCAGTTTTACCCTATTAAAGTATTGCTGTTATTACAGGCTAAACAACTACGCCCGGGCTTTGCAATTGCTGCGGTTAGCAAGGCAAAAACTATTGATGAATGAGGTAATTATGCCGAGCGATGGGTACGCCGAATATTGGAATGTAATAGCAAATGATCAGATATAGTGATATGTCTAAACAACATCTTTTATCCATACAAGCCTGCAGAAAAGCCAGGGCTATTATGAGTGGATGTCTATTTATATCTAGTATCATGCAAGTATTTATTGAACCGAGCCTTCTAAATATTAGTAGCGTTTTTACAGTACTTATAATCTCGCTAATCACTATTAATCTTGTTCTCAGAGCTCATATTATCAGGGTTATGCCCTTTCCAACTTTAGTACTTATCGGATATAACATTTCCTATCTGAGCGGTGCACTTATTGTAGAATCCTTCTTCTTACAACCACTCATATTTAACCTGCTTGCACCAGAAATTACATTTACTTACGCAGCATTGTTTCAGATATCCCTACTAATTTCGTTTTTCGTTTTTAAAAATTTAAACTTGCTGACTATCAGTAGAAAAATAAATACCTTGATAATAAAACCTATGGGCTTGATGCAACAACCTACTGACCTACAAATATGGTTAATAGGGCTTGTTGGCTTAATCTCTCTCGTATGGTCCACCACACACACTAGTACAGATGATGCCATACAATATGGAGATGTTGGCAATAAATTTCTGGAGGGACTCAGGTACCTGACGTACACGCCATACTTTTTAGAAATTTTAAATACTTTTTCTTCTAAACAACATCAACAATCACATTTGAACCGAACAACCACTCGAATATTATTAAGCATATATACTTTAGTACTTTTATTACTTGGCACAGTACTTAATGCTCGAGGGTTAATTATAATGGGTATAGCAAATCTTGGCATTGCTATTATGTTAATTGTTTTAATTGGCCAATTAGAAGTATCCAAAAAAATCCTACGTCGGCTTGCCATTATCTCCTTACTAATATTTGCTATATCGCCGATTTTATCTGATTTTTCAACTACGATAGTAGTAGTGAGAAGCCAAAGAGGAAAAATATCAAACATGGAAATGATAGAACAGACCATCTCAGTTTTTCAAGACAAAAATGCACTTGAGAATCATCGCCTAACAATTTCAGCTCTGACGAATAGCGGCCTATATAACGAGATATACATACCTAACCCTTTCTTATCGCGTTTCATATATACTAAATTTTTAGACAATACGCTTTCTTTGAAGCAAAATCGCTCCATGCGATATGCATTAGAACTATGGGATGTAACTCTGGATAAAATTTTAGCGTTAATACCAACACCGCTAATTAAAACATTAAATTTAAATTTAGATAAAAATAATTTAGCATATTCTTTCGGTGATATATTGTATTACTTTGAAAACGGTGCAGGACTAGGTGGTTTTAAAGTTGGCTCAATAATTGCTCATGGTATTGGCTTAATGGGATACT
This sequence comes from uncultured Methylococcaceae bacterium, assembly GCA_903839855.1. Taxonomy (GTDB): domain Bacteria; phylum Pseudomonadota; class Gammaproteobacteria; order Methylococcales; family Methylomonadaceae; genus Methylobacter_C. The sequence continues at coordinate 9,702 of CAIMEB010000228.1, forward strand.
TGTTTTTTATAGTGGTAATTCCACTCTACATACTACTTTTTATTGGTTTACAATCTTTTACCATCATAGGACATAAAATAAATTTGAGTCTATTAATTATTGTACAATTAATGACGGTTTTTTCGTATGGAGTTGCAGATTCTTTAGTTAATGTAATTGCCGCAATACTTCGAACCGTACCACAGACTGCAATAATCTTCGCTTTAATTTATAAAACCCTACAATTAATCACGCCAATAAATAAAAGATAGCCGCACTTACTGCATAGCCTAAATAGCACTGAGTTAACAAAGTAAGAACTAATGAGTCCTAGTCAAACTATAATAGTAAATGAGATCAAATGAAAATTTTATATATTGGCAATAACGCATTATCATCAACCAGTCAACATCGAGTAAGTGCTCTAAGTCGTTTGGGGCATGAGGTACTGGTGTCAGACCCTTATGCCGCTTATGCCGGGCAGTTGAACAATCGATTACTAGGAGTTATTCATTACCGCAGTGGCTACAGGTTATTACAACCCAGCATAAGCAACTGGATAAATGCCTTACTACAATTACATACAATCAATCCACCAGATATGGTTTGGATAAATGGCGGTGAATTGCTTGGCTATTCAGCAATCACAAAACTAAGGCAACTCAATCGTCCATTGATTCTCTACATAAACGATGATCCTACTGGCGTTCGCGATGGTCGTCGGTTTGATTCTTTACTTAAGGCAATCCCCTGTTACGACTTGTCTGTTGTAAGAAGACAGCAGAATGTTTCAGAATTTATTCAACTTGGTGCTCGAAAAGTTCTTCAAGTGTGGATGAGCTACGATGAAATAATCCATCAACCCATTCAAGATCCAACACTCATACCACTACAATTTCAATCAGACGTTGCTTTTGTTGGCACATGGATGCGCCATGAAAATAGAGACCAGTTTTTGGTTCATTTACTGGAACGAGGTTTAAATATTGCCATTTGGGGAGATCGCTGGCAAAAATCGCCACTTTGGGAAAAATTAAAAAACCATTGGCGTGGTCACTCACTGTCAGGACAAGACTACACGATGGCTCTCCAAGGCGCAAAGATATCTATAGGACTACTATCTAAAGGCAATAGAGATTTACATACAAGAAGATCCATGGAAATACCCTATGCAGGTGGCCTGCTTTGCGCAGAACGCACAACAGAACACTTACAACTTTATCAAGAAGATAAAGAAGCTGTTTTTTGGGATAACGCGGATGAATGTGCCGATAAATGCCTTGATTTGCTTACACATCCCGATAAACGTGAAAGTATTCGTGTTGCGGGTATGAAACGAGTTTTAGAAAACAAAGTCGGCAATGAAGATATTTGTCGGCAAATCATTTCAGCGTTGTATCCATAAATACAATTATTTTCACACATCCTGTTTTTTTTAAAATCAACGCATGTTACTTTATGAAAATACTTCGAGTCATTTCATCTGTAAATCCACATGGTGGAGGACCCATAGAGGGGATTAAACAAGCACAAAAGCCTTTAATTGAAATGGGTGTTGAATTAGAAATCGCTTGTTGTGACCCACCTAATGCTGAATGGCTAACCAATGTGAATCTCCCAATTGTCCATGCATTAGGACCGCCTAAAAATAACTATGGCTATACAGCTAAGCTATTACCTTGGCTAAAAGAAAATTCACATCGTTTTGACTTGATCATTGTCCATGGCCTTTGGCAATACCATGGTTTTGCTGTTTGGCTTGCATTGTCAGGTACTAATACGCCTTATTATGTATTTACTCATGGTATGTTAGATCCTTGGTTTAAACGTACCTACCCCTTAAAGCATTTGAAGAAATGGCTTTATTGGCCTTGGGCCGAATATCGGGTTTTACGTGATGCACGTAGAGTTATATTTACCAGCGAAGATGAAAAACTATTAGCACGAGAATCATTCTGGCTTTATAACGTCAATGAGGCCGTAACAGCTTATGGTGTAAATAATCCACCTACAAACAGCGAAGAACTAAAAACATATTTTCTGAAAAAATACCCCCATCTTCAAGGCAAACGAATTGCTTTATACCTGAGTCGCATTCATGTAAAAAAAGGTTGCGATTTACTGATTGAGGCATTTGCAAAAGTTGCCAAACAAGATGAAAGACTGCAATTAGTTATTGCTGGCCCAGATCAAACTGGTTGGGCACCTGAACTACAATCTCAAGCTAAAAAATTGAGCATTGGTGATCGCATAACCTGGCCGGGTATGTTGCAAGATGAACTAAAATGGGGGGCGTTTTATGCAGCCGAAGTTTTTGTGTTGCCTTCCCATCAAGAAAATTTTGGTATCGTGGTAGCAGAAGCGTTAGCGTGTGGCAAACCCGTTTTAATCAGCAATAAAGTAAATATATGGCGCGAGATTGAAGCAGATGGCGTGGGCTTAGTTGAAAATGATACGAAGAGTGGTACAGACAACCTACTACAACGTTGGTTAAATATGAGTTCAGAAGATTTTTCTACTATGCAGAAAAAAACCATACCCTGCTTTGAATCTCGCTTTCATGTTCAACGTGCTGCTGAGCGCCTGATTGAAATAGTAAATGAAAGTGTTTGATTATAACTCTTCTATTCACACAAGATTTATTTTATAAATGTAAATAATGCTAGAACTTAATATCCTTGAAAACAAAAAAGGTTTTGTAGGCCCATCATTCAGCCTTGAAAACCGCATAAAGAGATTTGTCTGGTTAATTACTTGGCTATTTGCAGCTCGATGGACTCCTCCCCCGTTTCATCGTTGGCGTATATTTATCTTACGCATTTTTGGGGCAAATATTTCTTGGAATGCTTACGTTTATCCATCTGTCGAGATATGGGCTCCTTGGAATTTAACAATAGAAAACTATGGGACACTAGCAAGAAATGTAGTATGTTACAACATAGATAAAGTGCATATCGGTTCCCGTGCAGTCATTTCACAAGGTGCCCAACTTTGTACAGGTACCCATGACTATCGGGTTGCTGCTTTTCCTTTAATTGCAAAGCCTATTTATATCGGAAACAGGGCATGGGTGTGTGCTAACGCATTTGTTGGCCCTGGAGTAACAATAGCCAATGGTGCTGTTTTAGCAGCTGTAGGTGTGACATTTCGTGACCTTGACGAATGGAGTATATATATGGGTAACCCAGCCATTAAAGTGAAATCCCGTCCTAAACTTTTAGATTAAGTTATGAATTCATTTGATGTTTGTATTATAGGAGCTGGTCCAGCGGGATTAACCATGGCAATGGAACTGGCGAATCAGGGTCTGAACATTATTATTGTAGAAAGTGGTGATGAATCAAACCTATCCTCAGCCCAGCGACTATCTGATGCCGAGATATTAACACCGACTTCACATGAAGTTATGCAGGATGCTGTAAGAAGAGGACTTGGAGGTACTTCAGCACTTTGGGGTGGTCGTTGCGTTCCCCTTGACCCTATTGATTTTGAATCTCGTAATGGCATTGACGGTTCTGGCTGGCCAATTGAAGCCAATGAATTAGATCTATACTATAAGCGTGCATGTGAAATATTGGGGGCTGGAGAGCCGTCTTTTACAGTAAATGCTTGCACTTCTCTGACCTCTGTAGACACTCTCTTAAGTGCAAACTTTGATAACAATGATACAATTATTACTAATCAACTAGAGCGTTGGAGTCGTTCTCCAAATGTATGGAAATCTTTTAAAAAGATAATAACCTCACACACCAATATTAAAATTCAACCCAAACATACTTGTGTCGGATTTCGACATTCACAAATAAACACTCCTGTCACAGACATTTTATTAAAACGTACAGATATAACAAACTCTGGATCCATAACTATAAAAACCAAGTTTTATGTCATTGCTTGTGGCGGTATCGAAAGTACAAGACTTATTCTTAATTCAATCAATGATCCCTTAGGATTAAAGTTAAGCAATCCCCAATTAGTCGGTCGCTACTACATGGGACACCCTTCTGGAAAAATCGCTGATATTGAATTATCTGGGGATCCTAAAAAAACATTGTATGGCTTTGAATACGATAGTAGTGTATATGTCAGAAGGCGTATTACATTTAACATTAACACATTACGAAAAGAAAATCTTCTAAACATCGCATTTTGGTTTGATAATCCACCAATAGCGGATTGGCGACATGGCAGTGGTATGCTATCTGCTGCCTATCTTTCCTTAACTGCACCGCTGCTAGGGAAATTTCTTGCTCCAACAGCTGTTCGTAAACGTGTTGCAGGACTTTATGGCAAGCAACGACTACACCATTTAATGAATTGCATTACTAACCCATTTAGCACTATTGGATTTTGTGTAAAATTTTTTTGGCAACGCTATATTGCAAAACCGCGCATACCCGGCTTTTTCACATACAGTCCAAAGAATCGTTACGCTCTTCATTATCATGCAGAGCAATCACCCAACTGGAATAGTACTATTACACTATCTAATGAATTGGATGCCCTTGGAATGAACCGTGCAAAAATTTCTCTTAAATGGTCTCAAAAAGATATTGAATCGATTATTAAAGCCCATCGCTTATTAGATGCAAATCTTCAAAATAATAATATTGGTCGATTAGTCTATAGAATTGCGGACGAAAAGCTATATGATTCAATAGAAGAACAAGCTGTGGATGGTTTTCATCAAATTGGTACCTTACGTATGTCAGAAGATGAATTTACTGGTGTTACTGATAGTTATGGACGACTTTGGGGAACATCAAATGTTTTTGTTGCTAGTAGTGCTATTTTCCCTACATCAGGTCAAGCTAATCCAACGTTGACAATGATTGCCTTTGTAGTAAGGCAAGCCGAGTATATTGCAAATATTTTTCACAACAAGGATTGCCATGAATGAAACCAAACTTTCACCTCTAGGGTTTGGCTGCGCACCTATAATGGGTAAAATTAGTAAAAAACAAGCTATCAAAGCCATGGATTTAGCATACGACTTGGGGGTAACTCATTTTGATGTTGCTAGGTCTTATGGTTTCGGCAGAGCAGAAAAAGTGGTTGGTCACTTTATCAAAGATAAGCGTGATAAAGTAACAGTAACTACTAAATTTGGTGTAGTACCCCCTGTATTGAATTTACGTACGAAAGTAATTATTCCAATCGCCAGAACAATATCAAAAATTTATCCGCAAATTAAGTCACGATTAAAAAATAAATCAGGACAATTACTTGCAGAAAGAAATTTCGATGTTAACTATGCACGTCAATGTTTAGACTTATCACTGTCGGAATTAAATACTGACTATATTGATATTTACCTTTTACATGAGCCTGATAAGTCCATGTTAATATACCCAGATGAGCTTATTACTTTTCTTGAAAAAAGCGTCAGTGCGGGAAAAATGAGGCAATGGGGAATTGCTTTAGGTTCGAACGATGACATCGAATGGACTGATAAGGTATTAGGCAATGTTATCCAGTTTGAAGGTAATATATCAACGTTGCCTTTATCTGAACACCTATTTAATGAAGTAAGACAAAAAATTGTTACGCGCCCTTTTGAAGGAGGGCTTACCTTGAGCACGCTAAATTCTACTTTAGTAAAACTAGATTTATTAGGCCATGCACAGGAACTTAATGTATCTTTAAGTGATATTGCACTTTGCTTGTCAAAATATATAGCAGGTAAAGAGGGTACTGTTTTATGTTCGATGTTTACACCAGAACATATACGTAATAACGTGCTAACTATTAATAGATTTACAGGTAATGAAATAATGATTTACATACTCGATAAAATTGTACTAGCATGTAACTATAAAAGTAAATTACCATTGCCTAACCAAAACCACCTAAATTACTCTTAGGAAATTATAATGATCAATTACTCAAATCCAATATTTATCAAGCTTCGTATAATTGGACAAAACCTTGGCATATTGCGTCCTACAGTAAGAATATTTCGTAGATTATTCAATCTGTCCTATGAAGATGGTTTTGATAGACAAATGATGGATTTAATTTCAGAAAATGAAATTATCTGGGATATTGGTGCAAATGTTGGTTATTTCACTACAAAATTTTCTGATAAAGTTGGTAATAATGGTAAGGTTATCGCATTTGAACCAACACCAAGAACTTTTAATACATTAGTGTCTAATTGCTCATTATTTGAAAATGTAATCTGCCATAATATGGCTCTATCAAATAAATCGGGTAAATTTCACTTCAGGGATTCTGGCATTGAAAATGATCCTACTAATGGATTAACTGATAGTAGTACGTTAGGTGCTATCGAAGTGACGGTAACTACAGGTAACGATATAGTAACCAATCAAATAGCACCATTACCAACTTCAATAAAAATTGACGTAGAAGGTTTTGAAATTGATGTTATACAAGGAATGTCAGAGATTTTAAAAAGCTCTTATATTAAAAAACTATTTATCGAAGTCCATTTCCTTGAAATGAACAAAAGGGGTATAGCAAATGGTTCCACAGAAATTGTCAAAATAATTTCGGACTCTGGTTTTACCGTAAGATGGACTGACCCTTCACATGTTATTGCTTTGCGTAAATAACAACTCACCGTTCACCCATTTTTTCTAGTGGTTCGTAAGATTTAAGAGTACTACAGATATTGTTTTCAGGCGTTTTTATAAAAAACTATTGACTAGCTATGATTTGATGCCAGAAACCATATATTTTTCATCATTAAAAAATAATATTTGAAATCGAAAGTTGGTAACTTTGCCTTGTTTGCTCAGCAAATATCACCTATCTTTAAAGCTGCCTTTAAAAATTAGCGAACTGTGAGTAAAAATATCTAAGTCAAATCATTAGAATTTAGAGTAACAGCTATACCAAACCAATTTTCAATAAATGATAAACGCTAACAAAATTTCAATTCTTATCCTTACCAAAAACGAACAACAAGACCTCCCAGGTTGCCTCGAAAGCGTGTCTTGGTCTGATGATATACATGTTTATGATTCCATGAGTACGGATGAAACTACTGCTATAGCTGAGCGTTTTGGTGCCCAAGTTACACAAAGACCATTCGATAATTGGGCTGCACATCAAAACTGGGGACTACAAAATATTAAATTTAAACATCCCTGGGTTTTTTATATCGATTCTGATGAAAGAATGACACCAGAGTTAATACGGTCTATCCAATCGGCAGTTACTTCATCCGGTAATAATGTCGCTTTTAGAATCCAACGACGTGATTTCTTTTTAGGTACTTGGCTCAAACATGTACAATCCTCACCATATTACATGCGGTTATTTAAACCGGAACATATGAGGTATGAGCGTTTAGTTAACCCTATTTCAATTGCGAATGGTTCTGTCGGTGATATTTCTGGTTACCTAGATCACTTTCCTTTCAGCAAAGGCATTGGACATTGGGTAGATCGACATAATTCATATAGCCGATTTGAAGCGCAGCAAATTGTAGACAATAGAAAGCAACAATCAACTTTCAGCTTTGTAAAAGCGTTTACAGCGAAAGATTTTAATGAAAGGCGATTTCATCAAAAAGAATTATTTTATCGACTGCCTTTTCGTCCGGCAATCAAGTTCCTTATTTTATATATAGGAAAACGTGGGTTTCTGGATGGGTATGCTGGCCTTACCTACGTGATACTACAATCTATTTATGAGTATTTTATTATATTAAAGACAAGGGAATTGGAAGCACAAGATACTAAATCGTAGATAAAACGAACAGAAAAAATATATCATTACAATACTATGCCAAGTCATCAAAATCACAAAAGTGTACTCATATTTAGAATTGGTAGCCTAGGTGATACCTTAATTGCCTTGCCAGCATTTCATTTAATCCGTGCTGAATTTCCAAATAGTCAAATTACGTTATTGACCAACTCACCCGCTGACGGTGGTATAAAAGCAGCACCCAGCCATCAAATATTAATAGGCTCGGGACTAATAGACAATTACATTGAATATCCTCATGGAAAAACAACCATTAACTCCTTTGTTAAGGTCATCAATCAAATTCATCAATTGAAGCCTGATCAATGTATTTATTTAATGCCAATTCGTTCCAACCTCCAACGTTTAAGAGATGCTTTCTTTTTCTTTTTCGCTGGAATATTTACGGTACGTGGACTTTACCCAAAGAAAAACTGTAATACTCATCCAAAACTAGAGAATAGCGCTCTGTTTGAGTCAGAGGCAAGCCGTATTATACGAACGATTGGATTTAGCTCAAAAGAACTCAACCCAAGCTTATTTTCACTAGAACTGCAAAAAGCAGAATATGATAGTGCAAAAGAAATACTTGGCGTCTTAAACAAACCTTTTATTTCCCTCAGTGTAGGAGCAAAAGTTCCCGCAAAAGACTGGGGTGCTGATCGGTGGACAGAACTCTTGCAAATTCTTCAAGAAAAATTACAAAACACCTACTCAGTGGTTTTTTTAGGCTCACAAGATGAACATGAAAGATGTGAATCAATTGCAAGAATTTGGTCTGGCGAATATCTTAATCTTTGCGGTGCTATTAATCCAAGAGAAAGCGCGGCTGTTTTAAATCAAGCATCTCTATTTATAGGTCACGATAGCGGTCCCATGCATTTAGCCAGTAGCGTGGGTATACCTTGCATTAGTATTTTTGCTGCCCGAAATAAACCCGGCGTTTGGTTTCCTATTGGAAACGAAGATAACGTTTTTTATAACGAAGTACCTTGCTCTAATTGCAGACTGAGTGTTTGCACAGAACAAAAAATGGTTTGTATTCGTTCTATACTCGCTACAGAAGTGGCTGAACGCGCTCAACAGCTACTTTCACTAAACAATAACTAAAAACTCATACCATTTTACTGACATTAGCATAGGTATTACTTTGAAAAAATTTATTACTGAACTTGAAGAGCACAAATCTACGATCGAACGATTGGCAGATTGTTCAGGAATCATTGAGGTAGCAGCTGAAATGTTGATTGAAACATTAAAGCAAAAAGGCAAGATATTTTTATGTGGTAACGGCGGAAGTGCCGCAGATTGTCAACATATTGCAGCAGAGTTAGTGGTCAAGTATCAAAAAGTAAGACCTGCGTTGGCTGCAATTGCGCTGACAACAGATACCTCTATTTTAACCGCACATGCCAATGACTTTGGTTTTGAAACGGTTTATGCACGGCAGATTGAAGCCTTAGCAACAGAAAAAGATTGTTTAATTGCGATTTCAACTTCGGGTCGCAGTAAAAACATTATAAAAGCTGTTGAAGCCGCTAAATTAAAAGACATGTTGGTTATAGGTTTAACCGGCGCTGAAGGAGGTGAGCTGAGTCAGCTAGTGCCTTACTCAATTAATGTGCCCTCTAAAGTAACAGCAAGAATTCAAGAAGCCCATATTCTAATTGGACACTGGTGGTGCAGTGTGATCGAGGAGACCTTAAGTGTTAAATAAACTGCCGAATTTTAACTCAGCACGTATTATTGTGATCGGAGATGTCATGTTAGACCGCTATTGGTCAGGACAAGCCGCGCGTATTTCACCTGAGGCTCCTGTGCCCGTAGTTAAAGTAAAAAATATTGAAGATCGTATTGGTGGCGCCGGAAATGTAGCCTTAAATATCGCCAAGTTAGGTGGTAAAGTTACTTTAATAGGCGTGGTGGGTGATGATGCTGAGGGCAAAGCGCTTAAAGATTTGCTTGAGGCGGAAGGAGTAGATTGTGAGTTTATTGTTGAACCTACTATCCGCAGTATCTGTAAATTGCGTGTCATGGCTCAGCATCAACAGCTGATTCGTATCGATTTTGAAGAAACCCCTATTCAATTTGATCGTACAGCCTTAACATCGGCATTGGAAAAACATTTACCTAATCATAACGTGGTGGTGTTTTCAGATTATGGCAAAGGTACTTTAGCGGAGGTATCAAGTTATATAAATCTGGCGAAACAATCAGGCGCTAAGGTATTGGTTGATCCTAAGCGCTTGGATTATGAAAGTTATGCAAACGCAGATGTCATTACACCTAATTTGTCTGAGTTAAAGGCGGTAGTCGGAGTAACTGAAACTGAAGAACAGTTAATCGCTAAAGGTCAGGCCTTATTGGATCAACATAAAATTGATACCTTATTGTTAACCCGTAGTGAGGCTGGAATGACTTTGATTCAGCATGATCAGGTACATTCACTACCCGCCCAAGCTAAAGATGTGTTTGATGTGACGGGTGCTGGAGATACCGTCATAGCAGTAATGGCTTTAGGTGTTTCACTCGATTTGCCATTACAGGTAGCGATGTATTTAGCGAATTTGTCCGGTGGTGTTGTGGTCGGAAAATTGGGTACTTCAACGGTATCACCTCATGAGCTAGCACAGGCCTTGCACAGTTCAAAGGAAACTGTCTATGGGGTGGTCGCCGAAGATGATTTACTTGATTTGTTTGCGAAAGCAAAAGCTCAAGGCGAAAAAATTATTATGACCAATGGCTGCTTTGATTTGTTACATGCCGGCCATGTCGCCTATTTAGAGCAAGCAAGAGCATTAGGTGATCGTTTATGTGTTGCTGTTAACGCTGATTCCTCGGTAAAAATACTTAAGGGTAATTCAAGACCTATTAATAAGCTGGCAGAGCGAATGACCGTTTTAGCTGCCTTGGCTTGTGTGGATTGGGTGGTGCCCTTTGAAGAAGAAACGCCAGAGAGAATATACACAAAATTATTACCCAATGTGCTCGTAAAAGGTGGGGATTACACCTCAGATCAAGTAGTAGGAGGACAAGCCGTGATTAAAGCCGGTGGAGAAGTAAAAATATTGCAGTTTGTTGAAGGTCAATCAACAACCTCTATGATCGATAAAGCAAAAGGTGCATTATGATTATTGTGACAGGTGGGGCTGGATTTATCGGTAGTAATTTGATTAAAGCACTCAATTTACGCGGAGAGACCAATATATTATTGGTCGATCATTTAGTGAATGGTCGAAAAATGCTCAATATCGCAGATTTAAATATCGCTGATTATATGGATAAAGCCGACTTTATTCAGAAAATTGATGAACCCGATTTTTTAGACGGCGTTAGAGGCATATTTCATCAAGGTGCCTGCTCGGCAACGACTGAGTGGGATGGTGAATTTGTCATGAAGAATAATTACGATTATTCAAAACGCATATTACACCGTTGTATAGAAAAAAATATCGCCTTTATCTATGCCTCATCGGCTTCTGTCTATGGCAACGGTGCGCATGGTTTTAGTATTGATAGACACTGTGAGCAGCCTATTAATATGTATGCGTATTCAAAATTTCAGTTTGATCAATATGTGCGGCGCTTATTACCGACTACAACAAGTCCTATCGTCGGTTTTAGATACTTTAATGTCTATGGGCCTAGAGAACAGCATAAAGGTTCAATGAGCAGTACCGCTTATCACTTTAATAATCAAGTTAAAGAGCATAAGGTTGCCCGCTTATTTGAAGGTTGCGACGGCATGGCGAATGGCGAGCAAAAACGTGACTTTGTCTATGTAGGTGATGTAGTTGATGTAAACTTGTGGTTTTTTGATCACCCAGAACAACGCGGTATCTTTAATGTCGGAACGGGTACTGCAGAACCCTTTAATGCAATAGCAGAAGCGGTGATTGCTTGGCATAAAGAAGGATCGATTGAATACATTCCTTTTCCAGAACATTTAAAAGGTGCTTATCAAAGTTATACTCAAGCAGATATATCAGGTTTAAGGAATGCTGGATATACGAAAGAGTTTTTATCAGTTAAACAGGGTGTTGCAGAGTATCTTAATTGGTTGAATGATTGATTGATTATCAGTGTATCTAGAATTTTCTGTAGGGGTGTGATACCCCTGATAATTTTAACTTGTAACGGATGTTACGCGCCGACAACCAACTATCAATAACTTACAGATGTTTTTTGCTTCGTAACTTATGAATCGTATTCAAGATATAAAGAATAATTAATTGTTGAACAGGAATATAATTATGTACCTTAAGAAGGTTGTATTAATTTTTAAAAATGTTAAATATATTCAATTAATATTGCTACTTATTGTTTTACAGCCTAAAGTGTATGCCGATAATACTACTAATCAGCAACTACCCTCAAAGGTTGTTTCGACCTATGAAGCTAGTATTGGGGCTCGAAAGCAATGGTTATTAAGTATCATGAAACCAGACACAATCGATAAGGGATCTCCAAAATTTAAGACTTATGATATTTTAGGAATAACCGCGCTACAAGGTTGTGGCCCTAAAGAATATTCTGAATATATGGTAAAAACTTTCGAATCAGTTAAATTTGAAAATAGCATTTATCAAATTAATATGTTTGCTTTGCCACCGTTGGTTCGTTATTTATATCAATTTGGTGAATGCCTCACTGCCGAGCAAAAAACGCGTATAAAAGTAGCCTTATCACTTAAGAAAGGTTTATTAGATCATGGAACGATTAACCACGCCATATTACAGTCTTCATCATGGTATCTATTAGCGCAATATTTTCCAGATGTAAAATGGCATAACAGGGATGATCGTTTTTTTTCATCTACAGAACTTATGAGCGCTCTTAAAGAATTATTGCTCCGAAGAAGCAACCGATTTATGCAGAATGGTCAATCTGAATTATTATCATCCACCTATGCTATGGCCAACTTCACCCCCCTATTAAATCTTATTGATTTTGCAAGCGACAGCGATGTAAAAAAACTAGCCGAACTACAAGCAATTCTTCAACTTTCAGCATTAAAAACTCATTCTTTTGACGGGGTCATTATACCACCTCAAACCAGAAGAAATTATCAGCAATACAACTCAGCTTTGCTAACGAGAAAAAAAGACGTATCGGTTTCACAACAAATTCTTTGGTATTACTATGGCATTCCAAATCTAGGAATTAATGATCTAGAAGGGAGAAAAGAACCAGTGTATACAGTGATGCTAGCACTTTCAAAGTGGAGGCCACCTGAGTCCGTATTAAAACTTTTAGAAAATAACGCTACTCCTTATACAATAAAAATCATCACACCTACTTTTGGAATATGGGACGCAGAAACACCACCCGAAATTTATGGCAAAGCTTATATTACAAGAAACTTTGCGATTGGCGCAGGCAGTACCATTTTCAACCCCAGTGGCTATAACGAAACTATGCAACTATTTTCAATTTTGTATCATAGCAATGCAGAAAATAACCAAATTGAATGTTATCAACCTTACTGGAAAAGTAATTTAGGTGAAGATGCTTGGAGTACTGATCGTTCATCGCCTTTCATGCAAATTTATCTAGGACGAACAGAAGGTGTAATGCTTTTTAATATCCCCGCAAAAGACCCTTGGGTGTTTGATGCCAATAACCGTTTTTTTAAATCACGCAATGAACACCAAAATTCACTGTACCAACTAGCGCAATGTCGCATTCCTAATTCAGTCGATGAACTCGTGCAAGAACCCAATTGGGTCTTTGCAAGAGCGGGAAATACATTTATAGCCATGGGTACACTGTTTGGCGAAAATGAATATCAAGGCACTACTAACAAACCTAATATCGCAGACTATAAAATCTTTAAAATTCGGCAACCCAAAACAGCCATTTATTTTAAAGTAGCTGATAAATCCCCGGCGTTGAATTTTGATCGATTTATTAAAATGAATAAAAATAAAACCTTATTTTTTTCTCCTGGACAAATGAAAGTAACTTATCGAGATGAAGACCATAAAATAGTAGAAGCTCAGTTTCAACTTGATATAACAACAAAAACTGAAAGAGTAAGCGGCTTACCTAATATAAAGATAAATGATGTGATTCAAATACCAAAATCATCCCCAATCATTGACAGCCCTTTTTTGATACTTAATAACGGTAAACTAACAATAAAGCAAAATAAAATTGAATCGAACTTCAGCATACCCACTGATTTAATTAACATATTAAAACATTAGGACAAAAAGTCGATTTGATGTTTAAAAATGAGAAATCTTTATGAGGATACTCCTTCATGGGATAAACTACTCTCCAGAATTAACCGGAATTGGCAAATACACGGGAGAAATGGCCGAATGGTTAGCAAGCCATGGTCATGAAGTCCGTGTGGTTACTGCTCCCCCCTATTATCCTCACTGGGAAATAGGAGAAGGTTACGCAAATCGCTGGATAAAAGAAACATCAGACTCATTACTTGTCTATCGCTGTCCTTTGTATATACCTTTAAAGCCATCTGGTTTAAAACGTCTAATTCATTTAGCCAGTTTTGCACTATCCAGTTTCCCTGTCATGTTATCACAAGTATTTTGGCGACCTGATGTAGTATGGGTAGTTGAACCCGCCCTATTTTGTGCTCCCCAAGCCTTGATAATTGCCCGTCTTTCAGGTGGTAAAGCTTGGCTACACATACAGGATTATGAGTTAGATGCGGCTTTCGATTTAGGCTTGCTTAAAGGAGAGACTTTACGCAAAATGATAGCTAACGCAGAACGCTGGTTAATGTGCCGCTTTGATAAGGTCTCTACTATCTCACAACGAATGGTAGATCGCGCTCTAAGTAAGGGCGTTGACTCAGATTGTGTAGAGTTATTTCCTAATTGGGTTAATCTATCAGGTTTTACTTACTCAAATGAACCTTTATCCAACAATGATAGTGCATATCGAACAGAATTAGGCATTCGTCAGGATACTGTTGTTGCCTTGTATTCTGGAAATATGGGAAATAAACAGGGGTTGGAAATCTTGGCACAGGTAGCCCATATTTGTCGGGATGTCACTTTTGTGTTCTGTGGAAACGGAGCTGGGCGAGCTAGCCTAGTGACTCTGTGTGAAGACCTGAGCAATGTGCTATTTTTAGATTTACAACCTCTCGAACGTTTGGGTGAGTTTTTGTCCTTTGCTGATATTCATTTATTACCTCAGCGAGCTGATGCCGCTGATTTAGTGATGCCCTCTAAACTAACCGGTATGTTCGCTAGTGGTCGCCCTGTGGTAGCGACTGCGCAGATGGGAACGGAATTAGCAGATGTCGTTTCTGACTGTGGTTTAGTCGTTGAATCAGAAAATGTCGAAGCGTTTGCCGAAGCCATTAGCTTATTAGCTCATGATAAGCAATTACGGATAAGTTTGGGGGCTGCAGGCAGGATTTATGCTGAATTGTATATGTGTAAAAACTCAGTTTTAGCGACGTTTAAAGAGGCTTTGAACCTGTTAATTCAGAAAGACTAATTTTTTTAATCTATTCTTCCATTAACCTTGATCCACAATACACTATGACTATTAATATCGAACCGAAAGAGGCATTTCCCTATAAACCGCCGACAGAAGAAATTAAAACCAGATATGCTGCCATTTTTAAATTGACTAAACCTTTGCCTGAACGTTTACCCAAATTAATTTTTGATAAAGTGGTAGCTGCGTTGTTATTGCTACTGGCTTCACCTGCTTTATTATTGTTAAAAATTGCTTATGTGATTGAGGGTATCTTGATCCCCGAAAATAAAGGCCCAATGATTTTTAGTTATAACGCAGTCAGTGCAGGAAAGATTTTTCCTAAATATAAAATTCGTTTGATTAAAGAGAAATACATTGATCAGGAAGGTGCAAAACGCGGTGATTGGATTGCTTTTTCTGCCGAGTGGACACCGGATAGCCGTACCCATGTTGGGCATTTCGCAAAGAAATTTTATTTGGATGAATTACCTCAGTTTTATAGCGTGTTACGGGGCGATATGGGTATTGTTGGACCACGTCCCCTAGCTATTCTTCATTATGATCGTGATCGCGCCCAAGGCAATGTAACCCGCTTTTTAGTCAAAGGTGGCTTATTGGGCTTAGGTCATATCAACAAAGGCACCGCTGAAATGGGTAATCCGATTTATGAATATGAATACATCGATCGCTATATGCGTTTATCCCCCTTACAACTCTTGTGGCTTGACTTAACCATTATCGGAAGAGGCATCAAAGTTATCTTACAAGGCAAGGGTCTATAATTTTTGGACTATTTTTAACTTAAACCTTTATGTACAGTTTCTTTTTAGCTTGTATCATTTTATCACCCCTACCCTTTGGCTCTAACCGTCCATGGGCATGGAGTCTGTATGCCCTTTTGTTTGGCTTGCTAGGCTTGATATTTTTTGTGCAGGTATTACTAGGCAGGCGGCAATTGCTTAGCTTTTCAAGCGTGAGTGTCTCAATTGTACTTTTCTGTGTTCCAGTGTTCTGGGCTATGATACAGGCCTCTAACCCGCCTATTGCTAGTTGGGCGCATCCTTTTTGGCAATTGGTCGCAGAACAAATGGAAAACCCTGTCCAAGGGCACATCAGCGTTGATCCACAACAAACCTGGACGGCATTGATGCGCTTACTGAGTTACGGTATTGTATTTTTTTTAAGTCTGCAATTTAATCGTGACAGTGATAAAGCCGCTTTAACTTTTAAGGCAATTGCCTATGCTGGTTTTGTCTATGCTCTTTATGGCGTGATTATTAGTTTAGGTGATTTTAATATGATCCTGTGGTTTGAGAAAGAGTCTTATAACAATAATGTTACAAGCACATTCATCAATCGTAATTCCTACGCGACTTATGCAGGATTAACCTTTTTAGCGAGTATTCCCCTATTATTTAACCTTTTTCAGTCTTGCTTAAAATTTGGCTTGAACAGTAATTACGGCAGACAGTATTTTTATAATAATCTATTTATTCGTGGTTGGTTCTCGTTGTTGTTGGCCATTACGATTATAAGCGCCTTAATAATGAGTCAATCTCGTGGTGGATTTTTAAGCACGACATTAGGAATTGCGAGTTTATTAATCATTTTGCTACTCAGCAATAAGATTAATAAAAAAAACGGCCTACTCACATTAGCAGGTTTGATGGCTATTATTTCCTGGGTCGTTTTGGCAAGGAGCTTTGATACTTTAATTGATCGATTTAATCTTCTTGATCTTGAGAGTCAAGGCCGCTCATTAGTTTATGACTTAGTGGCCAAAGCTTCGTTTGAGAATAGATGGTTGGGTGTAGGCTACGGTTCGTTTGAACATAGTTTTAGATTGTATCGTGACGAGAATATCCGCGGTTTTTACGATAAGGCTCATAACACCTATCTGGAGAATCTTTTTGAATTAGGCTGGTTCCAGGCTTCTGCACTGTTTTTATCTATTATCTGGCTAGCCTTAATTTGCTTGCGTGGCGTCTGGATACGCCAAAGAAATTGGTTTTACCCCGCCTTGGGTTTCGCTGCCAGTGTTTTAGTAGGCGCACATGCCTTTGTCGATTTTAGCTTACAAATCCCCGCCGTAGCCTATACTTACGCCTTGATGCTGGGTGCTGGTGTAGCTCAGTCATTCACTTCAAGGAAAGATTAAGTACTTATATCATTTGATTCAAAATAAATTACATCAATAACTGATCAATTTTTAATTACTTCTGTAATTATTTAAAAACCTTACCGGATAATAACCAAGAACCTCGATATGAATACCCCAACCCATAAAACGCAAAAATTAGCTTTTGTGCAGTATCTTCGAGCCATTGCCGTAATTGCTGTTGTTGTTGATCACGCAGCTGGTATGGCAGCATTTAATAAATATTTCGGGATAAAAGTATTTAATGGTTTCTTGTACCGAGGCTCTATAGGTGTCGATTTATTTTTTGTAATTAGTGGCTTTATTATTACCCTTGTTGCGCTTGACAAAGATTTACAACCCAAACTTAGTGCAAAATTATTTTTGCTAAAAAGAGCTGCCAGGATTATTCCTTTAATGTGGATTTCTATTATAAGCTATGCAGTACTTAGATCATTTTCAAACGGTTACTTTCCTTTTTACTCGATGTTCAAGTTTTTAAACTTTTTGTAGCCTAATCCATAGCAGTCTCATCCAGCAGCTCGGCATTTTAGGGAAGCTGTCGATTCCAGGATACCCAAATCTCTCCCACTCATGTGTTTGCCAGAAGGCATTAAC
>CAIMEB010000229.1 GCA_903839855.1 uncultured Methylococcaceae bacterium
AACATTTTCTGAATTTAAGGAAGCTATTGACGATTGTCTCAACAAGGTGAAATCGACTTATAAGGATCAGGTGAAAACGCTTTTGAATCCAAAGTTTCAGCTTTTTACAAAATCCGCATCTATGCCCGCGTGAAGTATAGATAACTATATAACGCAGTCAGTCCACCAATGATGACGAGTAATGCCATTGCTAAGGGTGCTTTTTCAAAAATAGGTTCTAAGAGGCAGACCAAATAGACACCGGCATGAATCATGACTGCGCCATAAAATACGGTGCTGGATGGGGTAGATCCTTCTATTGCACGAGCTAACCAAGGGGTAAAGGGGAGTTGAGCTGATTTTGCAAAAGCGGCAATAGCAAAGCTAAGTGCAATGCCCGTTGCTTCGCCAGTGTCAAGGTGTTCGGCGACCGATCTTAAATTTAACCAGTTTGTTGTTTCAGCCCATGCATAGCTTAAGCTAATGCCCAATATAAAACTGGCATCGCCGATTCGATTAGTCACGAAAACATGTGTGGCGTTAAGTGCTGCAACCGGCCTATTGTAAACATAGAGAATTAATAGGTAAGAACACAGTCCGGCAATTTCCCAACCAAAAAAAGTGCCGACGGCATTGCCTGATAAAATCAATAATAGCATCGCTGAAGTAAATAAACTTAACACAAAGAAAAATCGGTGGAAGCCTATTTCTCTATGCCTGTAATAGATAGAAAACCGGAGGATAATCACTAAGAGCAATGAAAATAAGGCGGCTAAAACGAGGCTAAAGCCATGGGTTATAAAGTTGATGTCAATGCTGAGTGTTTCACTGGAAAGCCATTGTCCTAGCAGGAAACTGCTGGCATTTTTATGCAGTAAGTCTGTGCCTAGTAAGGTAAAGGCAAGCAAACAAGACATACTGGTAGCCCACAGTGCAATGAATGCCGTTGTGCTTTCGCTGGTTTCACCACGCAGTAAGCCAATTAACTGACCGATACCAATGATGATGGCCGCGATAAAAGGCAGTACAGGAATTAAAACGACTAGGCTATTCATTCTCTAAAAGCCTCGTTGTTCGGGTTGTTTAATCAGCACTGGAGCCACCATGCTGACCGCCACAGGCACTATCATAGGCATTCAGCCAGATTTTACTGCGTTCAGTGATATTAAAATCATCCAGGATTTTTAGTAACGCGAGTAGATCATCTTTGGACGCTATGTGTAGCTGAGTCGCAGTGAGTCCTAAATGTTGGCATAAACGAAATAGGCGCCAACAACTGTGATGCGCGGTATGTACTGTGTTTTTGTCTGCCATTGGGCTACACTGCCACGTCCAAATCAAGTCAGCCAGTCGTTGCCAATCGGCACGGTTTTGACGATCGGGATCGGCTGAGAGGACTAATGATTCAGCCAGTTGCGTTAGATATTCGGGTAAGTCACCTTGGTATAAATAGCGGCGTACCGTGAACTCAGCAAGATTCTTACGAAAATAAGAACGTAGTGCACTCACTGTTGCTGACGTTTTCCATATATCCATGCAGATTTGGTTTAGCCATAAGCGATCCAGAGTCAGACGAATAGCAAGATAGTCTGCGAGTTTAGGCGAAGCGTCCTGGTCTGTAATGTAATGATGATGATGATGATGATGATGGTATTGTCTCCAGTTAATCAGGCCAGACCAGCCCGGTAGTTCAAGGCTAAGTCTTCGTAAGTAACCGTTCCAATGATTTTTGGGGATTTCTAGCTGGGTTAATTGCAGGATAATGGTATCAATAGCATCGTCAGGTAATTCATTGATGATGTGTTGCCAGTCAGGTAGTTCGTGTAAAAACGGATTTGCATCATAGTTGATGAGGGCACGCCATGCTTTGTAAAACCCCAATTCGTTTAGCTCTGGCATTGACCAGGCAGCAACACCTTCATCCAGTACGGCGGCACAAACACGTATCAGTTGCGGTCGAATAGAGTCAAGGATATCAACGCCACTAAGATTGAGAATAATGCTGCGTAAGGTAATTTTATCACCTAACTGTGAGAAGAGTTCGTCAAGTGCGCTAGACTCGGTACAGGGTGTCTCTGACAGGGGGGCTTGTGCAACTGTTAAGGCTTGGTAATTTGCCAACCATTCCTCTGCTTGTTCCAAGGGTAAGTCCAGTAATGTTTCTGGGTGCAGTGCGGCTTGTTGTAAATCCAGCTTATTTAGAAGACACTCCCAAAGTTGTTTGACCTCCACACTTTCTTGACATCCCTCCGCTAACAGTTGTTCTAGTATGATGGTGGGGATGTCAGATTGCAGTCTTTTTAAGGCATTTAATTCGTGAGTATTCCAATTTAATTGGCTAACACTAATACCTTCCAGGTTGAATAAGAGTGCGATTTTATAAAGCTCCTTTCGAGTAATAACTCTTTCGCCCAAGTGGCAGATAGTTTGCTCCGCTTGTAACTCTGGGCATCTTGCTAAGGCCGCATTTAGATCGTCGTCATTGATTCGTTGTTGTTGATAAAAAAGTCGGCTCTGTTGTTCGGGTAGGTAAGTACAAATACCGGTGAGGTCTTCAATTTCGGCTAATGCTTGCTCAAAAGGAAGATGCTGAAAGCCATGTAAGGTGTTGTGGTGGAAAAACTGTAGAAGCGGTGCCTGCCCAGGTAGAATGGCGTCTAGTTGAGTTAATGCTGCGATGATTTGAGCGCGGTCAGCAGAGTGATTATCGGAGCGGTTTGACGGTGATTCTTGAATATTCATTTGTAACTTAGAGTAAGCGCTGACGGCATCCTTCATTTACCGGTTTACACTTTATGCAATTCCTGGCTTTATAAAGTCATGAAAACGGGTTTCTTTCGATGTACAAATGAACACAAACCTTCAGTTCATTGTACAATGAAGGTTTATATCCATGCCATTAGC
>CAIMEB010000230.1 GCA_903839855.1 uncultured Methylococcaceae bacterium
ACAGCAACGGTTATAGTTAAAACCGCAGCGATTATAACTATAACAGTAGCGATTATAACTATAACAGCCAAGATTATAGCTATAACACTAGAAGATACAGGTATAACCGCTATTATTAAACGTATAACAACAGCGATTATAACTATAACTGCAGAGGTTACATTCATAACCGCAGCGATTAAACGTATAACAGTCGGATCTATCGATTTAATAACCGGGATAACCCCGATATCACCCTAAAACACCCCTAAAACACCGGTAATAAACCGTTGATATGCCGATAAAAAAGATAAATTCTTAAGTTAAAAAAGCGTCATCCAAATAAAAACAATAATAAAGCTATCTTTATTATTAAATAGGTATATAGTCAAGGCTCAGAGGATATTTAACGTTAGGAGAACAACATGAAAAGAATCAAAGTGCTTTTAAATTTTTTAACTTTATCAATCGCAATCAAAATATTATTCTACCGAAGTATTATCAGTAATTTAACGGGTAATGCTTATTTCTTGGTACCTTCTGTGTCTTTAGAGGTGGCAACTGCCGCTGTGGATGCACTCGAAGCAGCAAGTGTGGCGGCTAAAGATGGCTCGCACTTAAATATTTCTATCAGAAATGATGCCGAGAAAGCAGCTGATGAAATCTTTCGAAACCTGGCCAGTTATGTGGAATTCATTGCTTTAGGTGATGAAACCACTATTATCAGCAGTGGTTTTACAGCTTCTCAACAACCTACACCCACTTACAAACCCGTCTTATCCGCTACTCATGGTGCACATTCGGGCAATGTTAAATTAGCGACACCCAAAGCATTGAGAACCTATGCCTACATATGGCGAATGCGTAAAGTATCCGTTAATGGTATTGAAAACCCATGGATTACTATCACCACGACGACACAAACTACTTATGAAGTGACTGGCCTTGAACCTGGCGTTGAATATGAGTTTGAAGTCGCGGGTGTAACCCCTGAAGGCATCACTGAATATTGTCAATCCGTCACTCTAATAGTTATTTAATAATGAACGTTTTAGAGTAATAGTTTCGGTTAGCAATTAGCAGGCATAAAAAACCGATTGTTTTAAAAAACAATCGGTTTTCTTTCATTAATTAAGGGATAATAGGTGTTAATCTGCCTTTGGTAATCTCTTAAGTACACTTTTATTAATCACATTTAAAAAGTCTTCACTATTTTCATAGTGTTGTGTTTTAATAAAATCAACAATGGATAACACCAGTTTTTTAGTGTCCGCAATTTCCTGATGAGAACGACCACATCCTTCGCAATAAGAGCCTTCAGAGGTGCATTTATCAATACAAGGGGTAAATTTCATGAGATGTACTGGCCTTTGGTTAAGTTGAAAGACGCTTAAAGAAGATCTTTTTAAGTTTCAAATATAATACCCAATTTGAACACACTATGAAAAAATTAATCTTTAACCGCAGATAAAATATGAAACAAAGAAATTGTGCCTTATTGCTTTTGTCAGGGCTTTTGTTGGCAACAAATGTCCTGGCAAATGAATTTGAAACAGGCATTTATGAAGCTAAAAGAGGGCATTACAAAAGAGCATTACCTTTCATTATTGCATCTACAATTAAAGGTAATCCAATAGCGCAAGTATTTCTTGGATTAATGTATAAAAACGGCAAAGGCGTAGCACAAAATCTGGGTGAAGCTATCCGTTTATTTGAATTAGCTGCCAAACAAGGCGATGCAGATGGACAATACAATCTCGGTAGTCTTTATGACAACGGCTTAGGCGTCGTACAGAATCATAAAGAAGCCGTGAAATGGTATGAACTTTCAGCCAGCCAGGGTTTCATTGATGCACAATTGCGTCTAGGGTTAATGTATCAGTATGGACAAGGCGTAACCCAAAGTTATACTGAATCAGAAAAATGGTATCGGCTGGCTGCTAATCAAGGTGACGCCGATGCACAATTGATGCTAGGCTTGGCTAACTGGTCTGGGCAAGGCATTAAACAGGACATCATAAAAGCCTACATGTGGACTCATATCGCTGCCACCAATGGTAGTCATGAGGCTCATGTGTATCAGGCAAAAATGAACAAAAAATTATCCCCAAAAGAAATTCAACAAGCCTTGGAATTATCACAACTATGCAAGGCTAATAACTATAAGGACTGTTAACACTAAAAAGGAGCAACGTTCACGCAATTTTTCTGATTTGCAATACAGGTATACCGCTGAATTGATTTTTTATAAATATCAGCAATGCAATCAACATCCGTTCCACAGGCGTATTTATACTTTATTGAATCCTTCCACACTTCTTTAGTCGCAACGGGATCAATCGTTTTTGCCTTTTTATAGATGGACATGTTCTGATTATCCAAAATAGCCAAACTTGATTGCTCACATATCGTCACATCGGTAGGCTTTGTTGCTTTGCTACAATCAAAACCGGGTGATGAGGGCTGAACCGGTTGGATCGGTTCCTGTTTTTTGGGAGGCTCAATCATGATTTCCTTTTCTAAGGAATCGGCTGTTATCAACGCCTCATTTTCTTTATCTTCTTTTTTATCTTCTTTTTTATCTTCTTTTTTATCTTCTTTTTTATCTTCTGGCTCTATTGGTTTTTCCTGAGTGTTTATTGGCTCAACAATGTGCGTTGCTTGCGGATTCTGATCAATCCTATTTAAGTCATGAATATCCAATGTCGGTTTTAACAAAGCTGCAGTTGTAATTTCATCAAGTAAATGTATCCACGCAGAACTTTCGAACTCAATATGAGGTTTTTTAACATCGCCAGTTGATTTTACCGAATAGTTCACATTCTGTGAAAATACATTAAGACTATTGTTAATCGATAATTGTTTGGCATATTGAGCAATATGTAATTGATTTTGAGCTTTACGCGACAAATTAACATTAGAAAGCATGGGTGGGGGAACCGAAATTTTTAACATCCCTGTACATAAGCTTTGGTGATTTTCCGACCCTTGCCTAATTGTTTTGATATTTTCTAGCTCGAAATGGATTAAACCTAATAGCTCCCGAACTTTGGTTGCACCAAATATCATTGCACCATCATAATAATCTTCTCTTTTTTTAGAAGTTAAATTTAATGCCTGCTCAGACAGCTGATTATAAAACAACTGTTCTGTTTCTGATGACGAGCAACTTTCATTAGAAAAATTGCATCCCATTAATAATGTGGTAGCGCTAACCCAAAAAAGTATAACGATTGTTTTGCTAGGCATGTTTTTATTTGCAGTTATCCATACATTTAATTTTAATATTGCTTAGTTTAAATTGTTAACTAGTATAATTAAACCTGTTTCGGCATGATCATCTTGCTGTACTGTACTCATAACTTAACTTAACACTCTCAAGAGAACTCTATGGCGTTGTATTGTGGAATCGTTGGTTTACCCAATGTGGGTAAATCGACCCTGTTTAATGCGTTAACCAAAGCTAAAATTGCGGCTGAAAATTATCCCTTTTGTACGATTGACCCCAATGTGGGCGTGGTACCCGTACCTGATACCCGGATGGAAAAACTGGCCGATATTGTTAAACCAGAACGTATCCTTCCTACCACTATCGAATTTGTTGATATCGCCGGACTGGTTGCAGGTGCGTCTAAAGGCGAAGGCTTGGGCAATAAGTTTCTCGCCAATATTCGGGAAACGGATGCCATTGCTCATGTTGTCCGTTGTTTCCATGACGACAATGTGGTTCATGTTTCTGGCAAAGTAGATCCTGTTTCAGATATCGAGGTCATTAACACTGAATTAGCCTTGGCTGATATGACTTCAGTTGAAAAAGCCTTGCTGAGAGCAAGCAAAATAGCTAGGACAGGCAATAAAGACGAACTAGCCAAGAAAAATGTATTAGAACAAGTACTCAAACAATTAGAAGCGGGTGAGCCTGCTCGCACCCTCCCTTTAACAGATGACGAAAAAGGATATATAAAAGATCTTTGTTTAATGACTCTCAAACCCACTATGTATATAGCTAATGTTCAGGATGATGGTTTTGAGAACAACCCATTACTTGATAAAGTTAAAGCTCTGGCAGACAAAGAAGGCGCGACTGTCGTACCTATTTGTGCGGCAATAGAAGCCGAAATAGCCCAACTTGACGATGCAGAAAAGAAAGAGTTTCTGGATGATTTAGGACTCGAAGAACCCGGCTTAAATCGAGTCGTTAGAGCGGGCTATGCATTGCTTAATCTGGCAACTTACTTTACCGCCGGGGTAAAAGAAGTAAGAGCCTGGACTATTCCCGTTGGTGCATCGGCACCCCAGGCAGCCGGTGTTATTCACAGTGACTTTGAAAAAGGCTTTATTAGAGCTGAAGTTATTTCTTATGATGACTTTATAGCTTACAAAGGCGAACAAGGCGCAAAAGATGCGGGTAAATGGCGCTTAGAAGGTAAAGATTATATCGTTAAAGATGGTGATGTTGTTCATTTTCGATTCAATGTTTGACAAATTCATACCCAGTATTTATAATTCCCTTTTAATAGCGTAACTTATTAAAGAGGCGATATAGCTCAGTTGGTTAGAGCACGGGATTCATAACCCCGGGGTCGGTGGTTCAAATCCACCTATCGCCACCATAAAAAATAAGGACTTAGGTGCGAACCAAGTCCTTTTTTATTGCTTAATATTTCATGACCAGTTTTAATAAGCTCATAAAAAAACCGAAAGGACTGCGCTTAAACACCCTTAAAGCGCGTAACGTATATGCCTCGCCGATTATTGGTAATGGGCTATTAGAGGGCACGACGGATCTGATCGGTGGTGCTTTTTTACAGGATAATATCAAAGGCAATACCAGCGGCGCGGTGTTTACGGTCACGGCTGGCGGTGTCACCGGAAAACAAGTCATTATTCCAGCCGCCTGGCATGGCGGTAATATCACTTGGGTTAGGGGCTTGTTTCCATTGTCTGCCGTGCCTAAATGGGATGGTTTCATGGCGGGCTTTGCGTCAGGTAATGCGACGAACTGGGCAGATTTTAATCAGGTGGCTACCAATGATTTGATCGGTGGGGTTTTATCAACCGCTATCCCGGTGTTAAGTACCTGTACCGAAACCAGCCTGCAAGCCTATTACTCATACAGGACGGGTGAATTATCGCAAAAAGGCCAGGCCTTAAGCGGGTGGCCTATGCTGTATGCTGATCCTATCCACCGGGCGGCGCTGGATGGCGATTGTTATATGATGAAAGCCTGCTATGCGGCTTATAAAGCGACGGGCAACCTTAAGTATAAAATTGCCGCTGATAGAATCGGAAACGCGGTGCTGGATGCGGGACGCTGCTCTACTAACCGCTTGCCCTTAGCGATAGATATTTCCGCAGAAGCTGGACAGAATGGCTTATATTGGTACAGTTCTCCCAATACCCCTCTTGAACTGGTCACGGTGCCCAGACCGGATAACCCGGCGCTTAACTGTTTAAAGATCACTACGCAAATTGATGCGGGTAAGTATGCCGGGGTAGGCAACTGGTTTAATTTTAATGTGGATGCGTTAACGCCGTTTCATTCGCTGGATTTTTTATTGATGGGCGATGGTTCACGGCGATTTTTGCAGTTAACCACCAATATAGATGCTGCAAAAGCCGCCTCGGGTGATGTCGCGGTGATTATCCCGCTGTTATCAACCGAAGGCGACAAGCATTATCCGGTCTCGATTACCCCTGCTGATTTCTGGAAAACAGGTAATGTGGTTTATGATGCCGCACATAAAGACTTTGGCTGGTTTGGTACGTATTCAAGCAATGCATCCTCGGTAACGCTGTATGAAGATTTAGCCCGGCGTAAAATCATTAGGAAATTTAACTGGAATTTTACAGCCAACTTAGATACAGGTTATGGTGGGTTTTATTTTAGTGCTGCTCCCGGTTCCAGTGCAGGTACCTCGGCTTTTAACTTTGATCTTTATTCAGAAGTCGCTGGTAGAATCGCAGTCACTGCCGTGGATGCTTTAGGTGTGCATTATGTGACTAACTTTGATCTGGTTGCAGGTTGGCAAAGTTTAACAATTCCCTGGCCTACGGGCTTTACGCATCCTGCGGCGCAATTTAGCGTTGATACGGTTAAGGTGATTATAACACCGGCCTATTCTTATACAGAACCGACGCCGTGGTGGGATGTGTTTAATGATGACGTTGTCGTCTACGTTCCCGAGGTATCGGTTAACATGAGTAAGGGCGGTATCATGATCGATAATGCCCGGTATGATAGCGTGGTAAAAATGTCCGATGTAGCTTACACGGTCGTTAATGGCTTTGAATTTGGTTTTCCGTCAAATTCAATGGGCTGGCCTTATAGTATCCATTTAGCCGATATTAATATCAATCAAACAGTTCGGGACGGCCCCGTTTCAAGCCCCAATGCGTATAGGGGGATACCTAGAAATACCTATGGTTGGGTAGGCTCAGGCCATACTATAGGTTATACCTCTTGGCGTGGGGGTACGTTTACCGGTTATTTATGGTTAGCGGGTTGGACACAAAGCGGGATTGTCAATCCAGACAACGGGTTGGTAATGGCGGATGCCATGCGGCAAATGCTGCTGGATTCTCAAAACGAGTATCATAACCAGTTCCCTGCCAAGCTGATCGGGCCGTTTATGCCCATGTACGGTAGGACGTCATGGGAAGCGTCTCATACCGGTGGTTGGGTGGCGGGTGTGTGGACGGATAACACGCTTAATAAATGGTACTGGCCGGACACGAATGACTGGTACGGCTACATGATGCGGGCGCTGTTATCGGTGGCTCAGGATTATTATATTACCCGCTCAGCGCTGTCAAAAACGATACTTGATAGATGGATGACGTGGCTGGATGTTAATATTATCGCCGATGGAACGGGGTGGAAGCCACCGTCTGGCTACACAAAAGACGGTAATCCGACTTATGATTATAAGCCTGTTTATGCCTATGCCTGTATTGCTCAGGCCTGTATCTATAAATACTGGGTAGACGGTGACGCTATTGCACTAAAGTGGTATAGGCGTTTATTAGATGATATTTTTGCCCGAAAACGCTATACCGGAAAAGGCGCATTACAAGGCTTATCCAAGCTAACTGAGGGTACAGGCTACAGCAATGCAACGGTTATTATTACCGGTGATGGACAAGGTGCAGCGGCAACCGCCAATATTCATGGCGGTAAAATTACCAGTTATAACATAGTCAATGCAGGTTCCGGTTATTCATGGATTAAGGCCGAGGTGGTGGCACATTCACCTATTATCCCTACGCTGGATGTATCGGCTATCAGTTACACCAGTAAAAGCCTGGTAGTGGGTACTCAGGACAGTGTCCCCAATGATATGACGTTCAGCGCAGATGGCGTTAATCTGTATCTGGTCGGTGATACAAATAACACACTCTATCAGTATGTACTCACCACGCCTTGGGACTTGGCAACCGCCAGTTATTCGGGTAAGTCATTATCGGTAGGCGCTCAGGATACCTTACCGTTCGGGGTCTGCTTTTGTCGGGATGGTTTAGTGATGCTAGTATCCGGTGATACTAACAATGCGATTTTTCAGTATGCACTTGCCACACCTTGGGATTTATCGACCGCCAGTTATACGGGCAAAAGTCTGGACATAGCCCCACAAAATGGTAAGCCACGCGGTGTATGCTTTAGCTCAAACGGCCTGTTTATCTATGTAGCAAGCTTTGTCAATGACAAGGTTTATCAATATAATTTAACGACGGCGTGGGACTTAACCCTGGCTTCATTCTCAAACAAGCTCTGCTGGGTAGGTGCTCTGGATACTGCGACGGGTATTACGTTTAGTCTGGATGGTTTAAGACTGTTTATTGTTGGGCATTTTAATCATACCCTTTATCAATACGCACTCACAACGCAATGGGATTTATCGACTGCCAGTTATTCGGGCAAAAGCTTTCCAATGACCAGTCAAGATGGCAGCCCCTGCGGTATCTGTATCAATCCGAACGACTTAAGCCTTTATGTCGTGGGCAGAACGAACAATAAGATCTATCAATATGCCTTCCCCTTTACTGGCGGAACGGCTTATACAGGGTCTGGTGCAAGCTGTAACGCTTATCTTAATGATTTATTAGTTGGCGCTTTCGATGCCTATCATGCCGGGTGGGAGATAGCCGAACTCTATAATACCTATGCTCTGCTGGTGATGGGAAATGATCCGGGTGGTACCGTATCCTACCCAACGACCCCCACCGCGCAAGACATTACTGCGTTTGACGGAATCTATGCGCTATATCAGCGTAATAAATCCAATCAGCGCCCGGGGCTATTAAACTTAAACGGAGCGCCTTTCCATGAGTTTGACTTTTTCTCCAACCATTTAAATGCGGGCATTGAAAACCCGATGATCTGGGATACACAAGCCGATAATGGTGGCGTGATGTGGACAGAAAGCTTCTCGCCCACGTTTTTAGCGGCGGTCAATTATTTTCGCTATTCAGGGGACTCAACGTGGCTGGATCAACTTTTTTCTTTGTTAACCGAGATGATCGGCGAGGATTTAGACTTATATGAGTAAGTTTCATCATCGATTTTAGTCGGCTAAATATAATTGATTTTTGCTGTTAAAGTTATGATTATTTAGCCCCGTACCGAGCAAGTATTCAACGCTCCCGACTCGGCATTAGCATTTAACTAATGATTATTTACCCGGCTTTACTCTATCATCACGTATAATCCCCAAAACATCCTACAATCAAGCAGCGATTTACATTATAAAACACCATTACTGACAAAAAACTTAAAACATGACTTTATCGCCCCAAACCGACCTTGTTATTAGTGCTATTGTACCTGCTTATAATGAAGGCCAAGGATTAGCCCTTGCCATCAAAACAATTGCAGAAACACTTGAAGCCTGTGAAATTACCTGGGAAATCATTGTGGTCGATGACGGCAGTCACGACCACACTTTTCAACAAGTCCAACTATTATCAACTCATGACCCTAGAATTAAAGGTGTTTCATTAAGTCGCAACTTTGGTAAAGAAGCCGCTATGTTAGCTGGTTTAGAACAGGCAACAGGACACGCGGTGATCATCATTGATGCGGATCTACAACATCCCCCCGCCTTAATTCCAGACATGATTAAACAATGGCGTTTAGGCGTACAAATCGTTCATGCTGTCAAACGTAGTCGTGAAGAAGATTCATTCGGACAAAGAACCAGCGCCTATGTTGTTAACTATCTGATTTCTAATTTTGGCGGCGTTAATATAAAAAACTCCTCTGACTTCAAATTACTGGATAGAGAAATTGTCGATATTATTATTCATCAATTACCTGAAAGAGAGCGCTTTTTCCGAGGATTGACCAGTTGGTTAGGTTTCTCGGAGCACTATCTTTATTTTGATGTAGCGAGTCGTCAAAGTGACGAAAGTAAATGGTCTTTCATGTCTTTGCTCGAACTGGCAATTACGGCACTGACCTCGTTTACTTCTTTACCTTTAAGAATAGTTTCCTTTCTGGGCTTTGCAACCTTAATATTAGGTTTTTTTGTGATTGCTGAAACGCTTATTTCCTTGATGAATGGTCAAGCCGTTTCTGGCTTTGCTACTACTATCATTTGTCTATTATTAATTGGCAGCTTTATTATGATTAGCTTAGGTATTATTGGTGAATATATCGCCAAAATTTATGAAGAAGTTAAACACAGACCCCATTACCTCATCAAAGCACGTATCGGCTTAGATACCAAAAAACCAGATTAATCATGCAGCTTATTTAGAGAAAATCGACAGGCCACTTCATTGGGATCAGGTGCTTTTATCGCCCATAAATAATGTAAATCTTTACCTTTTGGAGCATACCCCCAAGGCAATACAAACTCACCTTTAACAATAGACTGCGTCAATAACAGCTTAAAAGTCTCGGTGATTTCTGCCTGGTTCACTAAGACAAATGCTCCACAAGCCCGCACATCCTGCTCGGTAACCCACGGAGACTTTTCTATCGAATTCTCTATCCTGACAAATGGCTCAGGGCGCGTATAAAGCGAGACATTACCCCCTGACCAATAATCGGAGATAATAATCGTCAACGGAGCCGACTGGTGGCTGCGCCAGATTTCATTAACGTTATCAGCCAACGCTTGACCAGGAAACGTTAACCGTGAAGCGCTCCCCACCTGATTTGGATAAATGACCGCAAGGGCAAAGAAAAAAATCAAAAGCACCGCCTGTGTAATCCAGGTCAATAAAAAAACCTTTTTTAATAGCTGTGTACTATCCCAATCCTTAAAGAAAATCACCGTCAGTAAAATACCCGATGGCAGAAAAAAAGCACTGATCCAGTTACTATTTAATTCACTACCTAACAGGAACAGTTGTAACAAAGCCAAGATAAGCGGCGTAAATAGAATGATCCATAAGAAATGTCTATCAAAACTAGCTTGATCAGTTGACCTGTCTATACCCCACTCAACTTTATCCCACTCAACTTTATCCCACTCAACTTTGTTAATTCGCCCCGTCTTAATAAAAATCCAGATACCTAACAAGGTCGGCACAGCAAAACTCAGCCGAATCAATTGAGTCATCATAAAACCAAACAAAATACTGGCTATATTCCCTGATACAGTCAATTTATCCTGTAGATAATGAAACGGACGCCAATTATTTTCAGCTAACCAATAAACATGTGGGGAGATAATGAGCAGGAACACGGCAATGCTTAATAGTAAGCCAAGAATAACACGGGGACTTTTGAATAAACGCCCCCAAAGTATCACCCCAAAGAAACTGGCTATTATCAGCAGAATGCTATATTTGGTTAACATAGCCAAGCCACAAACCAGACCCAGCAGAAGCCAGTTTAACCAGCGCTCGGGTATTTGCACGGCACGGTAAAAGTAATAACATGCAGCCGCAGTAAAAGGCAAGGAAACGGTATTGTGGTTAAAAGGAAATGCCCTAAAATTATGATAGGCAATTAAACTAGTGATTAACACCGCCACGATCGCTAGCTTTCTTGATACTATTTGTTTAGCCAGTAGCCAGACATAAAACAATGCCAGTACATTGCAGCCTTGAGCAGCAAATGCATTAAGCCCCTTAGACGGCCCACCGAATAATCCATTCAGAACATACAACAGCAATGAGGGTAACGGTGGATGCTTGTAATAACCCCACTGCCAACTTTGTGACCATACAACCTGCTCGGTACTGTCCAATTCAGAAGCTGACGGTAGAAATTCTGCACATAGCGTCCATGAGATTAAATAAACTGCAAAAAAAGCAAACAGCTTTAATTCATCGGTCATTGTTTTTATAAAGGATAGTTTATCCTTGTTAATCGAACCGGTCATTTAGAACGTATCTTCCTGGTATTAATCAAATTTGTCATAACCCGACTACACCGATAAACAGTATCTGCTCATGTATTATGGGTCAGTTAATTTTTACAAAATTACAGCGTTGCTGGTCTTATGATAACAGCATTAATGGTATGATTAGCAGCTTTTTAAACAGGCTATTCAATGCAAAGGTTAACATTAATATGAAGCATATCATTGTAATGTCAGGTGATATCGGCAGTGGGAAATCCTCTGTAGCGATTGCACTTAAAGAATTAACTCAATTCGATATCATCGGAACCGGCGCTATCCAACGTGCCATCGCAACGCAA
This sequence comes from uncultured Methylococcaceae bacterium, assembly GCA_903839855.1. Classification (GTDB taxonomy): domain Bacteria; phylum Pseudomonadota; class Gammaproteobacteria; order Methylococcales; family Methylomonadaceae; genus Methylobacter_C. Next base: position 11,636 of record CAIMEB010000230.1, read on the forward strand.
CGAGGTTTAACAACGCTAGAGTTGAATACGATTTCTCAAACAGATCGCAGCATTGATGATGAAATTGATTCTTACGTTATTAATCTGGGAAAAACCCAGGATAACTTGATCTTGGACTCACGTTTGGCCTGGCATTTTATTCCCAGTGCCTTTAAGGTCTTTTTAACGGTTGATCCCGTTGTCGGTGCCGAACGGGTATTTGGTGCCGCACGTAACGATGAAAAAAACCCTTCCTTAGAGATTACCTTAGAGAATAATTTAAAGCGCCAAGCCATTGAAGATGAACGCTTTAAGCAACTGTATAACATCCACTTTAGAAATCACAGCAATTATGACCTGGTCATTGATACGTCTTTTAACTCACCAGAAATGATCGCGCAAAAAATAAAAGACAGCTTTGATGCTTGGCTAAAATAAGCGAATATCTGAATTTCCGATAAGGCTTGCGACTGTTCTGTCTATTGTCAGCGGATTAGAGCAGTCCTCATTAGTTATGACTTAAAAAACGATAAGACCCAAGTAAAACAATCGGTGTCCTTCATTAACCAATTGCTATAAAAGTGCAAAGTGTCCGAGTGTTTAAAACAGTAAAAAATATCGTGTTATGAAAATTGTCTAATTCACCAACTGCTGATTAATATCCTCTAAATCACTTTCCACTATAATCCCGGCTGCTGCTTTTAATCTTATAATATTGACCAGATAGCTATAGCGGGCTTGTAATAAATCCCGTTTGGCACTAAACAACTGCTGCTGGGCATTAAGCAAATCCACACTGGTTCGTGAACCGACATCATAACCCACCGTCGTAGAATCAAATTGACTTTGACTACTCACCAAGGCCTGTTCATAAGCTTTTAACTGCGCGATACTGGTATTTAAATTTAAATAGGCTCGTTGGGTTTCCTGCTCCATCTGACGACGGGCAGTATCAAGATCATTCAGGGCTTTTTGTTTATTAAACACCGCTTGCCGAACCCGAGAACTGGTAGCTCCACCTTGATACAAGGGTATTTGCAACTGCAATCCAATTGAACCCATTTTAAGATCGCTACCAAAACCATAATAACTGCCACTCGCATAATTATCAGATACATTAGCCACCGCATCCAGAGTAGGCAAATGTCCTGCATTAGCCCGTTCTATCTCTTGATCGGATAAGGTTGCCGCTTCTTGCAGAATCTGGATATTTAAATCATTTTTGGCAGCCACTTCCAGCCATTGCGCCATACTCTGGCCTAATGTATTGGGTTTAATCGTCGCTCTGACAGTGGCTAATTTTTGCGGAATTTCTCCGGTAATCACTTGCACGGCTCTTAAAGCAATTTGATGATCATTGAGTGCCGCTATCTCTTGCGCTACAATTAAATCATAACGAGCTTGGGCATCATTCACATCGGTACTGGTTAAAGTGCCTGCCTCAAAGCTTGCCTTAGCTTGTTCCAACTGCCTTAAAATAGCCGCCTTTTGTGAAGCCATCAGATCAATTTTATCCTGAGTCAACAACACATCAAAATAAGCCAGGGTAGTACGCAGGATTAAATTCTGTTGGGTTAAATTTAACTGCTTATCTGCCAGACTCACCTGAGTTTTTGCCTGATCCATCGCCACCAGATTTTGTTTACGATAAATCGGCTGATGGGCTTCAAGACCGTATTGATAACCTGTAAACGACTGCCCTCCTCCACGGAATGGCACACCCGCCCCCATAAATGAAATATTGGTTATTGTAGCGTTTCCACCCGCATTAAAATTAACTACGGGGCGATATAAGGCTTTGCTCTGCTCAATCACTTCTTGTGCCGCCTGATTGGCATTTAAAGCCGAAGCCAGAGTAGGATCATGGGCTAACGCCAAGTTGTATATATCCACCAAAGATTGTGGCTTGATCTCTGCAAACACAGTCGGCATGATCAAACTATTGACACACAACAAGGCAACAGCAAGCCCAGAACGCTTTAACTTTGGAGCACTGACTAAGTTAGTTTTATTATTCATTAGACCCGATCCGTTTCAATTTTAACTCTAAACCAGGCCGCATAAAGTGCAGGTAAAAAGAGAACTGTTAATAAAGTAGCGAACGCCAGACCGCCCATAATTGCCACCGCCATCGGGCCGAAAAATACACTTCGGGTTAGGGGGATCATGGCTAATATGGCTGCTGCAGCGGTTAACACGATTGGCCTAAAGCGCCTGATGGTCGATTCAACAATAGCTTGCCAGGGCACGAGTCCTGAAGCTCGATCCTGATCAATTTGGTCAACTAGAATTACCGAGTTCCGCATAATCATACCTGACAGGGCAATCGTGCCCAGCATGGCGACAAAACCAAATGGTTTATCAAAGAGTAATAGGGCGATGGTCACACCGATTAAGCCCAACGGCGCTGTCAAAATAACTAAAAACACCCGAGAAAAACTTTGCAGCTGCACCATCAGTAACGTCAACACCGCCAGTAAAAACAATGGGAAACCCGCCGCAACCGATACCCCGCCTTTCGCTGACTCTTCTACAGCGCCCCCTGTGACCAGACTAACACCGAGAGGTAATTGTGCCTTAATGTCAGCTAAGGTTTGATCCACCTGATCGGATACCACAGCCGCCTTTAAATCGCCTTGTAAATTGGCGCGAACGGTAATGCACGGTTCCCGATTACGACGCCAGATAACCCCGTCTTCAAAGGCTGAAGTCAATGTAGCAATTTGTGCTAAAGGCACCGCACCTGAGGGCGTATTGATTTCTAAATCCGGTAAGTTAGACAAATGACTGCGCTCCAGTTCCCCGCCCCTAGCCACCAAATCTATCCGCTCGTTACCTTCTCTAAACTCAGTGATAAACAACTCATGCAGAGCGCCATTAAGGACATTGGCTACATCCACAGGACTCACGCCCAAGAGACGCATTTTGACCTGATCCACTTCGACATGCACCACTTTACTGGGCGCTTCCCAGTTGAGTTGCACATTAATCAAATTAGGATTTGCACGCATTCGGGTCGCAACCTCACGGGCAATATCCCTGATTTGTGGGATGTTAGGCCCTGAAACCCTAAACTGAACGGGAAAGCCCACCGGTGGACCATTCTCCAAACGCAACACGGAAGCCCGCAACTCAGGAAAATCCCGTTCAAATAAAGCCAGTAAGTCTGTTCTTAACGCTTCACGTGCTTCCAGGTTTTGGGTCAAAATAACAAACTGACTAAAGCCCCGATGTTGCAACTGGATATCTAAAGGTAAATAAAAACGTGGCGCACCCTTACCAATGTAAGCGACAAAGTTTTCTACGCCCTCATGCTGTTTTGACCAGTTCGTTAACCACTGCTCCAGTTTCTTGGCTTGAGTGTCCGTAGCTTGATAAGAAGCTCCTTCTATCATTCGTAAATCAACAATTAACTCTAGACGTGTTGAATCAGGAAAGAATTGTTGTTGTACCTTGCCAAAGCCAACAATAGACAACACAAAAATAGCTAGAGTTATGGCAATTACCGTTTTTCGATACCGAACACAGGCAGTGACAATGATCCGAAAGGTTCTATAAAACGGCGTGTTATAAATATCATGATGATGAAGATCTTCGGTTTTTTGACTTAAGTTTAATCGGCGCTTAAACCAGAGTCCCAGTTTAGAAGGTTTAGGAGCATGCGTATAATCAGGCAATAAATGATAACCCAAAAAAGGCACCAGAATTACCGCTGCAAACCAGGATATGATCAAAGCGATAGCCGATACCTGAAATATCGAGCGGGTATATTCACCTGTGGACGACGCCGCTGTTGCAATCGGTAAAAAGCCGGACACAGTGACTAAAGTGCCGGTCAGCATGGGCATAGCCGTTGAGGTATAGGCAAAAGAAGCGGCTTTAACTCGATCCCAACCCTGCTCCATTTTAGAGGCCATCATTTCAACCGCGATAATTGCGTCATCAACTAATAAACCCAACGCCAGAATCAAAGCGCCCAAGGAGATTTTGTGTAAGCCGATACCATAGATATACATCACTAAAAAGGTACTGGCTAATACTACGGGTATTGTAATTGCAACCACGATACCGCTACGCCAGCCTAAAGAAATCAAACTGACCGTCAGTACGATCACCAAAGCTTCTATCAATGACTTTACAAAATCATTGACTGAATTGGCAACGATTTTAGGCTGTAAGGTAACGGGGTTAAGTTCTAAACCAATGGTGAGTTGTGATTGTACCCGTGCCACGACTTCATCCAGCTCATGACCCAAACCAATCACATCACCGCCGTCCTTCATACTCACACCCAACAGCATGGATTCTTTGCCTTGAAAACGAACGCGATCCTGTGGAGGATCTTCATACCCGCGATAAATACGTGCGACATCACCGAGTTTAAAATCCTGGTTATTAGCGCGTACCCGCAACTCACGTAAATCATCCAGGGTATCGTAGCGACCGGATACAGCAATGCGGATACGCTCATCGACTGAATCAAAGGTACCGCTTGCAACGACTGCATTTTGCGTCTGTAACAAATTGATTAAAGTCTGCGTAGTTATACCTAGCGTCACTAACTTGGCATTGGACAGCTCAATAAATAAGCGTTGCTTTTGTTCACCAAAGAACTCAACCTTAGCAACATCAGGTACTTTTAACAATTCAGTTCTAATCAACTCAGCCTGTTTCTTTAAAGCAGCATAATCAAAACCATCGCCCGTCAATGCGTACATACTGCCATAAACATCACTAAACTCATCATTAAATGTGAGGCTCTCAATGTTTTGGGGCAGAGTGTGGCGAATGTCGCCAATCTTCTTACGCACCTGATACCAGACTTCAGGGATATCCTTAGAAAAGGTATCATCCCTGATAACAATAAAGATCATTGACTCACCGGGTCTTGAAAAACTATTGGTATAATCCAGATGCGGGACTTCCTGAAGCTTCTTTTCCAATTTATCAGTAATCTGTTGTTCCACTTCCTGAGCACTTGCCCCTGGCCAGGTTGTGTGAACCAACATCAGTTTAAAAGTAAACGGTGGATCCTCAGACTGGCCTAGTTTGGTATAGGTCAACAAGCCAGAAATAGTTAGCACTAGCATTAAATATAAGACCAGGGTCTGACGACTTAACGCCCAATCCGATAAATTAAAACGCTGCGTTAGTTTTGATTCACTCATGGCGCTGCCTCAATCACTGGTTTTACCCGTTGATCTTTGACAAGCGTATGTACACCGGCAATGGCTACTTTTTCTCCGGCTTGTAAGCCTTCGATGATCAAGACCCCATCTTCTCTAAAAGAGCCAGCAACAACAGAACGTGGCTGGACTTGATTATTGGCATCAACTACCCATACGAGGGTTTGACCGTTGATCTGAGTCAGGGCTTTGCTAGGGATCAAATAACCAGAAGCGGATTGCGCATCGTCTAGCGTAAATTTTACCCCTGTAGTAATTCCCAGCTTAAAAGCTACGTCAGGTTGAGTCACCGTAATCCGAACATTAAAAGCCCGCGTGGCTGATTCTGCTGCGGGTGACATCTCGCGCACTACTCCCCTATACGATTTTTGTCGGTCTGACCATAATTTGATAATGACAGGTGCATTGAGCTTAACCTCCGCCATGCGAGATTCTGGCACAGCGACTAACACATCAATCGCTCGCGTATCTGCAATTTTTACAATAACTTCACCCGACTCAATCACTTGTCCTGGTTCTGCATGTACATAAGTAAGTACTTATGAATAATTAATTTAACTAAGGCCTGGCATGTTTAGCGTATGATAGAGTCATTTTTAAATTATAAATGCTCTATATAAAACAGCTCACCTCGCAAGAAATTCTCAC
>CAIMEB010000231.1 GCA_903839855.1 uncultured Methylococcaceae bacterium
AAATAAAGCCTTTTTTATCAATAAGTTGTTTAAATAAGCATGTTTTAAGCCAGAATCAGGATAGTTAATATTCAGATGTGTATTATATCACAACTTATTGTTTTATATTAGATTATAGATTACCGTTCAGGCACTAGTTAATTTAAAGCATTTATCGAGAAAGGTGATAGACCAGGCCATTTATACGGCTTTAACGCTCAGTTTTCTCACAAATATTTATACCTCCTTTAGGCTTACAATTTAGACCGCATTCATAGTCTCCTGCTTCTTGGGAACTAATACGATTAAGTAGTTCAATTGATGCTGCCCTACACTCTTCGAGTGTTTTATAAGCACCCGAATATTTGTCAATAGTAAGGGTATTACGATTTGGATAAACGTAACCTTCCCATGTTTCTTCTTCAAATGGCCACCAACTAGCAAAATATGCAATCACTAAATATACAATTATTAATTGAGGCATGTGGATTTTATCCTTAATTTACGTCCAACGCAGGGCTAGCCGGGCAAGCCACGGAAAGCTGAAAAATAAACCCGGATTATAACTGCGCTCCGGTTGGTTGAGGACAATGTTATGCCTTGGAGAATAGCCGCACATACAGGTTTTCTATTGACTCAATTGGCGTAAAGCTTCCCTTTGGTAGGATTCGGATATTTGGACGCTCAGCTTTGACTCCGTCTTTGTCGCCTTTTGTGTGCTTCGCAACCTTTCGGTTTACCAGACTAGGCAATGGTTTGCCCGCTTCAGAGCCGAAATAAAGAAAGGGGCCAAGACGCAAATTTTTTTCGTCGATGTATATCCAGACCACACAGCCACTCGGCTTTTCAGCCAGCTTGGTATGGATTTTCTGAACAGCCGTTTTGCCGCCAACAATTGATGTTTTGAGTTGGACGTGTCTTACAACACCATTAGCTTCTACGATTAAGTCATACCCAGAATTGTCCACCTCTGGCTTTGCAATTTCCAAAGAGCAGTCATGATGAAGCCAAGACAGCTTCAACAACTCTGCTACAAAAAGATGCTCGACCAGCTTCTCGCGATATGAGGAATTCTCCGTATGTTGGGTAGTTGTGGGTTCCGAAGTTTCAAAGGGCATAACGTAATATAGATAGCCTAACTAGTAAAGATACATAGACCAGTCTACCATTCAGGGTGACTCTTGGCTCAGGCATTTTTCATATCCCTTTATCGACTGCTGCATCTATTTATATACGACATCGAATATTTTATAAAAAGCCTGATTTGTCGTATATTCCTCATAAAGCCATCCAGTTAGTTGCTTTTATTGGGCTGAGTGTAAACTAATAGGACACAGCGACAAACTAAAACGACATTTTCCTTTAAAAATAAATTCTATAAAGCATCAGTCACTTCGGCATTGTTCGGTGTCCGGTTTTGGCACAACCTTGCCATTCATGTACGACAATCTTACCACCAACTTATCTGATTAGCCAAAATATTACAACAAATCCTATAGCAAACTTTGCAACACCATCTACCCACCCAATCACGCACAAAAAAAGGCAGAGCTCTCACCCCGCCCATTTCCTCAATTCCCTACACTTACCTCTAATTCACAAAAATACTCAACAGATTACTCCATGCGCCCAGCCCATTCCCATTAACGCCTCTAATACGCAGCCAATAAGCCTGTCCCGGTATCAAGCCCTGCAATACGATATTTAAACAACTTGTAGAGGTGATCGCATGCAGCCAATGACTCTCTATCTTGGGATCACCCAGATTGATCTGCACATCATAGGCACCTGCTCCAAACAACTTGCTGACATGAACATCTAATGTGCCACTAATAGTGCCCTGAGTAACCTGAAAATTGTCAGGAGCTGGTAACGGGTCACTACCTTGATTATGAACGATATCATTACGTAAACCATAGCCGGTTGTAGCCAGAATAGCCGTATCACCCTGGGCCACTAATTCCAGATAGGGCGCCAGTTGTTTAAGCAGTGCAGTCAAAATGACCCTTGTTGCATCACGTAGCGCTATTTTTTGAGTATCTTTGCTTAAAGAGTCAAAGTACGCGGCCTGATGGTCATTAAATGC
>CAIMEB010000232.1 GCA_903839855.1 uncultured Methylococcaceae bacterium
AAACATTTTCTGAATTTAAGGAAGCTATTGACGATTGTCTCAACAAGGTGAAATCGACTTATAAGGATCAGGTGAAAACGCTTTTGAATCCAAAGTTTCAGCTTTTTACAAAATCCGCATCTATGCCCGCGTGAAGTATACTCGCTTTTTTATTCTCATCTTTGGGGATTTTGCTGATGCCTAAAAACGTCAATACTTGGTTAAAAAATTCTTGCGAGTTGGTAAACAATGTATGAGTACCTTGCTCATAAAACGACCAACCAAACACGTATTCTTTGCCGTAATAATTTTCTTTCTCGATTTTCCGTAACCATTCATCAGTTAACGCCGATTTACCGATGCCGCCATCCGCGACGATAATCGCGAGTTTCTTATTGGGATTGATAAAAGTTTTGGTAAGTTGCTTGAGTTTAGTTGTGCGGTCGATTAAGGCGGTGGTGGGTCGAGGGAGATGACCTACGTTTATTGAAAGTGAGGGTGGTAAGGCTTTTTTTTCGGAAAATCCGATAGCGCTGGAAAACGCAGGAAGGTTCATTATTAACCAGGGAATTAATACCGCTGTAAAACATTCTTTACGCTCTGTTGGTGTTTTAGAAATTACTGCGTACAAGGTATTGCCATTAAACACAGGGGCACCGGAAATTCCGCACCATCCCTCTTTTTCTATAGCATCGCTTTCTGAAGTCAATTGAATCTGATGCGTATTATCAGATGGATGAAACTTTCCTAAAACAGAAACTTTATTTCGTACGCCTTCATCTTTACCTATACGTGGATATCCCAAACTTTCCCATTCTTCGTGAGCTTTAGGAAACTGCTGCGTCAAATAGGGCAAAGAATTATGCGCTTTCGGTGGAATATCACATTTCAATAAGGCAATATCATATTGTTCACCAAACTCGATAATTTCAGAAACAATGCTTGAACAGAGCTTACCCGTATTGTCCTTTAAATCAGGCCATTCTATCGAAATAGGAACATTGGGATCTCTACCTTCAAAAAGCACCACATGCCGTGCCGTCAGCACCAAATCCTTAGTAATTGGATAACCTGTTCCAATAGTCCGGCCTCCTTGAGCTTTTGTGGGTAGAACTCTAGCAATTAAGTCAAAATGCATTGATGTTATTCATCGTCAGCTAAAATCAGATCACCCTTCCCATCCACTGGTTTTAAACTGAGTTTGATCTTATGTGTAGTCGCGTTCTTATATTCGGCACTCCCTTTAGCATCCACATCAAAAACATAGAACTTTATTTTTCCACCTGCTTCGGCGGTACCCACGTATTCAACGGCGGTCTCAAACTCAACATCGACACTGTCCACATTGAACCGGATAGTCTCTCCTGCACCGACTTGCTTTGCCTTATACAGTTCATTCCGTAGCGCTTTGATCACTTCTGCCAATTCAAGTTTTATCATGAGTTAATCCCGTATAAGTTAAATTTAAGTCCTTGCCTGCCAAGGAAAATCTTTCGAATGGATTTTATAGGCAAGTAATAAAATTTACTAGAGAGATTTCTTAGTTATTGCCTGGCAAGTGTAACAATCTATACTTCATATTTATTTATGCTAGACTAAATCAAGAGGAGCCAGTTTTATCATCCAATACGTCAGTACAGGCTCAAGTAACCGATTTTTCAGAAGCAATGGATTTACAATTAGCGACAAAGTCTGATACCCATCGATTGAAGCAGGAAATAAATAAATGAGACTGACAACACAACAAATAGACTTAATTACTCAAACAGTCTTTCGGTTAGCTGGCACTGGAACTGAGGTTTACTTATTTGGCTCTAGACTTAACGATCACAGCATGGGTGGAGATATCGATCTGTTAATTGAATCCGATACCTCCCTATCCTTAATACTCAAAGCAAAAATCAAAATGGAACTCGAAGCAAAAATTGGCTTGCCCGTTGATATCGTTTCGAAAACTCGCAGTGGCGCCACCTCAGCATTTCAAAATATTGCCAAGTCTCAAGCAGTTCAATTGGGGATTTAATTGAACTTAACGCTGCTTAGTTCACAAAAACAGCATCTAGCAGAGCTATTAGAAGCAATTCAACGATGCATTTACTTTCTTGATGCGTCTAGTCGTAAATTAGCATGGCCATTAACAGATGATTTGCTGAAAGCGCACAAGAAAGAGGTTGTGCTATTTGAAGCCATGGCTGCAATCAATGAAAGATTTGCAAAATTGCAAGATACATTAGGGGCTGCTATGCGACATGCTTGTATTCTTTCCGGTGAACCTGCCGATAGTTTTCTTAAAATACTCGCTTTTTACGAAAAAGCAGGTGTACTTGAATCGGTTGAGTCATGGCAATTATGCCGGATGGCTCGTAATCTTGCGGCTCATGACTATGATATCGATTATGCAGAAATTGCGGAGCACTTTAATTCATTAAAGACATTAACCCCTATGCTGTACATGACCGCCGCACGCTTTCATAAGTATTGTAAGGAAGTGCTTTATATTGAGGCCACACAAACTGATTTCACCACAGAGTTTTTGCAGATTATCAACGCGGAATAACGAATAACCGGGAGTAACTGGCATCGTAGTAAACTTAAATAAATATAACTTTAACCCAGCCAGTTACCCAAGAATAACTGAGAATAACTGGGAATAACTGGGGTCAGAGTAAACTTAAATGTTGTGTGTTCTATAATCTGACCTCTAAAACAATTTATTTGTTGCAAACAAATAGGGTTGCTATAAGGCAAAAAAAAACAATTGAAACGGGAAATGAATTTAAGTTTACTCTGACCCCCTTACTTCTGCTTGTCACAACTCACTTTTTAACGGTTCCCTACACACCATAGGCAACGCGATAAAAATCGGGTTAAAATACCTTAAAGAACTCAACCCGTGCAAAGCGTGTGTGCTACACAATTAACACCATGAGCTAAAAGATCTTGCTTAGAATAGCTTTATTGGTTGTAGAATGTTAAATATAATAACAACAATAAACTTGCCTTTAATGACACCAAACACCTCTTCTGTAAACTTGCACTCAGTTTCTGAGTCAATAAAACGCTTTTTACCCAACTCCCAAGCAGTTGCGTTAGCGATTATTTTGTTTGCCAGTTATATACTCATTTATTCATTATCCAATATATTGATGCCGGTATTTGCTTCAATCGTATTTGCATATTTGTTGGAGGGATTGGTTGGCAAGGCCGAGAAAAGGGGCTTACCTCGTTTACCTGCGGTCTACTTGGTCTTTTCCGCGTTTATGACGTGCCTTGGGTTTTTATTGTTTTATTTGATGCCACTGATTTCACAACAGGCCATTGAGCTGATTCAACATATTCCCGACATTCTTAACCGCGCCCAGATCGGTATCCTGCGCTTACCGGAAATGTATCCAAAATTAGTTTCCGAAAACAAGGTACAGCAAATAATGTTTGCGGTACAAAAAGAATTATTATCCTATGGGCAAAGTGTCTTGTCTCTCTCAGCCGCCTCTGTCGTAGGCTTAGTCAGCGCCTTGGTTTACCTGTTTTTAGTACCCATGATGGTCTTCTTTTTTTTAAAAGACAAAGCAACGCTGATAAGCTGGTTTTTACAATTTATGCCAAAGGATAGAAATTTATCCGTCAGAGTCTGGAAGGAAGTCGATATACAATTAGGCAATTATGTGCGCGGTAAACTATCGGAAGTCTTGATTCTGTGGTTTGTCAGTTTTATCACTTTTACAACCATGGATCTTAATTACGCTATGCTATTAGCCGTATTAATGGGCGTACAAGTTATTATTCCTTACATTGGCGCAACCCTGGTTACTTTTCCTGTTCTGGGTGTGGCTTATTTTGAATGGGGTTTAACGGGTGATGAGTTTATGTACATTATTATCGCCTATTCAATCATTCAGGCCCTAGATGGCGTAGTATTAGTTCCCGTTCTGTTTTCAGAAGCCGTTAATTTACACGCCATAGCCATTATTGTCGCCATTCTATTTTTTGGAGGCTTGTGGGGGTTTTGGGGCGTGTTTTTCGCAATACCCCTAGCAACTGTTGTTAAAGCCGTTTTAACCGCTTGGCCAAAAGTCGGTGACAATAGCATCGAAGTCCAATAATACAAGTAAGCCCCCCTAAATAAGCGCAGATTACTGAACGCTCACTTCCCACCCGCCCCCTAAGGCTTTATAAACAGCTGCCAAAGCCGTGGCAGTAGCGGTTTCGCTTTGTGCTAATTTATCCTGATCTTGCAACAACCGTAATTCGGTATCTAATACGGTCAAAAAATCACTGACGCCTTCGTTAAAGCGTAATTGTGCCAATTCCTCTGCTTTGATACTGGCTTGTGCTGCTGACGCTAATAAGGCTTGTCGCGCCCGCTCACGATTGTAGTTTTCCAGGGCATTTTCAGTTTCTTCCAGTGCATTAAGCACGGTTTGTTGATATTGAGCTAAACTAGACTCTGCATTGGCATTAGCCGCTTTAATACGCGCATAAACATGCCCTAAATCCAGGGCAGCCCAGCTAATTCTTGGACCCAGTGAATAAGAATCAGACCCTTTAGCGCCTACCGCAGATAACATACTGGCTTCAAGCGCAATCGTACCTACAAAGGTAACACGTGGAAAAAGATCAGCGGTCGCAACCCCTATGCTGGCAGTTGCAGCCGCTAATGATCTTTCAGCGATGCGTATATCAGGGCGACGGCGTAACAACTCAGCGGGATTGCCGATTTGAATGGTTTCGGGAATCTTCGGTAAAGGCGCTGTTTGTGAGAGGCTTTTTGTCAAGGCATCGGGCAGTTGACCAGTTAATACACTGAGTCGATGTATCGCTCTATAAATGCCGGCTTCCAACGGTGGAATAATGGCACGGGTAGAATCCAGTTGAGCCATTGCTCTTGAGGTATCTAATTCTGTGCCCCGCCCGCCTTCAAGTCTGATTTGGGTAATCTCTACCGTCTTGGTTTGATTTTCAGCATTCTTTATAGCGACGGCTAACTGATTTTGCAAACCCCGTAACTCAAAATAATTGCGGGCAACTTCGGCAATTAAACTGACACTTAAGTCCCGTAATGTGGCTTCTTGAATCTCCACTTCATCATTACTCGCTTCAACACTGCGTCTGACGCGACCAAATAAGTCTAATTCCCACTGTGCATCAAAACCAACATTGTAGAGCTTTAAAGTGCGAGGTGCGTAAGAGAGATTATTTAAAGCCCCGACACTGCGTTTTTGATCGGTATAGTTAGCATGTGAACTCACAATGGGTGCCAAATTAAGTGCGGCCTGTAAATACAGGGCACGAGCTTCAAGAATGTTAGACCGCGCAGCCTGTAAACTAAAATTATGCTGTATCGTCTGCTCAACGAGCGAATTTAGCTGTTTATCTTTAAATAACGTCCACCAATTGACTTCAACGCCGTGTGCTGAAAACTCAGGGCTATCCGCTCTGGCAAACGCTTGGGGTGTTTCGGAGCTGGGTAGTTTATAGTCTGGACCCACGGCACATCCGTTTAATAATACAACACTCAAAACAGCCGTCATTAATGTTGGTTTTATACGCTGTAAGCTCATAGCTCTATTCCTGAGTGTGAGGGCTTATTTTCAGTTGTGTGCTTTGCTGGCTTTATACGTTGTGCTAATGCTTGTACAGCGACAAAAAAAACAGGTGTTAACAGTAGACCAAAGAAGGTTACGCCTATCATGCCACTAAACACAGCAGTCCCCAATAATCTTCGGGATTCAGCCCCTGCTCCTGTAGCAACCACTAAGGGAAATACGCCCATGATAAACGCAAAGGAGGTCATTAAAATAGGGCGTAGACGAATCCGTGACGCTTCTTTTGCAGCTTCATAAGCACTCAGGCCATTTTCTTGTCGCCGCTTGGCAAATTCCACTATCAAAATAGCATTCTTACTCGCTAAACCGACCAAGACAATAAAACCAATCTGGGTAAAGATATTATTATCCATGTGCATTAACCAGACCCCCGTCATTGACGATAATATACACATGGGCACAATCAGAATAACGGCAAATGGTAAGGACCAGCTTTCATATTGTGCAGCCAATGCTAAAAATACAAAAATAACACTTAAAGGAAACACCAATAAGGCCACGTTACCCGCTAGCACTTGTTGCAAACTCAGTTCTGTCCATTCAAAATCAAAGCCCGGCGGGAGTTCTTTCGCCATTAATGCGTTCATGGTATCAATTGCTTGACTGGTACTGACGCCTGGTAAGGTGCCGCCGTTAATTTCTGCCGCTGGATACATGTTATAGCGAGTGATTTTATCGGGGCCATTAATTTCTTTGATATCAATTAACGAACCTAAAGGTACCATGCCGCCTTGTGAATTACGGGTCTTTAATTTAACAATATCTTCAGGTTTCATTCTAAACGCTGAATCTGCCTGCGCCATAACCTGATAGGTACGACCAAAGAGGTTAAAATCATTGACATACAATGAGCCTAAATAGTGCCTGAACGAAAAAGCCGTTTTTTAAAAAAATATCAGCATCAAAACGATGTGATTAATATTTGGTTGTAGTCTGGCAGGCTAAAAAATGAGTTATCTCCTGAGGTGTCACCCGTAAATTAGAATGATCTCTAA
>CAIMEB010000233.1 GCA_903839855.1 uncultured Methylococcaceae bacterium
AAACATTTTCTGAATTTAAGGAAGCTATTGACGATTGTCTCAACAAGGTGAAATCGACTTATAAGGATCAGGTGAAAACGCTTTTGAATCCAAAGTTTCAGCTTTTTACAAAATCCGCATCTATGCCCGCGTGAAGTATACCTTGACCCTCACAACTAACAACACCGGTATCTCCGCCCATAAGCTGTGCCAGACGACGACTAATAGCTAACCCCAAGCCGGTACCCCCGTATTGACGCGTGGTTGATACCTCGGCCTGCTCAAAGTTCTCGAATAAACGCAGTTGCTGTGCCTCAGGGATACCGATGCCTGTGTCCTGCACTTCAAACCGAAGCGTAACGGTATCCCCCTGTTCGGCTTCCAGTTTAACCCGCACAATCACCCAGCCATACTCAGTAAATTTAACGGCATTGCCAAGGTAATTGATCAGGATCTGACTAATCCGCAATGAATCGCCAATCACTGCCCCCGTTACCAAACGAGGATCAATATCTTCTAATAATGCCAGATTCTTTTCCTGAAAGCGCCCGTTCATCATCTCAAATACCCGCTCGATCAGGGAAACGACATTAAACGGTATTGATTCCGGTTGAAGTTCACCTGCCTCAATCTTGGATAAATCAAGAACATCATTAATAATACTCAACAAATGCCTGGCCGAAAGACTGATTTTATCAAGCTTGTCCCGTTGGGCAGGCTCTGTTAAATCAAATGCCAGTGAATGACTAAAGCCCAGAATGGCGTTCATTGGGGTGCGGATCTCGTGGCTCATATTAGCCAAAAAACTGCTCTTTGCGAGGTTAGCTATTTCGGCAGCTTCTTTGGCTGCCTTTAATTGAATTTCAAACTGTTTACGTGTGGTCAGATCGGTATGAGTACCTATCGCACGCAACGCCTTACCTTTTTCATCTCGCTTAACCACCTTCCTACGGCTTAAAATCCATTTGTAACTACCGTCCTTGGCTCGTAGACGAAATTCAACCTCACTACCGTCATCATTTTCTAGAAGTCTTGCTGTTTTGGCTAACACACTTTCTTTTTCCTCGGGATGAAGCAGGTCTACCCAACGGCTTTTTGCATCATTCGGAAATTCATCTGATCCGTAACCCAACATTTTTAAGTAACTCGTATTGGTATAGCATGTGCCGGTGACTATATCCCAGTCCCAGACCCCATCATTAGTTGCTTCCAAGGCATAGCTTAAGCGTTCTTCACCGACTTTTAACTGTTCCAGTGTTTTTTTAAGTTCGATTGTGCGTTCTTCAACCAATTGTTCGAGCTGATGTCGATAGGAATCCAGCTTATCTCTCAGCACTCTCTGCTGGGTAATATCATAGCAAAAGCCGATGTAACCAAGAAACTTGCCATAGCTATCGTAACGCGGATTGCCATCATCCTTAATCCAGCGATAAAAGCCGTCGGCGTGGCGTAAACGGTATTCCATACTAAACGCCTGGCGATTATCAAAGGCGGTTACATAGAGATCCAGGCAGAAATCAAAATCATCTGGATGTACCCCTTCTGCCCACCCATTGCCCATCTCCTGTTCCAAAGTACGTCCGGTAAAGTGAAGCCAGGGTTCATTAAAATAGTTGCACAGCTTGTCAACATCGGCAGTCCAGATCAAAGCAGACCCTCCATTAGCCAATGTCCGAAAATGTTGCTCGCTCTCTCTGAGTTTCTCGGTTGATTCGTTTAATACCTTCTCACGACTGATAAGCCAGCCCATTAAACGGCAGCCAAACCAGGCGATGACCAGAGAATAAGCCGAAAACGTCCAGATGGTATGCAGCCAGGTAAGAGGATGATACGCATAAACTGGGTAATCCACTTTAAACTCTAGCCAATGCAGACAGGCCGCCAACCCTATCATAATCAAGGAAAAGATATTACCCCCAATGAGCCACCAAGCCTTCCGGTCTCCTAAAAAAAGCACGGCAATAAATGAAAACATCACAGTGAAAATACCGCCAGCCCCCAAAGGACCCAACTGGATTAATCCGGCAATGGAGAGAATCCACATCAAAGACAGCAAACAAAGAACTCGGTTTTGATAAGCCAGTTGACAACGACCAAACCATAAAGACCAGATTAAGGCGAGCATCAGGAGATGTACGCCCATCAAGGGAACCCAGCCAATTACAAACAATCTGGATAGCGAAATAATGAGACCCGGTATACCAATGAGAGCAAGCCACAAGATAGTTTCGTTAACTAACTGATTTTTTAAAAGATCAATATTTACAGCATTGTGTTTGTTCATGGTTTCTCATGCATTATTAACAAATAGTATTCCACCCTACTATCAACTCAACTATCAACTCAACTATCAACTCACAAGAGCAATTAAAAATTAGCAGAAAAAGTAGGTCAGTGACTTATTGTGGAGTGACAGGTTATTCAACTTGGACTAAAGGGGCTAAAAAACAATAATAGAACAGTCTAAACGTCACTGATGATTAAATGTGTAACAGATTGTAACAAATACAACTTCTGTTACAATCTGTTACTAAAAAATCAGATAACTTTAGGCATCCTTCATTTACCGGTTTACACTTTATGCAATTCCTGGCTTTATAAAGTCATGAAAACGGGTTTCTTTCGATGTACAAATGAACACAAACCTTCAGTTCATTGTACAATGAAGGTTTATATCCATGCCATTAG
>CAIMEB010000234.1 GCA_903839855.1 uncultured Methylococcaceae bacterium
GCCACTAAACCAGATCCCGCAGGAAATGAGATGCCAATCGGAAAGCGGGTATGAGAATCACCACCGGTTCCCACGGTATCAGGCAATAACATCCGGTTTAACCAGGAGTGAATGATACCGTCTCCAGGGCGCAAGGAAACCCCGCCACGATTCATAATAAAATCGGGTAGGGTATGTTGCATGACAACATCGACAGGCTTTGGATAAGCGGCAGTATGGCAGAATGATTGCATCACTAAGTCGGCTGAGAACCCTAAGCAGGCTAAATCTTTCAGTTCATCACGGGTCATCGGGCCGGTGGTATCTTGTGAGCCGACGGTGGTCATATAGGGTTCACAGTAAGTGTTAGGGCGAATGCCTTCAACACCGCAGGCTTTACCGACTATTTTCTGGGCAAGCGTAAAGCCTTTGTTGTTAACTTCTTCCGCTGTTGGACGTAAGAACACGGTAGAGGCTTCAAGTCCCAGGGATTTTCTGGCTCTATCCGTTAAGCCACGACCAATAATTAATGGAATACGTCCACCTGCACGCACTTCATCCAGAATGATGTCAGTTTTTAACGTGAACGTGCAGAGGACTTCATCCGTTTCATGACGTTTAATCACGCCTTCATATACATAGATATCAATCACGTCGCCCATGGCTAATTGAGTCACATCGCATTCGAAGGGCAGGGCGCCGGAGTCTTCCATGGTGTTAAAGAAAATGGGCGCAATTTTGCCACCAATACAAACACCCCCATCGCGTTTGTTGGGGATAAAGGGAATGTCGTTACCGATAAACCATAGAACCGAGTTGGTTGCTGATTTGCGTGAGGAGCCTGTACCGACCACATCACCTACATAAGCAACAGGGAAACCTTTTGCCTGAAGCTCTTCAATTTGAAGTTCTGCATTAGTGATGCCTTCTCTAGGTATTTTTAACATCGCTTTGGCGTGAAGTGGAATATCCGGTCTTGACCATGCATCCGGTGCCGGTGATAAATCATCCGTATTGGTTTCTCCGGTGACTTTAAAAACAGTCACGGTCATTTTTTCAGCAACCGCCGGTTTACTGGTAAACCATTCTGCGTCTGCCCAGGATTTAATCACTTCCTTGGCAAACGCATTGCCTGCCAGTGCTTTTTCTTCAACATCATGAAAGGCATCAAATATCAGCAAGGTATGTGCTAGGCCTTTAACTGCGATAGGTGCCAGGGTAGGGGTGTCCAGCAAGTCGATTAACGGGGTTATGTTATACCCGCCTAACATAGTGCCTAATAGTTCAGTGGCATCGGCTGGGGTTAAAATAGGAGAGGTCACTTCACTTTTCGCAATGGCAGTCAAAAAGCTGGCTTTAACGTAAGCCGCTTCATCAACACCCGCAGGAATCCTATTGGCTAGCAGATCAAGAAGAAATTCTTCTTCGCCTTGAGGGGGATACTTAATTAATTCAACTAAAGCAGTTGTCTGTTCGGCATCAAGTGGCTTAGGTACTACGCCTTCAGCGGCACGCTCTTCAACATGTTTATGGTACTGTTTTAGCATTAGATGCTCCTTAGAGGTTTAAAAAATGGGTGGCGGTGAAAAATCAATTACCATCATCATCTGATGATGTATGACGTGCTAAAAAATTGCTATCATAGAATCATTACGAAGAATCATTACGAAGAATCATTACGAAAGTGTTTAAGCATATAATTTTAAATAATCCAGGATCTTTTGTTGGAATAATAACATTCATGGCATCATTATCAACAAAAAATGCATAACGATTAAGCAATATTGCATAGTGTAAAGATTAAAAGACGAAATAATTTTAGGAGTCTCTGATGAATAAATGCCCTTCTTGCGCTTATGAACGTAAAGAATTTGATGTAAGGTGCCCCATGTGTGGTCATTTTTATCCGACAATACAGGAGTTAATTGCTGAAGAAGTGGCCTATGAAGAACAGCACTCGTTTCGTGGCTGGTGTTTACGGATAGTTAAGGCTGATAATATTAGACAAGCATTGCAACTTGAACTCAGGCAGTTTAGAGAAGAGTTGACTTACAAAGGGTGGTTTACCCTTTTTCTAGTGATTGCGTTTGTTTTTGCCCTGACGCTGTCAGTCATTTAGGCTATTTTTTGATAGGGTTTGATAGTTATCTTAGTTGTATATCAGGTCTAAGGTATGACGCGCGATCATTTGATTTTCATCGGTCGCGATTACCCAGGCAGACACTTTTGAAGCCGCTGTTGAGATACACGTATCTCCCAATTCATTAGCAGAAGCATTCAGTTCTAAACCCAGCCAGGCGGCCTGATTACAAATTCTCGCACGAATAACGGCAGAGTTCTCACCAATACCCCCCGTAAATACCAGCGCATCCAGCCCTCCTAAAGCTGCGGCCAGCGAGCCTATTTCACGTCCAATACGATACACAAACAAAGCAATCGCCTCTTCTGCCTGAGGATCTTGACTGGCAAGCAACTGACGTATATCACTTGAGATGCCTGAAACGCCCAATAACCCCGATTCATGATAGAGCAACTGCTCTAAGGCGTGGACATCCAGATGGTGATATTCCATCAGATACAACAACACGCCCGGATCAATACTGCCACAGCGCGTTCCCATCAACAAGCCATCTAATGGCGAGAATCCCATTGTCGTTGCTACGCTACGTCCGTTATAAACTGCACATAAACTAGCTCCACTCCCTAAGTGAGCAATGATAATCCTTGCACTGGCAAGAGATGACTGAAACTCAGGCAAAATAGAAACTATATACTCATAAGACAAACCATGAAATCCGTACCGACGGATACCCTCATCAGTCAACTGCCGAGGTATCGCGAAACCTTGCGCAACAGCCGGTTGTGTCCGATGAAAAGCCGTATCAAAACACGCTACTTGCGGTAATGAGGGTATTATGTTCAGAAGCTCACGTATAATGGCAAGATTATGTGGTTGATGAAGTGGCGCTAAGGGAATAAGCTTTTCCAATTCAAGGAGTACATTTTCATCA
This sequence comes from uncultured Methylococcaceae bacterium, assembly GCA_903839855.1. Taxonomy (GTDB): domain Bacteria; phylum Pseudomonadota; class Gammaproteobacteria; order Methylococcales; family Methylomonadaceae; genus Methylobacter_C. The sequence continues at coordinate 2,991 of CAIMEB010000234.1, forward strand.
ATTAACACCGGCGCAAAATGATGCGATCCACCATGCACAACACGATGCCCCACTGCGAGCAATGTTCCTTTCGTAAAATAATCCTGTAACCACCCCATCATCAGATCAATAGCCGCTTTATGATCATGCGCACCGGATGATGATACGTCAGGCGTAGCGAGTACTGAACCCTCTACATTTTTGACTACAACATTTAACTGAGTGTTAATACCCTCAATCTGCCCGGTAGCCTCGACCATTTGTTGATCTGATAAATAATCTACCGAGTAAACGGTAAACTTGATGCTTGAAGAACCTGCGTTAACCACCAGCAAATAACTATTCATAAATCTGATTATCTTTCTGTGAACGTCAAGGTAAGACGCAATAATAATACGCCGTTTATATTGGAGTAAAATAGCTCTAGCTGTTTTTACAGGCAATAGCTGAAGCTATTGCACTTCGGAGTTGAATCCGCCCTATTTTATTTATTGCGAGTTGCCCAAGTGCCTGTAAGCTCTCATAAACTAAGGAGAGCTTACAGTTACAACTTCTCAATAATACCTTAATGGTCGCTTAATAAGGCCATTCCCAGTGATCATCTTCTGGCCTATCGATGCCGTGTTCGTAAGCGTAATTCTGACATTCAATTTGCTGATTACGAAGCTTTTCTTTAACGTGAGCGCCAGCAACCTGTAGCGAAGGAATACGATCAATGGCATCAATCGCCAGACTAAAGCGGTCGGTTTCATTTTGAATAGCCAACTCTAAAGGCGTATTAATACTGCCCTTTTCTTTATAACCACGGACATGTAAATTCTTGTGGTTATTACGACGATAAGCCAGACGATGAATGAGCCAGGGATAACCATGGAAATTGAAAATAACCGGTTTATCCAAAGTAAACAAGCTGTCAAAATCACGATCCGAAAGCCCATGCGGATGTTCACTACTGGGCACTAGCTTATAAAGATCGACGACATTAATAAAGCGAATTTTAAGCGTCGGAAAGTTCTCACGTAACAATACCGTTGCCGCCAACGCTTCTTTTGTCGGAATATCACCGGCACTGGCCATCACTAAATCAGGCTCAAAGCCTGCATCGTTACTCGCCCATTCCCAGATACTAATGCCTTTTATACAGTGCTTAATGGCTGAGTCCATATCAAGGTATTGTAGATGCTTCTGTTTGTCGCAAACAATCACATTGATATTATCTGTACTTTTAAGGCAATGGTCGGCGACTGATAACAAGCAATTCACATCGGGCGGCAGATAAATGCGGGTCACAGAAGGACTCTTATTCACTACAAGATCAAGAAAGCCTGGGTCTTGATGTGTAAAGCCATTGTGATCCTGACGCCAAACAGTCGAAGTAATCAACAGATTAAGCGAAGAAACAGAAGCACGCCAAGGGACAGCTTTAGCCATCGCTAGCCATTTCGCATGCTGATTAAACATAGAGTCGATAACATGCACAAATGCTTCATAAGTAGAAAAGAAGCCATGCCGACCGGTCAATAAATAGCCTTCCAACCAACCTTCGAGGGTATGCTCGGACAACATTTCCATCACCCGACCAAAAGGTGACAACTCACCGCCATCCGCGTCTTCAACAAACGACTCGGCCATCCAGGTTTTCTTGCTGACCTCATAAATACTATCTAACTTGTTAGAACTATTTTCATCCGGCCCAAAGACTCTAAAATTATGCCTATTTGAACGCATAATATCCCGTAAGAACTGTCCCAACGGGGGCGTATTTTCGGCGCTCACTTTACCGGGTCCTTCCAGCGCTAACGCATAATCCCGAAAATCAGGCATCCGTAGAGCTTTACGCAGTAAACCGCCATTGGCGCTAGGATTTGCGCTCATCCGGCGATGTCCTTTAGGCGCTAATAGTTTAAGCTCAGGAATTAACCGACCTTTCTCATCGAAGAGTTCTTCTGGTTTATAACTCCGCAACCAGTCTTCCAGCATTTGCAGGTGAGCTGGATTTTGTTTTACGTTTGTTAAAGGTACTTGATGAGCACGCCAAAAGCCTTCCACTTTATGTCCGTCTACTTCTTTAGGGCCTGTCCAACCTTTCGGACTCCGCAGCACAATCATCGGCCAATGCGGACGTACAGGAATACCTGTACTTCTTGCCTCATGCTGAATGCGCTTAATCTCAAGGATACAATCTTCAAGCACCCCGGCCATTTGCTGATGCATCGCTTCAGGATCACTGCCTTCTACAAAGTAAGGCGTGTAACCATAGCCCTGAAACAACTGCTTTAATTCATCATGGGGAATACGGGATAAGAAAGTAGGATTGTTTATTTTATAGCCATTCAGATGCAATATAGGCAATACAGCGCCATCACAAATGGGATTAAGAAACTTATTAGAATGCCATGACGTAGCCAATGGCCCTGTTTCGGCTTCACCATCACCGACAACGACAGCGACTATTAAATCAGGATTATCAAAAGCGGCTCCATAAGCATGAGAAATACTATAGCCTAGCTCTCCACCTTCATGAATAGAACCCGGTGTTTCTGGTGTACAGTGACTACCAATCCCGCCCGGAAAAGAAAACTCTTTAAAAAACTGCAATAAGCCGTCTTCATCTTCACCTTTATTAGGATAAATTTCTGCGTAAGTACCTTCAAGATAAACCGGTGCCAATACGCCGGGCGCACCATGCCCAGGGCCTGCTAAAAATATAGTATCCAGATCGTATTTATTAATCATTCTGTTTAAATGAATATAAATAAAACTTAAGCCCGGACTAGAACCCCAATGGCCTAACAGCCGGTTCTTGATATGTTCTGGCTTTAACGGTTCTTTTAGTAAAGGATTATCCCGAAGATAAATCATACCCGCCGCTAAATAAGTTGATGCACGCCAGTAGGCGTTGATATGATTTAACTCCTCTACACTTAATGGTGTAGAACCAGTTGATTGTTCAGATAGTGTCATTAGAGCATAACTCACATAAGGGGTTGAGGGATTTAAAGCAACACGTGGCTTTATACTAGCATAGGCCAGTCTCGATTCATTAATTATTCATGTCACAGCTGTTTTTTTCCTGCCAATGTAGACTTTGGCATGAAACTGTCTTCTTTCCTGCCTCCCGAATACAATCAAATGAACGATATTGATAGCATAGAACGCAATGGTTTAACCGTCGCTGGTAACGGCAGCGAGCCATTATGACTAGATTCTCAAGACGTGCCAGTCTCGTTTTACTTTCCACAGAAAGCCTAAATTGCTCTGCCAGTAACATAACATAAAGCTGCCTGGCTTGATCTATTAAGATATCATTGTCCATTTTACTACCTTGACACTTATGAAAATCAGCATTGCCATCATTATGGCAATTTCGCTTCCAATTTTGGGCATCCTTCATAGCAGCCTAAAAGTAGTTGACACTTTTGATGTCAATAAAAAATTAACAACAAGCTACCGTAGCCATTAAAAAACGGCCAGTGACTTTAAAGATAAACGGCTTAGCTGTTTCTTAAATTTAAGAA
>CAIMEB010000235.1 GCA_903839855.1 uncultured Methylococcaceae bacterium
AATCGCAGCAGCAGAAGCCGGTGCAGCGGTCACGGCAGCAGTAGTAATCGCAGCAGCAGAAGCCGGTGCAGCGGTCACGGCAGCAGTAGTAATCGCAGCAGCAGAAGCCGGTGCAGCGATCACGGCGGCAGTAGTAATCCCAGCAGCAGAAGTCGGTGCAGCGGTCACGGCGGCAGTAGTAATCGCAGCAGCATAAGCCGGTGCAACGGCCACGGCAGCGGCAGTAATCGCAGCAGCAGAAGTCGGTGCAGCGGTCACGGCGGCAGTAGTAATCGCAGCTGCCGATGCAGGATCTTTAGCAACAGCCTTAGTAACATAAGCTGCGATAGCCGTAGCCGCTGCAACTGGATCGTTGGCATTTGCAGCAACCAGCGCAGCTACATCAGAGGTCACATCCGCATTTGATGTTAAAGGGGTGCTTATTGCCGTAAGCAATAAAAGCAGTCTAAATACATTATTTAAAGTTTTCATTTGCTAATGCCTCTCTTAAAGTTTAGCGATATATACAAGGGGGGGGGGCGAGTTAATTATCAAACATCATAAGTAATTTGTCTATTAAATTTTAATTACAGCTATTTAATTAACAAATTCATTTAGTTAAAAGTAAGGGTTTATTATGCTTTGGCACATGCCCAAATGTCAATACGACTAACACCGGTTTTTTTTAACTCGTTTGCAAGTTCATTGACAGTTGCCCCGGTAGTCATGACATCATCGACGATGGCGATATGTTGGACATTAATCGGTTTGATGATTTTGAAAGCATTTGTTATGTTAATTTGGCGTTGTTGGGCATTTAAAGCCACTTGGTGGGGTGTGTTTTCCGTTCTAATGCAGGCACTAATATTCAACGGAATGTTTAATGTTTTTGAAAGCGTAGTGGCTATTTCAATAGTCTGGTTAAAACCACGTTCACGATAGCGGACTTTGTGTAGAGGCACGGGGATAATGAGTTCAGGTAGTTGGGCGTTTTCTTTGAGGTAATCAGTTAAAAGTAAACCCAGTAAACGGGCATTTTTAGTTTGTGTGCCATACTTTAAAGTAGTAATGAGGTGACGCATTTCACCTTGGTAGACAAAGGGGGCAAGGGTTTCATCAAAAGCAGGCGGCGAGCTTAAGCACTTACCGCATAATTGAGGTGTGGTTATCGGTACGTTAAACTTTTCTGCACAACGATAACAGCAGTCTCGGTTTCTCGCTAAACGCTGATAACAGTGTTTACACAGATCGCGTGATTTAAACCCCGGGTTACCGCATAAGATGCAGGTAGGCGGGAGCAGGTAATCCTGTATAATATTAATCCAGTTGTGTAGCATTTTTATTTAACTCGGTTGACGAATAAGGTGCTGGCTTAATAGTTATACACTATAATATTGATAGTTAATTTCCTTGGAGATGATTTAAATGTCCGTAAACCCTGTTTTTAGTGATCAGATAGCTCAGGCCAACCTGCGTCTTCGTCATGATTGGCAACTGGATGAAGTACAAGCACTATACGCTTTACCTTTTAATGATTTGATTTTTAAAGCACAAACAATTCATAGAACGTATTTTGATCCTAACGAGGTGCAGATCAGTAGTTTATTAAGCATTAAAACCGGGTCTTGTTCAGAAGATTGTGGTTATTGTCCACAAAGTGCGCGTTATGATTCAGGCTTAACCCCAGAAGCTTTAATGCCAGTAGCTGCGGTTTTAAAAGCGGCACAACAAGCCAAAGATCAGGGCGCTTCACGATTTTGTATGGGAGCCGCCTGGCGTCAACCTAAAGATAAACAGGTCGAGCGAGTTGTTGAAATGGTGCAAGGTGTTAAAGCCTTGGGTATGGAAACCTGTGTGACCCTAGGAATGTTGACGGACACACAAACTCAGCGCCTGAAAGAAGGCGGGCTGGATTATTACAACCATAATCTGGATACTTCTGAGGATTATTATTCAGAAGTGATTACTACCCGGACTTATCAAGATCGTTTAGATACTCTGGAGCGGGTTAGAGAGGCCGGTATTAATGTCTGTTGTGGGGGCATTGTAGGGATGGGTGAGAATGAAGTGGATCGGGCTCAGTTATTAATTCAATTGGCTAATCTACCCAAGCATCCCGAAAGTGTGCCAGTAAATATGTTGGTACAAGTCGAAGGTACGCCGTTAATGGGTACTGAGGCACTAGACCCTTTGGTATTTGTTAGAACCTTAGCGGTCGCCAGAATCATGATGCCAAAATCACGGGTACGTTTGTCAGCAGGTCGCAATAAAATGAGTGATGAAATGCAGGCTTTATGCTTTCTGGCAGGCGCTAACTCTATTTTTTACGGTGATAAATTATTAACCACCGATAATCCTATGACTAATCATGACGTAACCTTGTTTAATCGTTTGGGATTGCATTCAGGTGGTTCAAGTTACGCGGAATGACGGCGGCTTTTTCTCATTTATCAGTTGAGTTACAAACCATTGCAGCGGCGGGTTTGTATCGCTCCAGACGAGTCATTGATTCACCGCAAGGGATTTATTTGCAGTTGGAAGGTCGAAGCATTGTCAACTTTTGCAGTAATGATTATTTAGGTCTGGCTAATCATCCTGAGGTGGTGAGTGCTTTTAAAGCCGGGGTGGATCAATACGGTGTGGGCAGTGGTTCCGCGCATTTAATCTGTGGTCATAGTCGTGCGCATCATGCCCTGGAAGAAGAATTGGCGGCTTTTACAGATCGAGACCGCGCTTTATTATTTTCTACCGGCTATATGGCCAATGTAGGTGTGATGACTGCGCTCTTAGGTCGAGGCGATGCGGTCTTTGAAGATCGCTTAAATCATGCGTCTTTATTAGATGGCGGCTTAATGTCGGGGGCACGCTTTAAACGTTATGCCCATGCGGATGTTGAACAGCTAAAACAGCAACTGGCAAGGGCAACAGGGCATAAGCTTATTGTTACCGATGGCGTATTTAGTATGGATGGGGATTTTGCCCCGCTTAAAGCTTTAGCCGCACTGGCAGAATCAGCTACAACCGGATTAATGGTCGATGATGCGCATGGTTTAGGGGTGTTGGGGCAAAAGGGCGGGGGGCTGTTAGACTGTTTGGGTTTAAATCAAGATGACGTGCCGATTTTGATGGGAACGCTGGGTAAAAGCTTCGGTACCTTTGGCGCTTTTATAGCCGGTTCTGACGATTTAATTGAAACCCTGATTCAAAAAGCCCGTACTTATATCTATACCACAGCGTTACCTGCAGCCGTTGCCGAGGCCACCCGTGCCAGTTTAAAACGGGTGATTGCAGATAATTGGCGACGAGAACGCTTAAGGAGCCTGGCGGGTCGTTTTAGACGTGGAGCAGAACAGTTGGGACTGGAATGCTGTCAGTCTTCTGGTGACTCGTTAGAGCAGAATGAATCATTATTATCCGCTATTCAGCCGATTATCATTGGCGATAGTCAGCGAACTGTAGAGATCAGTACACGGTTATTAAACGCTGGATTTTTAGTCAGTGCCATTCGTCCTCCTACGGTTCCTAAAGGCGGCGCCCGCTTACGGGTGACATTGTCTGCCTTACATGAAGAACAGCACATTGATCAATTATTGGTCGCATTGGATCAGGCTATCAATGTGAGCAATGTGATAACACCATGATAAAAATTCATACTCAAACCTTCGGGCAAGGCCAACCGGTGGTGCTGGTGCATGGCTGGGCAATGCACAGTGGTATTTGGCGTGATTTTGCCGAGCAGTTAGCTCAAGCTTATCAAGTGACCTGTATTGATTTGCCGGGACATGGTGATAGCGAGGCCTTAAAAGACTTTACCCTGGAAGCTATTAGCACAGCGTTGGTTAATGCCGTGCCTGAGCCGCAAAGTATCTGGTTAGGTTGGTCTTTAGGGGCAACGGTGGTGCTGGATATTGCCCAGCGATTTCCTGAGCGGGTGAGAGGCTTGATCCTGTTATCGGGTAATCCATTTTTTACTCAAACAGAGCAGTGGCCGGGGATGAAGCTTAATTTGTTAGAAGCGTTTGCTGAGCAATTACAAGCCGATTGTCGGGCAACTTTGTTACGTTTCTTATCCTTGCAGGTAGTCCAATTACCGGATTATAAATTAGTGTTAAGAAGACTGAAATCGGCAGTGTTAGCCTGCGAGGCTCCAGAATCATTTACTTTGCAAGGTGGCTTAGACATTCTTAAACAGGCCGATTTAAGGCCTGCTTTAGCCGAAGCTAAAGTACCCGTATCAGTGATATTAGGCACACGAGATACTTTGGTTCCGGTTAAGTTAGCTGAGCATTTGTTGGTCTTAGCACCCGAGATTAAATTATCGATTATTGATAAATCAGGGCATGTGCCGTTTTTGTCACACCCGCAGGATTTATTGCATATTATTACTGACTTTATGGATGAATCATGCCGTTAGATAAAACCCGTATTAAGCGATCGTTTGAAAAAGCCTCGGATACTTATGATACCGTGGCAGAATTACAACGCTCGGCGGGGTTGGTGTTGCTACATTCTGTTGAAACCGCTGCTCTTGAAGGTGTATTGTTGGATTTGGGTTGTGGTACTGGCTTTTTAAGCAGTGAGATATTGGCCTGTTCGACACCTGAAACACTGGTGGTTTTAGATATTGCTCTGGCAATGCTGAAGACGACTCACCGTAGATTGCTTAATCAGTCATCGGTTCGATGTGTGTGTGCGGATGCTGAATACTTGCCTATCGCCGCGCAAACCTTTGATAGCGTGTTTTCAAATATGGCCTTGCAATGGTGTCGCAATCTTGAGGCTGTGTTTAAGGATATACGGCGAGTATTAAAGCCTAATGGACGCTTCGTTTTTTCGACATTTGGCTCAAAGACTCTGTATGAATTGAAAAACGCTTGGGCGAGTGTTGATGATTTTAATCACGTAAATCATTTTTATAGTCAAGCTGAGATAATGCAGTTTTTGGAACAAGTCGGCTTTAAAGATATTGAATTGACCACGACGATTTATAAGCCTCGTTATGAGACGGTGGGCTTGTTAATGCAATCCTTAAAGCAGTTGGGAGCACAGCAGGTGATTGACGGGGGTAGGAAATCTATGATGACAAAATCAGTGTTGCAACAGATGATGACGGCTTATGAAGTGCATCGAGAGGGTGATACTATTCCGGCAACGTTTGAAGTGATTAACGTCATCACCAAGGTTTAATACTGAATGATAAAAAGTTATTTTATAACGGGTACTGATACTGATGTCGGTAAGACCTGGGCAACGATTGCCTTGATGCGTTATTTTAAGCAGCAAGGTTATTCAGTGGTGGGTATGAAGCCGGTGGCAGCGGGTTGTACGTATGCATCGGATGTTGAGCATGAAGGGGGCGAGGCATTACGAAATACTGATGCCTTATTGATGCAGGCGAATGCTTCTGTCGACGTGGCTTATGAATTGGTTAATCCCTATGCGTATAGATTGCCTGTTTCTCCTCATATTGCTGGCGTTGATGATCCTGTTAATCTGGCTAAGGTAGTATCGTGTTTTGATATACTTAAGTCTTTAGCTGATATAGTGTTGGTTGAAGGAGCTGGTGGTTGGTATGCGCCTATCAATCAGCAAGAAGATATTAGCGATCTGGCTAAGAAACTGGCTTTACCGGTTATTCTAGTTGTTGGGATTAAATTGGGTTGTATTAATCATGCAAAACTAAGCTACCAGGTTATTCAGCAATCGGGGCTTGAGTGTGCAGGTTGGATAGCGGCGTGTATTGATGGGGATATGTTGTTTCTGGAGGAGAATATAGAAATGCTTAAGGGGGTATTGTCTGCACCTTTATTAGGTGTGTTACCGCATTTGGCGGAATTTGATTTTGATTGCTTGGCTAATCACTTAGTTATTTAGGTCGTAAGGTAAAGCGCAATAATAAATCACCCCTATAGAATGTGTTGTCGTCCAGAACATTCAGAGGATATTTTATTGATTGCGAGTTACCTAAGGGTGTATCTAATCTTGACTTACGCTGAAGTCACTTCTACTTCAGTGCTTGCGCCGTCAACAGACCACAATTTTTCGAGTTGATAAAAACCGCGTGCCTGTGCAGTCATGGCATGAACAATCACATCACCTAAATCTAAAAGTACCCAGTCTGAACCTAAGTCGCCTTCAATACCTAAGGGTTTGATGCTATACTCTTTAATTTTTTCTACCGTATAGTCGCATAGCGATTTTAAGTGGCGGTCTGAGGTACCGGTGACCACGATCATATAATCAGTAAAGCTGGTTTTGCCACGGACATCCAGTGTGGTAATATTGTGTCCTTTGCGTTCGTCCAAAACATCCTGGACAACTTTCAATAAATCTTCTACTTGCATTAAAATTCCTAAGGTAATAATGAGACTACTGTCTCAGGTAAAGCTGATGCTGCCTAATGTAGGCAATAACGGTATCAGGGAGTAAAAATCCCGGATTCTGGTGTTCTGCAATCATGTTTCTGATAGTCGTTGCCGAAATATCCAGTTGACTGACTTGGTGAAAGTATAACTTACCTGCAGAGTTAACGGCTAATTCAGTTAATTGATCCGTGTGCCGTTCAATAAAACAATCATCCAGTGCTTGTGGGATAAAGCCGGGGCGAGTCATGACCACAATATGTGCAAAACTGAATAATAACGACCACCGATGCCAGGTTTTTAAGTGGTTAAAGGCATCGGTACCGATAAACAAGATCAAGGGCATTTCAGGTAATTCGTTTCGTAATGATTGCAGGGTGTCAACCATATAAGACGGGCCTATTCGCCTTATTTCCCGATCATCTGCGACAAAGCCCGGCTGATTTTCAATGGCCAGTTTTAGCATGTCTAAGCGCATCAGAGCGGTCGCCATCGGTTGTTGACGATGGGGTGGTTGCGCACTGGGAATCAAGCGGATTTCTGTCAGACCAAAAATCTCTTTAACTTCAAGTGCAGAACGTAAATGACCGTAATGAATCGGGTCAAATGTACCCCCTAATAAACCAATCATTCATTGCCTGATGTGACCATCACCGAGCACAATAAACTTTAATGACGTAAGGCCTTTTAAACCGACCGGGCCACGTGCATGTAGTTTATCGGTACTGATGCCAATTTCTGCGCCTAAGCCATACTCAAAGCCATCAGCGAAACGGGTAGAAGCATTAACCATGACCGAACTGGAATCAACTTCACGCAAAAAGCGTCTGGCACGGGTGTAGTCTTCAGTGACAATGGCTTCGGTATGGCTAGAGCTATACTTATCAATGTGCGCTATGGCCTCATCGATATCGTGTACGATTTTGATTGATAGGATAGGCGCTAAATATTCCGTGTGCCAGTCTTCTTCGGTGGCTCTTAAACAGTGAGGGATTAGAGAGCCTGTTTTTAGGCAGCCACGTAACTCTACGCCTTTTTCTAAATAGATATCTGCCAATAGAGGTAATATCTTCGCGGCAATACCCTCGGCAACCAGTAAAGTCTCCATCGCGTTGCAAACACCGTAACGGTGGGTTTTAGCATTAATGGCAATGTTAATAGCCTTGTCCATATCGGCTTTGTCGTCAATATACACATGACAAATGCCGTCCAGATGTTTAATAACTGGAATAGTGGCGTCTGCAGAAATACGGGCAATCAGACTTTTACCACCACGGGGCACAATCACATCAACGTATTGCTTCATGGTAATCAGTTCTCCCACCGCATCACGATCAGAAGTGGCTACAATTTGAACAGTTTCAACGGGTAAACCAACAGTCTCTAAGCCTTCAGTAATGCAAGCGGCAATAGCCTGATTAGAATAAATGGCTTCAGAACCACCTCTTAAGATACAGGCATTGCCCGATTTAAGGCATAAGGCCGCAGCATCAACAGTAACATTGGGTCTGGATTCATAAATAATCCCGATAACACCTAAAGGTACACGCATTTGTCCGACTTGAATACCGCTGGGGCGATAATTTAAGTCACTGATTTCACCGACTGGATCGGGGAGAGCAGCGACTTGTTTTAAGCCTTCAACCATGGCTTGAACCCCTTTAGGGGTAATAGCCAGTCTGTCTAACGAGGCAGCATCCAGACCATTTTGTCGGCCTGCCTCTAAGTCTTTTTGATTCTCTGAAATCAATCGGTCTTGATGCTTTTCAATAATATCGGCAATTTTTAATAAAGCCTGATTTTTTTTGCCAGAGTCAGCCCGGCTGATTTCTCTGCCTGCTCTTCTGGCACGTAGCCCAAGGCCTTGCATATAGGTTTTAATATCCACTGTGTACTCACTGAAGGGATTAATTTATCTAACTATTATAGCGTGTTAGGCCTTATATTGTAACTTTGCTTACCGATAATCAGCAATTCTCATTATGACCACCACCTACCCGATGTCTGGATTAGAACGAGTATTTTTCCCCGTTCGAGCATCGGGGAAGTCTTCAAAAGTAGTCCGTAACTGATTGACAACATCACTAAAGGTTAACGCATTTTTTCCAAAGAGGGCACTCATAAATTGTTTTTTATAAGGGAATCGGAAGGCTATTTTAGGTGATCAGCGCCATCATGAGAATTGCTGATGTTCCTTATAACACCAATAACGCGCTCTATGCCTTGGACGACACTCCGTTGATCTCTTGACACATAAGCCATGATGATTCACTTTTATGCTATGATGAAGCTGGTCTTTAACCCCACCCTTCGTAATATATGATCAGCAAATACTTCAATCCTTACACAGACTTCGGCTTTAAAAAACTCTTTGGTGAAGAAGCCAGTAAAGATTTGTTAGTTGATTTTTTAAACCAGTTATTACCGCCACAACATCAAATAGCCCAACTCAACTTTAAAAACCCGGAGAACCTGCCCGAAACGACCGATGAAAGAAGATCTATTTTTGATATCTACTGCGAGAGTGTCACCGGTGAGCGTTTTATCGTCGAAATGCAAAAGGCCAAGATCCACTTCTTTAAAGAACGGTCATTGTTTTAC
>CAIMEB010000236.1 GCA_903839855.1 uncultured Methylococcaceae bacterium
ACATTTTCTGAATTTAAGGAAGCTATTGACGATTGTCTCAACAAGGTGAAATCGACTTATAAGGATCAGGTGAAAACGCTTTTGAATCCAAAGTTTCAGCTTTTTACAAAATCCGCATCTATGCCCGCGTGAAGTATAGTGTGGGATTTTATGTGATTACGGCTGTAATAAGGTAACTCGCAATAAATAAACTCGCAATAAATAAAATAGTTAAACAAAACACAAGTTGTTAAAAAAATAGGCGTGCAATCGCTTCAGCTATTGCCTGTAAAAACAGCTAAAGCTGTTTTACTCCAACATAAATGGCGTTTTATTATTGCGTCTTACCTAAGGTGAATGATGACGTCGTTCTAGCTGTTTTTCTGACCAGAAAAAGAGTATTATTCAGACTCTTTGTAAAAATAAAAACACATATAAAATTATTGAGGAGGGGAACTATGGGTGGTGTACTCGAATTGTTTGTATTCATGGTGATTATCGCAACAGCCGCATTTGCGCCGTTGGGGTATTTCATTTATAAATATACCAGTAAAAATGCTCAGCCATTTGGTGAGACTGAACCGCATGGCGATAGTCATTCTTTTGTGAATGATTTGGCTGAAACAGTGATTCATTTTATTAAAAGTAAATTGGGCAAAAAATAAATAGAAACGGTCTTAGGTAAGACACAATAATAAATCCCACTTTTATAGGATGTGCTTCACTGCCGTTTAGTACATCCTAGAGGGATAATTTTTTGTTACGAGTTACCTTACTGACCACCACAAGTCTGACAGGCTACGTTTTTTCTTAGTCTCATTGTTCGCCATTCCATGGTTAAGCCATCCAGTAGTAATAATCGGCCTGTTAATAGCTCACCCGTACCCAAAATTAACTTGATCGTTTCCAATGCCTGAATACTGCCAATGATGCCGGTAATGGGCGCTATGACACCATGAGTTGCACAGTTTTGCAGTTCTTCGCCGTCGCTATTGTAAAGGCAGTTGTAGCAAGGGCTATTGTTTTGACCGGGTGTAAAAACCGATACCTGACCTTCGAAGCGTATTGCCGCACCCGAAACAAGCGCGGTCTGATATTTTACACAGGCTTTATTAATGGCAAAGCGGGTAGTGAAATTATCACTGCAATCCAGCACCACATCGGCATTTTTAACCTCTAATTCCAATGGTTCGCCCAGCAGTTTTTTCTTAACCGCTATCACGTTAACATCTGGATTTAATTTATTCAGGGTTTGATGGGTTGAAATTACTTTATCAATCCCAATATCGGGAGTGTGATGAGCGATTTGCCGCTGTAAATTGGATAGATCAACTGTATCGTTATCATAAATAGTGATGTTGCCGATGCCCGATGCCGCTAGATACATAGCGGCTGGGGAGCCTAAACCGCCGGCACCGACAATTAACACTTTAGCTGCAAGCAGTTTTTGTTGTCCCTCAATATCACATTGGGGCAGCATGATTTGACGGCTGTAGCGGAGTAATTGGTTGTCATTCATAAGTCGCGTTATTTATATAAAGTTAGGAGGAGATAATGCCAAAGAACTTGACAGACTGCAAAAGATCATTATCATTAGCACTCATTACAGGTGAGTGCTAATAAAACATTCCCGTTATTTTCAATACTAGGAGATATAAATGAGTATACGTCCGTTACATGATAGAGTGATAGTCAAACGTTTTGAAGAAGAAACAACAACTGCTGGTGGTATTGTGTTACCGGGTTCAGCAGCAGAAAAGCCAAGCCAAGGTAAAGTATTAGCGGTAGGCAACGGTAAACCACTAGATAATGGCACAGTACGGGTTTTAGAAGTTAAAGTGGGTGACACTGTATTGTTTGGTAAATATTCAGGTAATGAAGTTAAAGTGGATGGTGAAGACCTGATCGTATTACGTGAAGAAGACATTCTGGGCATCATTGAGTAAGTCTTAAGTCTTAAGTCTTACATACTTTAATTTTAATGGTCACAATTATACATATCAGTTAGGAATAACAAAAATGGCAGCAAAAGACGTATTATTTGGTGATGACGCTCGCGTTCGTTTAGCGCGTGGTGTTAACATTTTAGCAAATGCAGTAAAAGTAACCTTAGGCCCTAAAGGTCGTAACGCAATTTTAGATAAAAGTTTTGGTGCACCTACCATTACTAAAGACGGTGTTTCTGTTGCGAAAGAAATCGAGTTAAAAGATAAATTTGAAAACATGGGTGCGCAACTGGTTAAAGAAGTGGCTTCGCACACGTCTGATGTTGCAGGTGATGGTACAACCACTGCCACCGTATTGGCGCAATCTATCGTTAACGAGGGTTTGAAAGCGGTTGCCGCTGGCATGAATCCTATGGATTTAAAACGCGGTATTGATTTGGCTGTTACTAAAGTGGTTGCAGCGATTGTCGCTTCTGCTACGCCTTGTGCCGACAATAAAGCAATTGCTCAAGTGGGTACCATTTCAGCAAACTCTGATGAATCAGTGGGCAAAATCATTGCTGAAGCGATGGAAAAAGTCGGCAAAGAAGGCGTTATTACCGTTGAAGAAGGTTCAGGTCTAGATAACTCACTGGACGTAGTGGAAGGTATGCAGTTTGATCGTGGCTATTTGTCACCCTACTTTATCAACAAACAAGAAAACATGAGTGTTGAATTAGATGATCCATTCATCTTGATCTTCGAAAAGAAAATTTCTAACATCCGTGAATTGTTACCTATCTTAGAAGGCGTAGCAAAGTCAGGTCGTCCATTACTGATTATTGCTGAAGATGTTGAAGGCGAAGCGTTAGCAACATTAGTGGTTAACACGATTCGTGGTATCGTAAAAGTAGCGGCTGTTAAAGCACCTGGTTTCGGTGACCGTCGTAAAGCGATGTTGGAAGATATTGCTGTATTGACGGGTGGTGTAGTGATTGCTGAAGAAGTGGGCTTAAGTTTAGAAAAAGCCGAATTGTCACAATTAGGTACTGCTAAACGTGTACAAATCACTAAAGAAAACACCACTATCATTGATGGTTCAGGTTCTGAAGAGCAAATCAAAGGTCGTGTAGCTCAAATTCGTGCACAAGCCGAAGAAGCGACGTCTGACTACGATAAAGAAAAATTACAAGAGCGTCTGGCTAAATTGGCCGGCGGTGTTGCTGTTATCAAAGTAGGTGCTGCAACTGAAATTGAAATGAAAGAAAAGAAAGCGCGTGTTGAAGATGCATTGCATTCAACCCGTGCAGCGGTTGAAGAAGGCGTTGTTGCCGGTGGCGGTACTGCTTTGGTTCGTGCGTTATCAGCCTTGGTTGGATTAGAAGGTATCAATCACGACCAAACCGTAGGTATTAACATTTTACGTCGTGCTATCGAAGAGCCTTTACGTCAAATCGTTGCTAACGCAGGTGATGAACCTTCTGTTATTTTCAACGAAGTACTGAAAGGTACCGGCAACTTTGGATACAACGCGGCAACAGGTCAATACGGCGACATGATCGAACTGGGTATTTTAGACCCTGCAAAAGTAACCCGTACTGCACTGCAAAATGCAGCCTCTGTTGCTGGTTTATTGTTGACAACAGAAGTGATGATTGCTGATATTCCTAGTGACGATAAAAGCACACCCTCATTTGACCCACATCAAGGTGGCGGTTTAGGCGGTTATTAATGTAATCGTGTTGCCTTAAAGCCATTGTTTTAAGTCACACCAATAAAAGCCCCGGCTGTGATAAACAGTCGGGGTTTTTTTATGTCCGGCGCTTATTTATGTTCGAAGGTATAGTTAGGGTATGGTTTTTCTCCAAAAAGGATTATTATAAAGGCATTATGATGGTCTAATCGCCCATTAGAGCCTCTTCTTTGTTACTCTGGAGTCAACGGTAGTGGACAGTTTACAAAAAACGCCTCAGGTTATTGGCACTATCATTGAAGTGCATGGGCCGGTGGTTGTTATTGACTGCGCCGTATTGCCACCGCTACGGCAGGCCTTGCTGACCCGTTTTGATGATACTGTTTATATTTTTGAAGTTCATCAACATCTTGATGAGCGCCATATTCGAGCGATTACTTTGCATGGTACAGCGGGCTTAAGTCGGGGAATGACTGTCTGCGATACTGGAGCCGCTCTTCATGTACCCGTTTCTGAGCAGTGTTTAGGGCGTTTATTGAATATTTTCGGTCAGCCTTTAGATGGCTTGCCACCTCTGCCAAAACAAGCATTTCGGAACATTCATGCCAAACCCCAACCGTTATCTGAAGCCGTCGGTATTACGGGGATTCTGGAAACCGGGATTAAAGTCATTGATCTATTATGTCCTTTCGTAAAAGGTGGTAAAACCGGTTTATTCGGTGGTGCCGGTGTGGGTAAAACCGTTCTGGTCATGGAGTTTATACACGCGGTCTCTGCAATCCATCAAGGTGTTTCAGTGTTTGCGGGTGTGGGCGAGCGTATTCGTGAAGCCCATGAGTTATGGCGAGAAATGCAACAGGCGGGGGTGATGGACGATACCTTGATGGTGTTCGGGCAAATGGATGAATCACCCGGGGTACGTTTTCGGGTTGCCTTGTCAGCGTTAACTTATGCCGAGTATTTACGTGACACACTACATAAAGAAGTCTTGTTTGTGGTGGATAATGTGTTCCGCTTTGTGCAGGCAGGCAGTGAAATTTCAAGCTTACTGGGGCGTATGCCTGCTACAGTGGGTTATCAGCCGACCTTAGTCAGTGAGGTTGCAGAACTCCAGGATCGGATATTCTCTACCCGGGAGGGCGCTATTACTTCAGTTCAGGCAGTGTATGTGCCTGCTGATGATATGACCGACCCCGCTGTCAGTGCTATTTTAAGTCATCTGGATACCACGGTCATCCTGTCCAGAGATCAGGCCAGTAAAGGTATTTATCCGGCGGTTGACCCTTTGCTGTCCAGTAGTAAATTAATGGATAGGCATACCCTTGGTGATCGGCATTATGATATCGCTGAAGCCGTGCGTGAGCATTTAGCCCGATATCGGGAGTTAGAAGATATTATCGCGATGCTGGGTATTCAGGAGTTATCAGAAGTGGATCGAAAAATAGTGATGCGAGCGCGTAAACTACAGCGCTATTTAACGCAGCCCTTTTTAGTCTTGGGTCAACAGACTAAACAGACCGGTGTCTCTGTTCCCTTGGCGCAAACATTAACCGATTGCGAAGCTTTTTTAGCGGGTGATTATGATCACTTATCTGAACAAGACTGTTATATGCGTGGCTCTATGTTGGCAATCTGATGGAATCATTCACGCTTAACTTATTCGACATGAATCATGAGCAGCGGATTGAGGGTGTTTTCTCTTTTATCGGTGAAGATGCTTCAGGCCGTTTTGGGCTACAGGCACATCATGCCCGATTAATGACAAGCCTGGTCTTTGGTTTATCACGGTTTCGCTTGGCGACTGATAAGTGGCAATATCTGGCGCTATTAGGTGGCATTGCTTACTTTAATAATAATGAGTTAACTATCAGTACCCGGCATTTTTTGGTAGATGATGACCTGGAAAGGATAACGGCGCTATTAGAAAAAGGTTGGCTAGTTGAGCAAACAAACTTACAGACTACCCGAGCCAGTCTTATTAATATGGAACAATCATTGTTTAAGCGACTCTTGGCACTTAACCGACAACAAGGCGGGATCTCGTGAATCATCACACAGCACTAAAAGATAAGGTAGAGTGTCAGATTAAGCGCATTAAAAAAGCAGAACGAGAGCGGCCTCATTTAATATCACAAACCATTTATATTGGCACACTGGGCTTGGTTATGGTGTTGCCCGTTGTTGCGGGTGTCTATTTAGGACGATGGGTAGATAGCCTGTTAGAAGGCTATTCGGTGCGATGGACGTTAAGTCTGTTGATCACCGGTGTGGTGATTGGCTTTTTTAATGTCTATTACTTAATTAAAGAATAGCGTGATAGTCTAAAGGAGACGGCATGGAAAATACTATAAGCTTTGCTTGGGGGCCGTTGCAGATGAGTGCCTCAATACTGACTACGTGGGGTATTATGGCGGTAATGAGTTTAGTGGCCTGGCTTTCAACACGGCACTTAGCCCTATTGCCTAAGGGTTTACAAACGTTGGCAGAAGGTATTGTCTCGGTGCTGGATGATGCAGTAAGTGCAGTGGCTCCAGAGCAGAGTCGGGAAATCATGCCTTTTATCGCAACGCTTTGGTTGTTTCTTATCGTGGCTAATTTAGTGGGTTTAATACCCGAATTGCATTCCCCGACCAGTGATCTTTCGGTGACTTCGGCATTGGCCGTGTTAGTGTTTATTTCAGTACACTGGTTTGGTATAAAAACCTTGGGCTTAAAACAGTATCTGCATCATTACTTAACACCCAGCCCTATTTTATTACCGTTTCATATCATCAGTGAGTTTACCCGCACCCTAGCCCTGGCTATTCGCTTGTTTGGTAATATGATGAGTCTGGAAATGGCGGCAATGTTAATCTTATTGGTGGCTGGTTTTTTAGCCCCGATTCCTATTCTAATGCTGCACATTATTGAAGCCTTGGTACAAGCTTATATCTTCGGTATGTTAGCACTCATTTATCTGGCGGGTGCCATGCAATCCCAACAACTTAATTCACAGGAATAATTTATGTCTGATATTGCCTCGATAGTCTTAGGCTCCAGTATTGCCGCTATTATTGGCATTGCCTTGGGGGTTATGTTCCCGGCTTTGGCAATGGGTAAAGCCATCAGTAGTGCTTTAGAAGCGCTCTCTCGACAGCCGGAATCCGAAAAATCGATTATGCGTACCCTGTTTATTGGCTTAGCGATGATTGAGTCATTGGCTATCTACTGTCTGGTTATTATTCTGATTGTGTTATTCCGTAATCCATTACTTGAATATATTGTTAAGTAATTATGGAATTGTAATGATGGAATTCAATGTCTCTACCTTTATTCTTGAAATCATTAACTTTCTGGTGTTGCTGTGGGTCTTGCAACGGCTATTTTATAAGCCGTTACTGAAGGTTATTGCGGATCGTAAGCAAGTCATTGAACAAGCTTTGACTGAAGCAAAAAACCAGCAACAGCAGGCAGAGGAAAAGGCCGCGTTATATGAGAATAGACAACGCCAGTGGGAGCAAGAAAAACAGCTCGCCTTGCAAGCCTTTCAGCAGCAGATGGATTTAGAAAGACGGGTTCAATTAGAAAAACTACAGCGTGAACTCGAACAAGAGCGTCAAAAAGCCAAGGTCACGCTGTCCGTACAACAACAGGAATTTCAGCAACGGGTTGAAAAGCAGGCGTTAGAAAACGGTGCAAGGTTTTCAGCACTGTTATTACAGCAAGCGGTGGGTCCAGAATTAGAGTTACGGTTATTTCAGTTGCTCCTCGACAAGATAAGCGGGATTCCTGAAGTTATTAAGCAACCCTTGATGGTGCCTGACGAGAGTAACAGTGCCCCTCCAATTAAGGTTAGCAGTGCTTATCCTTTAAGCCCTGACATGCGTCAGCAGGTAGAGCAAAAACTGATGACTCTCATCAATAGGCAGGTTGATATTCAATACCATCAAAGCCCGGAACTAATCGCTGGGGTGCGTCTGGATATAGGGGCTTGGGTATTGAATGCTAATGTGAAACATGAATTGATTGGTTTTGCTGAGCTTGATTATGTCTCAAACTGAACCAGTCTCTACCAGCGGTTTATTAGCGCAACAAGCGCAATGGCTGACCAATTATCAATTGGATTTACGGGTGACAGAGCAAGGTACCGTGGTTTCTGTGGGTGATGGTATCAGTTGGGTTAAAGGTCTACCGTCTGCCTCAATAGAAGATATTCTGATTTTTGCGGAGGGTAGTCGGGGCATGGTGTTTGATCTTAACCATGATCGAATCGGCGCTATCCTGTTATATGAAACCGAACAGTTGACGGCGGGTACGACAGTTTATTTAGCGCAACATGCCTTGAGTATTCCGGTTGGAGATGCCTTCTTAGGGCGAGTGATTGATCCTTTGGGGGCGGTTCTGGATGGACAGGCGACCCCGGCTTCGTCGGGTCGAGAAAACATGGAAAAGAGCTCACCCGCTATTATTGATCGTGATTTTGTTCGTAAGCCGTTATACACGGGCATAAAAATCATCGATACTTTAATTCCCATCGGTAAAGGGCAGCGGCAATTAATTGTCGGGGATGAAGGCTTAGGCAGAACCTCAATTGCCATTGATACCGTGATTAATCAGAAAGATAAACAGGTTATTTGTATCTATGTCTTGATCGGTCAGAAGCGTTCAGCCGTGGTGACGACGCTGGAAACTTTAAAAAAGCACGGTGCGATGGCCTATACCGTGTGTGTGGTTGCAGAAGCCAGTGCATTGCCGGGATTACAATATATCGCACCTTTTGCAGGTTGTGCCTTAGCCGAATACTGGATGGCGCAAGGTAAAGATACATTAATTGTTTATGATGATTTATCCACCCATGCCCGAACCTACCGTGAACTGTCATTATTATTGCGCCGACCCCCAGGGCGTGAGGCGTATCCGGGTGATATTTTCTTTGTACACTCACGTTTGTTGGAGCGTTCAACCTGTTTGAATGCTGAAAAGGGCGGCGGGAGCATGACCGCCTTACCGATTATAGAAACCAAGCAGGGCGAGATTGCTGCTTATATTCCAACCAACTTAATATCCATCACCGACGGACAAATCTATCTGGATAATAATCTGTTTGTTTCGGGGTTTCGTCCTGCTATAGATATTACCCGTTCCGTATCGCGAATCGGTGGAAAAGCTCAGGACAGTCATATTCGTGATCAAGCGGGACAAATGAAGCTGGATTATCTACAGTTTTTGGAACTGGAAGCCTTTACCCGGTTTGGGCAGCGCCTAGAAGCCTCGATGGAGTTGAGACTAAAGAAAGGCACTTTATTGCGCGAAATATTAAAGCAGGAACGTCTTGTTCCACAAAGTATTCTGTTTCAATTAGCCTGGTTAATCGCTTTTAATGCGGGGCTTTTTAATGAGGTAACACCCAGCGATATGCCGCGCTTGCTAAGACAGATTGAAACAGGCGTTAACGCTACTTCGTTAACCTTAGCGAGTACGCCTGAACAATGGCAGCGGTCTATTAGCGAGTGGCTTAATGTCTTGCTCAGAGAGCTTTGTGATGTCAGCTATCAGGCTAATGTCAAAGCCTTTGTTTAACATTGATTTCGCCACTTCGAACTTTTCGTCTAACTGACCTTCGAGCTTACCCTCAATTAATCCTTCAGCCTTACCCTCGACCTTGCCCTCTTGATATGCCGTATCTAACACCGCTTTAGCTTCGTTATAAGACAACACACTCTTGATATAGGCATCGTATTGGTCGGCATTGAGATGCGCAACACTGGCAATTTCAAAGCCTTTGGTAAATATAGGTTCATTTAAAATGGTCGGGATATGGTCAAAGTCTTCCAGATGCTTTAAGAAATACACCCACTTGTCAAAATGGGTTTCTAACTCGTGTTCCTGTTTATTAAACAGGGGCATTTGTAAA
>CAIMEB010000237.1 GCA_903839855.1 uncultured Methylococcaceae bacterium
AAGTGATGTTTGGCGGCACTTACAGGGTTACCGTTACCGAAACCTCATCATTTCTTCAAGTTTTTTGTAAATCTTCGATTCACTATTTTGTCTGTAGCCCCTTATTTATATGGTCTACAGCATTTCCGTTCAGACACTAACTATTACCTGGATGGATCTGATCGCTTTTTACTTAATCATCCATGCGTAAATGCCCATGTACGATATATGGATGATATCGTCTGGTGGTGTCAGGATAAGTTAAGTGCTAAGCAAGTGTTTAATGAACTTAGTGATTATCTGGCTGAGGTCTGTAAATTACATTTAAAACCCAATGTGATTATTAATCGTAGCGCCTTAGGATTAACTTATTGCGGCTTTAGAATTTCCCCTGGAATTATTCGTTTAACGAAACGCAAGCAAAGAAGGTATCAATTATTGCGAGAGCGATCAGAAAGCATGTGGGCACAAGGTTTGACTTCAGAAAGAGAATTACAAACCTATTACGATGCCATTTTTGCCGGAACTCTACCCGCACAGAGTCAAGCTTGGCGTAAACAAAATTTGCAATTTCACCCAACAGTGTACGAAAATGGATTTGGGTGATAACCGAAGGCTCTAACCGCGTGTTGCGTGGTGGTTCTTGGAACAACAACGCACGGAACATGCGTTCAGCTAACCGTAACAGGAACTATCCCGCTGAACGTAACGACAACATCGGTTTCCGTCTTGCTCTAGCTCAAACGATTGTGGATACTCCATTTGACCAGGTCGTCATCCAGACTGCACAGGTTTGCGGCAAAAACAAAATGCACGCCGATGCGTTAGTCGATTTAACTCAAAAGCCCATCGGCGCTGCGCTTCTAACCTCTATAACTATTATTTGTATTAAGCAGATTCGATCTAAACCATGAAAATAGTAGCTTTTTTGAAAGGAAATTTGAATAACTGCCTTTTTAATTTAGTTGTGAACGGTCGGAGTTGGCACATACCCCTGATTGGTGGACGAACTCGGACATTGACCCCTAGCGATCTATCACCCCATCAGGTTGTATATCTACAATTTAGGCCACAAGGAAAATTATGAATCCACATGATATTGGCAAAGCTTATGATCAAATTACCCATCATTGGGAAACTGATGGCTTCAATAGAAACAATGGTATTGATCAGCATACTAGGGTCTTGATAATCTTCTAGGGGTATTGGTTTCTATCGCTAGTGAGAATTTAGCCTGCTAAAATAATTATTAGGTTATCATTAACTTAATGCACTATGATCTTAATTTTAAGAGTAGGGATTTATCATGATTAATGAAGTAAACACGGCGGTTTTCCAACAAAATTTAGGGGAGATGTTGAGTCAAGTGCAAAATCATCATGATTCAATATTAATTAAAGAGGATGGTAAGCCAGTAGCTGCACTGGTAGATGCTCAATTATTTGATCGGATACGTCGTTTTAAAAATAGATTTGATACCTTAAGTAATCAAATAGCGAACGCTTATGAGAGTGTCCCCCAAGAAGATGGTTTAAATGAAATTGATGCTAAGTACCTATGTAAAATTAATTTAACTTAACTTTTAAGAAAAGTCTACGGTGAAAGATAGTCCAATATTAGCAAGCACATCAAATAATTCTCTTTTGAGATCAGCAAAAGACTTATAAGCGTCAAAAGGCAACCAGT
>CAIMEB010000238.1 GCA_903839855.1 uncultured Methylococcaceae bacterium
AAGCCGTTACACGGTCGCCACTGATTCGTGCAATGCGCGCAATTTCATAATGCGGCAAACCAAGTGACTTGAGGTAGATAACATGCAGTTTTTTCTTGCTCAGTCCAGAAGGATGTTCCATGACTTGTTGGTATAACTGTTCAACTTCGGCCTCTGTGAATTTGATTTTAAGCATGTCATATTTTTAGGTAAATTGGAGCATTATACCTCTTTCATTTTCCGCATCTGTGACCGCGCCGAGTATAACCAAAAGCGTAAGAAAGAAGCTGATGCTATCATTAAAAAGCTACATGACTCTGCAAAAATAAAATACTTGGGAGAGTTTGAAAAGTTAAGTGAATCCAAAGGTAAAGATAACAAGGAAAATCAAGCGGTGCCGATAAAGTAACACTAATTTCGGTTTTATGAATATCATCCTGTTCGGTATGGAGTACCTGTCCCCGGTGATTACTAAAAACAAACAACCTTCTTCAATTAAAGCTTTTATCCTTTCGCTGGCGATGTTGCTGGCGGCAGGATCAACACTTTTATTAAAACCAACACAGAAGTTAGCAGAACAGAACGGGCAGTTTAATCTGGAAGCTATGGTTCCTAAAAAGTTTGGAACCTGGCAGTTCGATGAGGGCTTAGCGCCCCTTCAAGTCAGCCATGATAAACAAGCATTGCTTTATCAAATTTATAGTCAGAATCTTTCACGTACTTATCTAGATAACAAAGGGAATCAATAAACTAATTATTAAAATAAAGATATCTATTCGTTTAAGATATACAGTCATTATTGCTCTCGGCTTGTTTATGTTCAATGATGATATAGAAAATAAATTAAAATTTTATTGTATCTGCGGTCTTTGAATAAACGAATAATGTTCGAATAAACGCCACAAGCTCCACTGGGTGAGCACAGATCTTTGTAAGGTTATTAATTATGGTTTTGTTAGTTAATTGTTTCACAAAGAATATAAAATAGCCATAGTCAGGTAAGCTATTCTATTCACTGTGTTTCTAATGGTTAAGCAAAGTAAATTTCTACTTTCTTGTAAACCCTAAGACTCCATGGTACATTTGACGGCTAAATGTGTCTGAAAATGATATTTTAAGTGCCATTTGATTAGGTAACGTAGATTAAGAGTTATAGATGCGTTTGAAAATATTTGATAACCTTCAATTTAATAATCTTCACTGTATGCGACCATTTCATTTAGCAATTACACCTTCTGTACCTGTATGGAAATCGGATAACTTATTAATATTTGATCTCAAATTTTATAATGGGATGCTGTTGTATACTGAAAAATGGCCTGGGGATGTGTCTTGCATTATCTCATTAAGCACCGAACCACTTCCTGAATTTGGTGTTAAAGCTTTAAGTTACAATGAGTTACCGTTTAAGTGTATCACTTTAATAGAAAAGGAATTAATAAGTGCAACTCACCTACAGGGCGTTTCTATTGTGCTTGCATCTGGCGACTCTGACAATCAACTTCATCTGAGCAAGTTATGTAAAAAAGAAAACATAAAATGTGTCTATATCATTGAATATATACCCGAGACTCGATATCAAATCGCTGCATTAAGTACCTCGAACCCAATCGTAAAAATACGTAGGTTTTTCTATATATGGGAAAAAGAAAGAAAAAGAGTGGCAGCTTTTAAACTTTGCGACGGTCTGCAATCAAACGGCGTACCTGCTCATAGTGAATACAGTGAAGTAAAAAATAATTTATTATTCTTCGATACCCGCGTTTTTGAAAACCAGATAATAAAAGATAATGAATTAGAACAAAGAGTTAATTACTTATCTGAATATAAGCCACTGCGTATTGCATTTTCAGGGCGGTTGATCCGGATAAAGGGCGCTGATCATCTTGTTAAATTTGCCTTAAAATTAAAACAAATCAATATTCCCTTCCATTTAAAAATATACGGCACAGGCGAATTAGAAACAGAAATGAAAAAGTTCATTTCTAAACATCATCTTGAAAATGATATTTCTATGCTAGGATCAGTTGATTTTTATAAAATACTTATTCCTGAGCTTAAACAGACAGTCGATCTTTTTGTGTGCTTACATAGGCAAAGCGATCCCTCTTGTACCTATTTAGAAACATTGTCCTGTGGTGTACCGATAGTCGGGTACAAAAACAGAGCATTTTCCGGTCTATTGGAGATTTTCGATGTTGGGTGGGGAGCTGAATTAAACGATCTTGATGAAATCTGTAAAATTGTCGCTGATTTGAATAGTAATAGAGCTGAGTTAATCGAAAAATCGAAAAACAGTGTAGTCTTTACTCGCAATCATGATTTTGAAGCTACTTTTCAAAGGAGAATTGATCACATTCTCTCGACTGTCAATAGCAAAAAATGATTCATTTGGGATCTGTACTTGAATGTTACTAAACTGGCACATAAATTAATAAAAAGAGCCTTTTAACTAATTGGGTATCTCATGAACAAAAACAAAAACATTCGCGTGTTATTATCTGCCTATCAATGTGGGTCTGGTATGGGATCTGTATCTCAAATTGGTTGGGAATGGTATCAGCGATTAGCCGCAGTTTGCCAAGTTACTTTATTAACTCATATCCGCAATCAGGAGGCGTTGAAATCATCAGGTATACCACTTGATGACGCATCGGTCATTTTTATTGACACTGAGTGGTTTGCTGGGCCGCTTTATCGCTTTGCCACTTTTTGTTTTCCTCGGAGTGAACATCCACGGTTCCTTATTGCCTCACTGGATTTTTTCGTTTATGACTGGCTTGCAGTTCGAAAAGCAAGGCAGTTAATAAAGAGTGGTCAAGATTGGGATGTTGTACACCAGGTTACTCCGGTAACGCCTATGGCGGCGACAAGATTATATCAATTGGGACGTCCATTAATTCTTGGGCCTTGGAATGGCGCTATGGCATCACCTACAACCTTTCCAGAGATCATGAAAGCAGAGTCGAAATGGTTATATCCACTTCGCAATTTTGGCCGAGTGATAGATTTTTTGATTGGATCAACGCGGAACGCATCATTGATTTTAACTGCCACACGTTCTACTTTGGCAGGAATATCGGCTGGCTATCGATCGAAGTGCCGATTCTTACTTGAGAACGGCGTGGATTTAGATTTATTTAACTATGAGGAATGGCCACCTGTCCCTTCGGATAGCAATCCTTTACAAATAGTATTTGTGGGGCGTTTACTGCCTTTCAAAGGTGTTTCTATGCTTTTGGAAGCCTTAAAAGCGCTCGACTTTCCTGTGCAACTCACTATTGTTGGTGAAGGGCCAGAGCGAATCCATTTAGAAAGAATGACCGCAGAGAACGGTATGAGTGAAAAAGTTAAGTTTACCGGTAATTTGCCACTAAAAGCGGTCGGTAAAATCATGCAACAAGCGCATGTGTTTTGTCTGCCGTCAGTACGAGAATCGGGTGGGGCCGTATTGTTAGAGGCAATGGCGGTTGGCCGACCAGTCATTGCCATTGATTTTGGTGGCCCTGCTGAAATTGTCGATGACGGTGTGGGTATTAAGTTACCGGCAACAGGTAAAGCCGATGTTGTAAAAGGGTTGATTAAGCAATTTGAAAGTGTCCGACAACAGCCGGAAGTCTGGAAAGTTCGCGGGCAAGAAGGTCGCATACGCGTTGAAAACAATTATAGTTGGGATGCCAAGATTGCTAGAGCTATTGAATATTATCGTGAATTGATCGGGTCAAAGACATGACTCAGAGTATCGCATATCTAGTAAGCCAATATCCAGCTTACTCTCACACCTTCATTTTGCGTGAAGTCCAGCAACTTCGCCAATTTGGAGTTCCAATTGTTGTCTCATCAATTCGGTTGCCTGATCGAACTTTTGAAAAGCTGACAGATATCGAAAGAAATGAAGCAGAACACACTTTTTATGTTAAGTCACAAGGTCTTTTAAAGGCAAGTATTGCTTTAGGCAAGACATTGTTTTTAAATCCCATTGGATTATTAAAGGGTTTCAAACATGTCGTTAAGTTAGGTGGTTGGGATATTAAGCGTTTGCTATACCATGTTTTTTATTTAGTAGAAGCGATGCTTTTAGGTCATTGGATGCGGTCACAAAACATAACGCATTTGCATGTACATTTTGCGACACCAGCGGCTTCAGTCGGTATGCTGGTTAAAACTGTGTTTGGATACAGTTTTTCCTTTACCGTGCATGGGCCAGACGAGTTTTATGATGCTCCTGGTTATAATTTACCTGAAAAAATCTTAGCTGCAGACTTTATTTTTTGTATTAGTCATTATGCGCGTAGTCAATTGATGAAGTTATCTCCAGTAGAAGCTTGGTCGAAGTTTGACGTCTGTCGATTGGGTGTAGATCCAGAGCGATTTAAGCCATTAACTCACGCAAAAGAAGCTGAGATTTGTAATTTACTCTGTGTCGGTCGATTGACCTCTGCTAAAGGCCAAGCTATTTTACTGGAGTCATTAGCGCAATTAAAAAATGAGGGTATTTTTTGCACTCTTACCTTTGTGGGGATGGGGCCAGATGAACAAAGTTTGCGTGATTATGCAGAATCTTTAGGGATTGGTTTGCAAGTGGTTTTTACTGGTGCAGTCGATCAGGATCATATTCTCGATTACTATAAAGTCGCTGATATTTTTGTATTACCTAGTTTTGCGGAAGGGTTGCCAGTGGTATTAATGGAAGCAATGGCTATGGAAATCCCCTGTATAACGACTGTAATTACAGGGGTTCCAGAGCTTATTGTGAACGGTCAGAATGGTTTGTTGGTTCCTGCCTCTGATACTGACGGATTAACTAAAGCCATTAGACTGTTAGTGATCAATTCCGCTTTACGTCAACAACTGGGTAGAGCAGGAAGAGAAACAGTCCTGGCTGACTATGATTTATATAGCAATGTACATTATCTCTTTGAAAAATTATCCTTGCACCTTGAGAAATTATAATTTCGCCATTTTAAAGCATGGTTTTGTTATACTTATCGCTGGTTGAGATAGGAAGAAGTTTTAACAGCCAATTATAAGTTAGAAAGCGCCTTTAGTGTGTGAATGCATATTTTTATGGCTGATTTGATATTGAGGTGTGGATTTAGATGATCGCGACTTTAGTTTTTTTTATCCTGTTGTTGGCAAAGATAATGATACTTTGTTTAACACTACCGGGCACATTGGAGTTACTAACCTTAACCCTTGCTGCATTGGCGCCAAAAAAAGGTTTGGTGTTAGATTATTCGATCAGCAAAATATCATTACCTAAATTGGCTGTTGTTATACCCGCACATAATGAAGCTAATGGCATCTCTGCGTGTATCGGTAATGTGCAAGCCAGTTTGAATCAGGTTTCTAATTGTGATTTGATCGTTATTGCTGATAATTGTCAGGATGATACCGCAGATAGAGCTAAAAGCGCAGGTGCTCGGGTTTTGATTCGCCATGACGCTGTTAATCGCGGCAAAGGTTATGCACTGGATTACGCTTTTACAGCGTTGTTGGCAGAGGCGTATGATGGTTTTTTGGTGATTGATGCTGATAGTCGCATAGATAACAAATTAATCGGTGAGTTTCAGTTTGCTTTTGCACAAGGTGTCGATGCGCTTCAGTGTCGTTATCGTATCTCAAACCCCGATGATTCTTTAAAAACCAGGCTTCAGTATATTGCCTGGTTAGCCTTTAATGAATTACGCTTATTGGGTCGTGAAAAGCTAAATGTTTCAGTAGGTCTTTTGGGTAATGGGTTTGGCTTAAGTCGAAAGATTCTTGAAGCGGTGCCTTACAAAGCCGGATCTATTGCAGAAGATATGGAATATCATTTACGGTTGGTTGATGCTGGTTATCAAGTACATTTTCTTGATACAGTGACGGTGTATGCGGATACGCCAAATCAAGATGCGAATCATGCTGTGCAGCGGACGCGCTGGGAAGGGGGGCGATTTAGGCTGATTATTGACCATGTGCCCACGTTATTTGTGGGCGTACTCCGTGGCAAATTAAACCTGTTTGAGCCTTTGGCTGAACTATTGTTGTTACCTCTAGCCTTTCATGTATTGCTATTATTGTTGACTTTGCTTATCCCTATTACACTGCTTCAATATTATGCTATCGTCGGGCTATTGCTTGTGTGCATGCATGTTTTGATTGCTATTTTCTTGGGTGGAGGCGGGCTAAAGGATATAAAAGTGTTACTCACAGTACCTTTTTATATACTTTGGAAGCTGACTTTGTTGACCAAGTTGTGGCGCAATATGCGTGTCAATGCCCAATGGCAACGCACAGAAAGAGGGGATTCATGAAGTTATTATCAGTTTTTATTGTAACGTATAACAGCGCGCCCTTGTTACGCTTTTGTTTAGACAGTTTACGGGCACAGACTCTAGTGGCTGACCTTGAAGTGATTGTGGTAGATAATGCCTCTCGAGATGAGTCCGTTGCTATTATTCGAGCAGACTATCCAGAAGTCCTATTAATTGTTAGTGATGTAAACCTAGGCTTTGGTAATGCTAATAACAAAGCGTTAGAGATAGCAACTGGACACTATTTAGTGTTACTTAATCCAGATGCAGTGTTGCCTCCAGATGCCCTGGCCAAGGCTGTGGAGCACATGGAAGAAAATGTTGATGCGGGTATGGGAGGGGGGCTTTTACAAGATCCACAAGGTAATTGGCAGCCTTCTGCCAGATTATTTCCTTCTTTACTGAATGATGGTTTGACGATATCCGGCTTGGCCTATCATTTTGCAGGTTCTCGATTTTTTGGGCGTTTCGATCGTACCTGGGCTAACCCCTTGACTGCGGAAGCAGTTGATTGGGTGCCAGGTGCATTTGCTATTATGCCTCGACACTTAATAGTGCAAATTAGTCTTTTTGATCCTCGTTTTTTTCTATATTACGAGGAGGTTGATTTGTGTCGACGTATCCATAAAGCCGGTTTTAAGGTTTATTACTGGCCAGATTTAGTGATAACTCACATAGGCGGGGCATCATCGGAAACTGTGAACGAATTAGCTTTTTCAATTTCAGGTAAACAATTAACCTTGTGGCGTATGCGCAGTCAATTGTTATACTATCGAAAATGGCATGGCTTGATCTATAGTTGGTTAGTGAAATCGTTAGAACAGGGTTGGCATCGTTTACGGGCCAGACTGAATAGAAATAGATCGCCCGTTAAAGCAGCAGAATCCAAACGCATAGTACAGCTTTGGCAGCAAGCCTGGATAGATACACAGGGGGGGCTTAATTCCCCAAAACAACCTTGGTAAATAAATATGTTTGAAAATATTCGTGAAGACTGGCGCACTTATGAAGGTGATTTGACGAGGCAAGGCTTGATGGTTATGTTAGTTTATCGATTGGGATGCTGGCGATACGGGATTCAACAAAGATGGTTGAGATTGCCCTTTTCGTTTGTCTATAAAATGTTGAAGTTATTATCGCAAATGTTAACGGGCATTGAGTTGCCTTGTGAAACAACGATGGGTCGTCGTGTGGTGATCGAGCATTTTGGCGGTATCATCATCAGTGGTGATGCGGTCATTGGTGATGATGTGGTCATCCGTAACGGCGTGACTATTGGTTTGAGGCGTACGGGTGAAAAAGGTGCCCCAGTAATAGGCAATCGCGTTGATATTGGTGCCGGTGCCAAAGTATTGGGTGATATTAAAATTGGCGATGATGTGATCATTGGTGCGAATGCTGTCGTGCTTCAAGATATTCCCGCTAATTGTTTGGCAGTTGGAGTCCCTGCAAAAATAAAACCCCGTTCTTTGAAATTATCTAACGAGGAACTCAGTGTTTAAGCCAACTACCAGAATACCAGGACCATTGGGTCAGCGAATTAAACCTGTTTCCTTGAGACTTTTAAGCCCTTGGCTGTTTTTTATACGATCCTGCTTGCCCCGTGTGTTTGATTTATTGAGTAGCTCTTTCCTTGTACTGCTTTTATTTCCGCTATTGTTGTTGCGAGGTATTATTGCGTATCTGCAAACGGGACAAGTTTTAAAGAGGCAAATTCAGCTTGGGCGCTTTCAAAATGAATTTGAACGACTGTCATTCAGTGGATCATTACCGGGTAAAGCGTTAGCTGTTTTATTAAATGTGTTGCGCGGAGATTTGTCATGGGCAGGTCCTCGTCCAATGACTCATGAAGAGTTATTAAATTTGCCTCCCAACGCATTGTTTCGGTTTGATATAACACCGGGAGTTATTTCACCGTACCTGCTTAGGAAGAAAATGGGGTTGGCTTACGACGATGAGCTAATGACTGACCGTGAATTTTATTACGGTGGAGCGGTTAAAGAACACGTGGGTTTAAGTCTACGCGGTGTAGTGGGTTCCTTTTTAGGGGGTAATGAAGCTAAAGCTATACCTCCGATATTGCATTTTTGGGGTGTGAATATCGTCAATACCACTATGCTGGAAGCACTTGACTGGGTTGAATCTCAGATTGAGAAAAAGAAGAAAGTCCTGTTAGCCTTTGTTAATCCTGATTGCTTGAATATTGCTTATACGAATACACATTATCGAACTATTTTACAGGCTGCTGATCGCGTTTTACCGGATGGTATCGGCATTAACATTGGCTGCCGCATGTTGAATGAGTCTCTGATGGCCAACATTAATGGTACTAAT
This sequence comes from uncultured Methylococcaceae bacterium, assembly GCA_903839855.1. GTDB lineage: Bacteria > Pseudomonadota > Gammaproteobacteria > Methylococcales > Methylomonadaceae > Methylobacter_C. Next base: position 8,610 of record CAIMEB010000238.1, read on the forward strand.
CTTTTTCCTAGATTGTGTGAGCGAGCAGCAAAAAATCGCCACGGATTATTTTTATTGGGAGGTCTGCCGGGAATTGCTGATCTCGCTGCTAAAGCGATGCAACAACGGTATCCCGAACTGATAATTGCTGGTGTTCATGATGGTTTTTTTACACCAGAACAGGACGGTCAGGTGATTGAAATGATCAATAAATCAGGTGCGGTTATTTTATTCGTTGGGTTTGGTGTACCGAAACAAGAGTTGTGGTTGGCTCGCAACCGGGAGTTATTAGACCCCAATGTTTGTTTAGGGGTGGGTGGTTTATTTGATTTCTATTCGGGTCGTATTAAACGTGCACCAGTTTGGATGCGGGAAATTGGTTTGGAATGGACGTGGCGGTTACTCCAGGAGCCAGGTCGTATGTGGAGACGATATATAATCGGTAACCCTTTATTTCTTTATCGCGTCTGGTTGCAAAGTCAGCAAGGGCAAAAATAATGAATTCCGACATCCAAAAGGAATTATTGCGTCGTTATAGTCGTTTGTCCTATTTTAAAAGTAATATTTCTTTGCGGTTACATTTAAAGCGTTTGCTATGGTTGACTGTGATTCAGGGTGCCTACTTAATGAAGCGAGCAATAGATATTGTTGGTTCAATCCTATTATTGATCATATTAATGCCATTATTTTTTACAATTATGATTCTTATCTATTTAAACTCTCCTGGATCGGTTTTTTATAAACAAACTCGTGTTGGTCGTTGGGGAACGTTATTTACTATGTGGAAATTCCGCTCCATGTACCTTGATGCGGATGCACGACTTAAGGAGATCCTGGAGGAGAACGAAATGAAAGGGGGGGTAATTTTTAAGATGAAAAATGATCCACGGATAATCCCGATTGGTCGTTTTATCAGGAAGGCTTCGATTGACGAATTGCCTCAATTGTGGAATGTTTTAAAAGGCGATATGTCTTTGGTAGGTCCTCGACCTGCACTTCCTAGTGAGGTTAATCAATATTCCTTGCAAGAGCGCCAGCGTCTGGAAGTCATTCCAGGTTTAACGTGTATTTGGCAAGTCTCTGGGCGCTCAAATATACCTTTTCCTCAACAGGTGCAACTGGATACAGAATATATTCAATCACAGTCTCTGCTTCTTGATCTAAAACTTTTATTAAGAACAATTCCTGCAGTTCTCTTAGGTAGGGGAGCCTACTGATGGAGGCTATTATTTTTGCAGATCGAAATGGACAAGAATTACTTCCGTTGACCAATGAGTCCAGTATCGCTTTGTTGCCACTGGCTGGAAAATCGATCTTGGAACATACGCTAGACGCTTTGGTTGATGCGGGTATTCTGGAAGCTCATGTAATTTTGTCTTCTTATGCTGAAAAGGTTAAAGCCGCATTGGGTCATGGTGAGCGCTGGGGGATGACCTTAACCTATAGTGTCACTCGTGGTCAAGAATCGCCTGTACAAGAGTTAGCACGCATTCAAAAAAAACCGGAGTCACCTTTTTTAATACTCCGGGGTGATGTTATTCGAAGTGGAGATATGAAAACGTTCCTGCAAAAGGCCGCATCTATCAGTTCGGTCAGTGTGCAAGCATTATATGGTGGTGAAAATGCCTATATGGTACTTTGCCTGGATCCGCTAAAAGCTAATTTTGATAGTTTAAAATGGACTGAATCAGCGCAGCCCCTTTCATCACAGGCGAGCGTTGATGTTGAGGGCGTGGTGGCAAGACTTGATTCGTTAAAAAGTTTCTATCAGGCTAATCTGGATGCTGTGTCTGGAGAATTAAACACGTTATTGATTCCAGGTCGTCAAACTGTATTGGGTCTTACTCAGGGGCGTTGTTCTGAAGTATATCCGCAAAACTTAAAGCAGGGAGTGGCTTTGATTGGTTCTAATTGTCATTTACATGAGTCAGTCGAGCTTTCAGGTAAGGTTGTTATTGGCGATAACGTGATCGTTGATCGTCGTGCGACTATTGAATCATCCGTTATATTACCTTACTCATATGTCGGTGAATTGGTGGAAATACGCAATGCGATAGTTAGAGGGAATGATTTGATTCGTCTCGATAATGGGGCTATCCTGAAAATTAGCGATACTTTTTTGCTTGCTGATCTTAAATCTGCGACTATTAATAATAGCTTGGGTGTTTTTTTTAATTGTTTTTCTGGCGTGTTATTGCTACTAATAAGCTTGCCATTGTGGCCGATAGCTATAAGCCTCAGTTTGTTAAAAACCCCTAGAAACCCCTATAGTAAATATTGGTTGCGAGGAAATAAGAAAGAATTAGATGATTTTGGTGTGCCTCATCGTACGCAGTTTCAGGTAGGGGAGTGGAATGTAAATTCACCTGTGCTTCGACATTTACCACGCATTCTGGCGGTAGTTAGTGGTGATCTTAATCTGATAGGTGCCTTACCAGTCAGTTTCGAAGTAGCATCACGACGAACCGAAGATTGGGAGAAACTGGCAGATCGAGTACCTTCTGGGTTATTAGGGCCAACGCAATTAAATCTGCCAGTGGATGCGCCTGACGATGAAAAGTTGATGAGTGATTCTTTTTACGCTGCTCATTTTAGTCTTAGACAAGATTTACACTACCTGTTGCAATCTGTAAAAGTATTGTTTTCAAGTAGAGCCTGGTTTAAATAAAAAAATCTTATACTGACAATAATAGATAGACAAATTTATAGGCCATTAACATAAGATGACAGCCAATAAAAGTGCACCTGACATTATCACTTTAAAAATAGTCAGTGACCCTAAAAATATTTCACTCCTAGGTGAGGCTATCCATGCGCTTTGTCTTTATGCAACTAAAAATGAAGCATGTGCTTATGATGTTCAACTTGCGGTGGTTGAGGCGCTGAACAATGTTATTTTGCATGCATATAAAAATCAGGCAGGCAATGATATTATTGTGCAATGGAGGCAGACAACGGAGTGTTTATCAGTTGAAATAATTGATTTTGGGATATCCATGAGCAGTATTCCGCCCGGAACGATTCCTGAGTTTGAGGCAGAAAGTGGGCGAGGATGGTGGATTATTAATGCTTGTGTAGATGAATACTATTACAAAGTTGTGGAGTTTATCGAAAGAGAGCGGGGTTGTACGCCATCACCCAAAGATGAAGCCTTTGATGCTATATCAGTCACGTCGTCCAAAAATACGTTAACCTTAATCAAGCACTATTAACAGTGCTGGATAATTCACAGAAAATCTTACACTTATTAACTGTTATTGTCATAAGTGTTTTTATAATTTAACCAGGAAATTTCTATGATTCTACATGAACAAAAGCATAATGATATTGATATTATAGAGTTATCGGGTCGCTTTATTATGGCAGATACCCCAGAAGTGCAGACTCGCTTAACCAGTTTGATAAAAGGGGGGAACGGCAAGCTTGTTATTGACTTAGGAAAAGTCACCTTTATTGATTCTAGTGCTTGTGCAGTACTCATCTCAGCATTTAAAAATATGCAAATAAAATCAGGACACCTGGTTTTAGTGACCAGCCCCGTTGTTCAGTCATTAATTGAATTGACTCGCTTACATACTATTTTTGAAATTTCACCCAGTTTAGTCAGTGCGTTGGATGCTTTGGAGTCAAAATAATAGTGGGCAATAAGAATAAGATTTTGAGTTATCGACTTAAGCTGGGATACGGTGTGAGCTTTAACATTAAACAGTCCCACCTTAAGTGGATGACCTATCTGTTTAACTGTTAATACCCATGTCTGAAAACTATTCAATGGAACGTGATTATTCACTGGATGCCCTGAAAGTCCCGCCCAATTCTATACAAGCCGAACAATCTGTCTTAGGTGGTTTGATGCTTGATAATCAAACCTGGGATTCGATTGCCGACAAAGTAGTTGAGACCGATTTTTATCGGCGTAACCATCAGCTTATTTTCAGAAAGATTGAAGAGTTGGCAGAAAAACAGATTCCTTTCGATGTCATTACCTTATCGGATGCTTTAAAAGCCATTGGGGAACTGGACAATATCGGTGGGCTGGGTTATTTGATTATGCTGGCAAAGGACACCCCCAGTGCCGCCAATATTGTTGCTTATGCGAATATTGTTAGAGACCGTTCAGTCTTACGCCAATTGATTCATATTGGCACAGAAATTTCAAATTCTGCTTTTAATACTGAGGGACGTGATACGGCTGAGTTATTGGAAAATGCAGAACGACAAGTTTTTCAAATAGCCGAGCAACGACAAAAAGGGCAGGGTGGTGGTTTTGTATCGATAAAATCTCTGCTTGCCCATGCCGTCAATAAGATTGAAACCTTATTTGAGCAAGAAGGGGCTATTACGGGTGCGAGTACCGGATTTGCCGATTTTGATGAATTAACCTCCGGCTTACAACCGGCTGATTTGATCATAGTGGCCGGTAGGCCTTCTATGGGTAAAACCACTATTGCCATGAACATGGCTGAAAATATTGCCTTAAAAAGTGATAAGCCCGTAGCTGTTTTTAGTATGGAAATGCCTGGCGATTCTTTAGCTATGCGAATGATGTCTTCATTAGGCCGAATAGATCAAAATAAAGTCAGAACGGGTAAGTTAGACGATGATGATTGGCCTCGCTTAACATCCGCCATTAACCTTCTGGCGGGTACCCAATTATTTATTGATGATTCACCGGCACTAACGCCGACTGAAGTCCGTGCAAGAGCAAGACGTTTAGCGCGGGAACATGGCCAGTTAGGATTGATTGTGGTGGATTATCTGCAATTAATGCAATCTCCGTCCAGTGGTGATAATCGGGTACAACAGATTTCTGATATTTCCAGAGGCTTAAAAGCGCTGGCAAAAGAATTGAATGTACCGGTTATTGCTTTATCACAGTTAAATAGAAACTTGGAACAACGCCCTAATAAACGTCCAGTGATGTCTGATTTACGAGATTCAGGCGCTATCGAGCAGGATGCCGACCTGATTGTTTTTGTGTATCGTGATGAAGTGTATAACGAAGACAGTCCTAGTAAAGGCATGGCTGAACTGATTATTGGAAAGCAACGTAACGGACCACTAGGGACAGTGCATCTTACCTTTTTGGGACAATATACCCGTTTTGAGAATTCTACGGGTCATTCTTATCCTTCTGGAGATTATGAATGAACCCTGCGGCTTATGCTGTTTTAAATTTAGAAGCGGCGCAACATAATTTGCAAAAAGTACGTAGCTACGCTCCCGGCTCAAAAATCATGGCGGTAATTAAAGCCAATGGCTATGGGCATGGTTTGTTACGTATAGCTGATGCCTTACAAACGGTTGATGGTTTCGCAGTGGCACGGGTAGATGAGGGTGTACGTTTACGTAGAGCAGGCATAAAAAGTCGTATTGCTGTTTTAGAAGGCTTTACCTGCACTGAAGAATTAGATGAACTCACGCTTTATCAATTAGATGCGGTAGTGCATTCATTTCAACAGGTTGAAATATTTGAAAGCAGGGCAGAGCAACAGCAGATTGCTATCTGGTTGAAAATGGATACAGGGATGAATCGATTGGGTTTTAAAGCTGCTGAGTTTGAGTCTGTTTATCAACGGTTAAAGCATTGCTCTATAGTTCATCAGCCTATCAATCTAATGACGCATTTAGCCAGTGCGGATGATATGCATGACGCAACGACGCTAAAACAAATCCACTTATTTCACAATACGGTGGCAACGATTGAAACTGATTTAAAGTTTAGGAACGAGTGCAGTATTGCAAACTCTGCGGGTATTATAGCCTGGAAAGAAGCGTTAAGTGACTGGGTTCGTCCTGGCGTTATGTTATACGGTATTTCTCCTTTTCCAGAGAATACCGGTAAAGACTTAGGGTTAAAACCTATTATGAGCCTACATTCCCGGTTGATTGCGGTGAAGAAATTAGCAGTAGGTGATAAAGTCGGTTATTCAGGTACTTGGGTCTGTAAGAAACCAACCACGTTAGGCGTTGTTGCGGTCGGCTATGGTGATGGTTATCCGCGTTATGCCAAAGTGGGTACACCCGTATTAGTCAATGGTCAACGGGTGCCTTTGATCGGTAGGGTATCAATGGATATGATAACCGTTGACCTTGAAAGCCAGACACAGGCAAAACCGGGCGACTCAGTAACTCTTTGGGGTGATGATTTAGCCGTTGAAGAAATTGCCCAGTGCGCTGACACTATACCTTACACACTAGTCTGTGGCATTACCCAGCGTGTACAGCTTGTCGAAAAATCAAATCCAGCTTCTAAATAGTAGCCATACGCAAACATTAGTCACAAGATTTTTATTGTAAAATGCAAATTCCATTCTACCTGGGTTCTATGATATGAATAATGATTTATTTCTCTATGATATTGAACGCTTTAAGACTGTTGCCTCAGATGATACTGTCAAACAGGGCTTAGCGTATTATTCTGAGAATAGAGTCTTTGCGCTGGACGTGCAAGATAATTTATTAACCGCTCAAGTAGAAGACGAAGATGTTGATAATCCCTATTGGATAGAACTGACCCAGGATGAAGACAATAATCTCATTGTCAGTTGTGAGTGTGCGGAGCCGGGTGTCTGTAAACATGCCATTGCTGCTCTGTATAGCTACGCAGAACACTTTGGTTATGATGATAGCAAGATTTTAGGCAGTGCCGTCGAAGAGGCTATTTTAGAACGGACAAAGAAAGGCCGGAATGAAGTTAATGTTAAGTTAATCAGTGGTAATTTAGGTTTTGGTATTTGGCAAGCGACCTCTATTATTTCAACGACTCACGCTAAGAAATCCTATCAAGTACACATTCGTTCACTGGATCAACGACTCAATTATTGTACCTGTCCAGATTTAGCGATTAATCGTTTAGGTACCTGTAAACATATTGAAGCGGTGTTACATTTCGCTAAGAAAAGACCCGGTTATAAAGAGTTAAAAGCAGCGGGTTCACCACTGTCCTTTGTTTATCTGACTTGGGAATCAGCCACTCGCCCCATCATTCGTTTATATAAAACCGTGCAGATTGATGCCGATGTGTTGGCGTTATGCACAGAATACTTTAATGAAGACGGTATTTTTTGTGGTCGTTTACCTGAAGACTTCTTCCGTTTTGCTGATCAACTTTTGGGGCGAGAAGATATATTCGTTGGGGAAGATGCGCTTCAGTATGCACGTCAATGTGCAGAAGATGCAGCACAAGCGGTGCGATCTCAACAAATTACTCAAGACATTCTACGGGCTAATGGCGTTTTGCCCGGTATTAAAGCCAGGCTGTTTCCTTATCAAACAGAAGGCGTGGCTTTTTTAGCATCACGCGGTCGGGCTTTATTGGCGGATGATATGGGCTTGGGGAAAACCCTGCAAGCGATTTGTGCGGCTTCCTGGTTAAGTGAGCATGCGGGAGTAAAGAAGATTTTAATTATCTGTCCGGCCTCATTAAAACATCAATGGGCTCGAGAGATTGAAAAGTTTACTTCGCATTCAGTACAAGTCATTCAGGGTGCCGCAGAAAATCGCAGTGTACAATATCGGGCCGATGCACTCTTTTTTATCGCTAATTATGAATTGATTCTTCGGGATCAAAGTGTTATCAGTGAAATGCTAAAGCCTGATTTAGTGATACTGGATGAAGCGCAACGCATCAAGAATTGGCGTACGAAAATGGCTTCAACTATCAAGCTGATTTCTTCACGCTATGTGTTTGTGTTGAGCGGTACTCCGCTAGAAAATAGACTGGAAGATTTATACAGTTTACTGCAAGTGGTTGATGCCCGAGTACTCGGGCCTTTATGGCGGTGTTTGTTAGAGTTTCATGTCACGGATGAGCGGGGTAAAGTGATTGGATATCGGAACTTGTCAGAATTAAGACGGCGCATTGCTTCAGTGATGTTAAGGCGTAATCGGAGTTTAGTGAGTGACCAGTTGCCCGATAGAACCGAAGTCTGGCTGGATATTCCTTTAGATAAGAAGCAGGTTGAATTACATAATTCAGCCATGACAGCCGCTGGATTATTAGCCAAGATAGCGAAACGTCGACCGTTAACACCGGGAGAACAAAATCGGATGATGTCCGCCTTGCAACAGGCGCGGATGGCGTGTGATGCAGCTGGACTGGTGGATAAAGAAACGCAAGGTTCACCTAAACTGGATGAGTTGGCGCGTTTGTTAGAAGAACTTTGTTTACAAAGTAACTGTAAAGTGGTGATCTTTTCCCAATGGGCGTTAATGACAGAAATGGTGCAGTCATTAGTGGTATCTATGGGATTGGGTTGTGTGCGTTTACATGGCGGTGTGCCGACCCACAAACGTGGCGAACTGATGGATAAGTTTCAGCAGGATGATGCTATTCAAGTATTTATTTCTACGGATGCGGGGGGTATTGGTTTAAATTTGCAATCAGCGACGGTGTTGATTAATTTGGATATGCCCTGGAATCCTGCGGTTCTTGAACAACGCATTGCGCGTATTCACCGCTTGGGACAAAAACAAAAGGTACAAATATTTTTGTTGTTGGCAGAAGATTCTTATGAGCAACAAGTCGCTAGGCTGGTCAAAGGTAAGCGGGATTTATTTGATAACGTCATCAGCCCAGAAGCCACCGAAGATGTGGTGGGCGTTTCTAAAAAATTATTGCAAGTCTTGATAGATAATTTGATTTCTGACGAACCTGCGCGTACTGCTTCTACTGAGGCGGATGCCAACCCGTCTATTGATTCCGATACAGCTGTTGATACGCCTAGCACCAATGACATCAGGCCGCCTGATACCTTGGGAGATGAAGAAGCAGTCTCGACGGCTACTGAAGCGGTGGTCGTTAAAAAATCGAATAGTGAAAGTATTGATGATGAAACCCCCATTCGGCGGATGATAGAGAACATACAGCAGACCCTCAAGGCACGTATTGTGCGTATCATGGGTGCGGGGGGTGGCTTATTGGTGGTGGTTAATCAGTCTAGCGAAAGTGATGAAGAAGAGGCTGGCTATTTATCTGAACCCGGCGTGCCTGTGGCTATTATTGATGCTAAAACCTTGGCGAGTTTACAACGTTTAGGTACGGGTTCGCCTGTTGCAGAATCACGCTTACTGTTTGAACCCGACGAGGTCGAACAAAAAACGATTAGTCCACTCTTTAAGTCAGCAGAAGCAAAACTGCGTTCTGCGGAAATATTAATGGGACAGCAAGCAACCGCCGGCGTGATGGATTTGTTGGCCTCTGCCATGTTAATGATGGCGGCTGATAAAGCCGGGTTGGCTCAAGTTCCCGCGATGGATGCTGCTGTACTGTGGTTGTACAGTGAAGCTTTACCCCAACAGCTATTAAATCAGGAACAGGTTGGTTCTATTGTGCGTGCCTTATCGTTAAGTCATCATTCGGAAGTGCCTTTAACTTTACTGGAGCAAGTGTTGACTGATGCGCGGTTATTATGCGCTACGGCAACGGCGCCCTCATGATAAATAACACGCCTTGTGAATTAAAAACGAGTCACAAGCAAGACACTCTTGAAGTGACTCTGGTCGGTGACTGGGTACTTGATGCAGACATCCCTTCTTTAGAACCTCTGTTAACACAAATGACGCAAGCGGGGATTAAGCGAGTGGTTTTTTCCACGAAAACCTTAGGGTGTTGGGATAGTTTGTTAATGACGGATCTTATTCATCTGATTGATCAAGGGGCGCAACAGGCTATTAACGTTGATACAACTACGTTGCCTGAAGGCATTCAAGGTTTGTTAAGTCTGGTTTATGCCGTGCCAGAGCGGGTGGGTGCAAGGCGACCGGTGACTAAAATAGCCTGTATTGAAAGTCTGGGTCATGGGGCATTACATTTCGTTAAAGAAACGCATGACTTGATTGTGTTTATTGGTGAAACAGCGCTGAGTGTTGTCGCTTTAACGCGCGGTAAAGCTCGCTTTCGCTGGCTTGATCTATGGATGAATATACAAGACTGCGGGCCATCGGCTTTACCTATTATTACTTTAATCAGTTTATTGGTGGGCTTAATTTTAGCTTTCGTAGGCGCTATTCAATTAGCCTTGTTTGGTGCACAAATTTATATTGCCAATCTGGTGGGGTTAGGGATGAGTCGGGAAATGGGCGGCTTAATGGCGGCTATTATTATGTCGGGGCGCACTGGTGCCGCCTATGCTGCCCAGTTGGGTACCATGCAGGTTAACAGTGAAATTGATGCGCTTAAAACGATGGGCTTTCAACCGATGGAGTTTTTGGTGTTACCTCGCATGATTGCGCTTATTTTGGTGATGCCTCTACTTTGTCTGTATGCTGACATGATGGGTATCGTGGGGGGCGCAATGGTTACCGTTGGTTTCTTTGATGTATCTTTACTCGAATATCTACATCGTACCGCAGAGTCCGTGCACTTGATGGATTTGATGATAGGTATTACCAAGTGTGCTGTATTTGGTGTGTTGATTGCCCTTTCGGGTTGTATGAGAGGGATGCAATGTGGACGAAGTGCTTCGGCGGTGGGTGAGGCGGCGACTTCAGCCGTGGTGACCGGGATTGTTTTTATTGTCATGGCGGACTCATTAATGACCTTAATGTGTAATCGTCTGGGTATCTAGTATGACGGAAACCTGTCTGACTGTTAAAAATATGACTATGTCGTATGGGCATTTTATTATTCAACGGGATCTGGATTTTACAATTAATCGGGGGGATATTTTTATTATCATGGGTGGGAGTGGCTGTGGTAAAAGTACCCTACTCATGCATTTAATTGGTTTACAGAACCCTACCAGGGGGGATGTATTTTATGGTGAAGAGAGTCTCTGGGATGCCGATGCGTCAACACGCAAACGTATTTTGAAACGCACTGGGGTTTTATTTCAAAGTGGCGCCTTATTGAGTTCAATGACTTTGGCAGAAAATATAGCCTTACCGATTGTTGAGCATACAAAGTTGGGGGCAAAGAGAATTCGTCAAATTGTTTCTTATAAACTGGCCTTGGTGGGTTTGGCGGGATTTGAAGATTATTACCCTTCAGAAATTAGCGGAGGTATGCAAAAGCGTGCCGGTTTGGCACGGGCTATGGCATTGGATCCAGAGATTTTGTTTTTTGATGAACCTTCTGCCGGTTTAGATCCTATCAGTGCCAAGTTACTGGATGATTTAATTCTTAGTTTACGTGATAATTTGGGCGCGACGGTGGTCATGGTCACTCATGAGTTAGCCAGTATCTTTGCTATTGGTACAAACTCAGTCTTTCTGGATGCAGAGACTAAAACCATGATAGCCCGTGGTGCGCCTAAAAAACTATTAACGGAATCGACAGACTCCAAAGTACTCCGGTTTTTAACCCGTGGTGAAACAGAAAGACCAGAACATAACACTCTCAATATCAGCAGGGCAGGTATCACTCATGAGTAAACCCGTTAATCCCTATACTATCGGTGCCTTTCTGGTCGGTTCTCTGACCCTTTTAATCACGGCGGTTTTGATTTTTGGTGGGGGGCAGTTTCTCAAGAAAAAAATTGAGTACGTCATCTATTTTGATTCAGCGTTAAATGGTTTAAATGTGGGGGCGCCCGTTAAGTTACAAGGTGTACAAATTGGTACCGTAAAAGAAATTTCTTTAGAATTAAGTCAACAGGCAAAAGATATTATTAAGCCGGTGGTGATTGAAATTGATCCAACAGCGGTTTTAGATTCTGACGGTCACCCACTGCATGTAGCTAGGACCGAAGAAGACAGTAAAGAAAACGCCAGGCAATTAATTGAATCAGGTCTTAAAGCCCAATTACAAACCCAAAGTCTATTGACGGGTTTATTGTATGTGGAGTTTAATTTTTATCGTGATATGCCCGTTAAGTTAATCGGGCTTAATTATAAAGGTCTACCCGAACTGCCGTCTGTTCCAACCACCGTTGATCAAATTAAAGATGCCGCTGAAGAAGCCCTCACTAGTTTTCGTCAGTTACCCATAGAACAAATAGTTAAAGATTTTGCCGCGACGGTAAAAGAATTACGTGTTATTGTCACCTCGGATGAATTAAAAGCCGATCGTGCTGCCTTGAGTAAATCTTTAAAAGAAACCGAGTTACTGATAGCGAGTTTAAATGCTACGCTGATTCCTTTAGTCACTAACATGAATGGCGCGACAACGGATACACGGGGGCTGGTAAAGCAGTTTAATCAGGAGATAATACCGTTATTAAAATCCACAGAAAAAACCTTAGAGACCGCGACTAGCGTATTATTGGAATCTAAGCAGGCGGTAGGCTCTGTTGAGGCACTTGCAGACCCAGGCGCACCCTTATGGCAAGCTTTAGAGGCCTTACGCGATGCTGCGCAATCGACAAAAAACTTGACCGATTATTTAGAGAGACATCCGGATTCAATTCTTTATGGAAAGGAATAAACGGCTATGAAAACGGTTATTGATGGTTTGGCTCTAACACCGCGCGGTTTTATTGTAATGGGTCTGCTGATTTTAGCATTGCTTGTTAATGGCTGCACTAACGGTACAAATCCTATACAGTTTTATCGGCTGACTGCAGATGTTGATGTGACTCATACTGCTCACGCCAACAAGGTGGATCAAGGGCCCGTGATAGGCTTAGGCCCTATCAGAATTCCAGACTATTTAAATCGACCGCAAATCATGGTGGCGATTACCCCACATCAGTATTTGCTTTCTGAAGATCATCGTTGGGCTGAACATTTAGATCATAATATCTCGCTCGCTCTTTATCAGGTGCTACCCAGTCAGTTAAATACGGATAGACTGGTACGTTATCCATGGGCACAGCGACAGGTGATTGATTATCAGGTGGGTATTGATATTGTAGAGTTTAATGTCGATGCAGCCGGGCAGGCTCGTTTGATTGTACAGTGGTTTATTAAGAATAAGAATAATACGATTCTGGATAAACGCTCTGAATACCAGTTTCCTGGCTCCAGTACGGATTATGCGGTGATGGTTAAGGCTCAAAGTCAATGCCTGACGGGGTTGGGTCTGGAAATATCCCAGACCTTACGGCAGTTGATGATGGCTGATGTGGATCAAGGTGTTGTACTTCAATAACGGTAATGGACTATCGCATCATTACCCTGTATTTCCCGTTGGCAACAATGACAGATTACGTTACAGTAAATATTCGCTTTCTGCTTCTAGCCAATCCTCAATTTCGCGCCCCGGTGCAAACCCTCGACTTTCAGCTTTTAAATAGGCAAGCTCAGCAATTTTGGCATTATGATCGGGTAGGCAGATCACATCGTTGGTTACTTTTAAATCTGGATTAAGTTCAGCGTTGATCTTGGACATATAGTACCCCTAATAAATTGATTATTTAATGAAATTTAAATCCTATGGCTACATAATTAATAAGCCAAGGCCATTTAATCACATCAATTGGATAATTAATATTAGTATAACTACCTATAACTCATCCGGTCAGTTATCTGTAATCGTTGTCAACACATCACTATTCGATGGCGGAACATCATCAGTTTATAACGTCTACATCAATTGCTCTTTTAGCATGATCATCAATTCAGAAAAATGTTGTACCTGCATTTTTTTCATCACACGGGATCTGTGTATTTCTATCGTTCGACAGCTTATATCTAACATTGTTGCCGTTTATTTATTCGAATAGCCCTTAACAATACAGATTAAAACATCTTTCTCCCTCAGTGTTAGTGACGCCATCCGTTGTTTAATGAGTTCATATTCACTCGTCTTTGCTCTGTTTTCAAGATCACTTTTTATGGCTTCCTCAATACGTATCAGTAATATGTCATTATCAAAAGGTTTTTCAAGAAATTCTATAGCGCCACTTCTAAACGCTTTTGATGAGTCTAACACTCTGGAATGACCACTGATGAAGATGATGGGGATTTCAATCTTTCTTGCCAATAAATTGTCCTGAAGCTCAAGCCCACTCATCGGTTGCATCCTGACATCGAGTATCAGGCATCCGGGACGCATATTGTTATGGTTATCTAAAAATTCTTTCGCTGAAAGAAAGCTTTTAACGCTATATCCCGATGCCTGGATTAAAACCGATAACGAATCACACACGGCAAAATCATCATCAACGACATAAACTATGTGAGCTGTTTTAGCGGCTGACATGTGAAACAGTCTTAATGGGTAACAAAAAATAGAAAGTAGTGCCTTCATTTGTTTTACTGGTGAAGTCCAGGATGCCCTGATGGGATTCAACAATAGATTTACTAATAGACAAGCCTAGACCCAGACCCATAATTTTTGTAGTAAAAAATGTATTGAGTATTGTATTTTTTTCACCTTCATCAACGCCTGAACCATTATCTTGCACGCTAACTTCTACTTGATTAAGGTTTCTTATACACGATTGAATGAGTAGTTGTCGCTGATTCTTTGAGTTTTTCAAAGCATCTATGCTGTTTCTTATCAAATGTAATAACACTTGTTCAATTTGTACATTGTCAATCATAATTTCAGGCATATCCTCCAGTAGATTAAGACAAATATGGATGTTGTTTCTATTGAAATCCAGCATACATAGACTGACTACTTCCTGAATCAGCATATTAATATTAGTATTAGTACGAATGGCTGCCTGGTAACTGACTAAATTTTTTATTCGGTGGATAATCTGGCCCAAACTTAATGACTGCTGATGTATTTTTAACAAAATATCACTCAATTGAGTAAAATCAGGCTTCTCTACATGCATCAAACGTAAACAGGCTTGCGAATAGTTAGCAATCGCTGTTAGTGGCTGGTTAATCTCATGCGCAATACCGGAGCCCATTTCGTCAATTAAACAAAGACGAGCAACGTGGGCCAATTCTGTTAGATGCGTTTGCTCTTTCTGCTCTTGTTGCTTCCGTAAACTGATATCACGCAGGATACCGGTGAAATAGAGTGCCCCATCAATTGAATATTTAACAATTGAAACTTCTAAAGGCAGGGTAGAGCCGTCTTTACGAATCCCATTGACCTCGTAGATTTGATTTATTAGTACCGTCGGGTCTTTCGTTATTAATTGATGGATTAACGTTTGGAATGGTTTGTTGATCTGTAAGGAGGCTATCAGGATATTAAAAGGCCGGTTAAGTAATTCTTGTTGGCTATAACCAAAGTAGGTTTCTACGGCCATATTGGTAGAAACGATAAGACCTGACTGAGCAAACGTGACAATCCCTTCCATCGAAGCATCGAAAATAGAGTTGAGCTTTGCTTCCCGTTCAGCCAGTTGTTTTTTTGACTGTGTCAGCTCGGTTATTTTTTTTGTTAAGTCCAGATTATTTTGGACAAGTTTAGCGTTCTGTTGAAAAACCTTTTCTTCCAATTTCTGATTGAGGCAGGTAATAATTTCCTGATTACGCAAGGACTCACTGACATTTTGAATGGATAAATAGAATTCTACGCCATTTTTAATGTTACGATTAACAACGCCTCTTAACACAATATAAAGCAATGGATTCTGATGTTTACATAATGACCGCGAACAGTCGATTAGTCTAAAACCCGAGCATTCAGGTTGGCGATATTCGATACCCCGGTTAACCAGTTTGACCGTTACAATTGAATCATTTTTATTATCCAGGAGATCCTTGATGAAAAAATGATAATCATCCTGGTCTGAGGAATGAATAAATGTCTCCAGTTTCTCATCGAGAAGCACTTCATTAGAACCGGTCAATAAGTGTGTCGCAGAGGGATTGGCCTGCTTGATAACACCTTGTTCATTCAGAGTCAGGTAGGCGATGGGTGATGAGTTATAACACTGTATATAATTGTCAAACGAGCGACTCAGCTTCTGAAATGTATTGTGGAGCCTTTTGCTATTCCTATGTCCAGTCAATTTATAAAGCATGTTTTCAAGTGCAATGGTGAGTCAGAATGATAGGGTAAGGATGAGTGTATGATATTTAGCTAACTAAGCATATCCGTATAAATACGTATCCATAATTTGCACCTCGGATAATATTCACTTATCAAGATTCTCAAGTATGGCTAGTAACGTGTTAAAGTCTATCGGCTTGAGTAAATAATGATCAAACCCTGCTATTTTAGACTGTTCAATATCACTAGGCTGTCCATAGCCGGTTACGGCTATCAGTATTGCATCTTGAGTCTCAGGTAATGTGCGTAAGGTTTTGGCTACTTCATAACCGCTCAGATCAGGAAGGCCAATATCCAGCAGCACAACGTCCGGGGTATTGGTTTTGGCTAGTGCGATCGCTTTTATTCCGCAGTTGGCAATGTCTACCTTATGTCCTTCGGCTTCCAGAACCATCATCAGGCTTTCGGCGGCATCGGCATAGTCATCTACCAGCAAAATGCGATATTTTGATGATATTTGGATCTTCTGGGTTTCAATGGTCGAATAGTTCATTGAAATAACCGGCAAGCGCACCGAAAATAAACTGCCCAAGCCTACGCCTCGACTTTTCGCAGTAACCGTGCCGCCATGTTTTTCAACTAATTGACTGACTAGGGTCAAGCCAATACCCAGTCCACCTTGAGAATGAGCCAGGGAGCGGTCACCCTGGACAAAAAGCTCAAAAATATCATGAATAATATCAGGCGAAATCCCGGTGCCATTGTCTTGAATTTTTATAGTAACAGTGGTCTCTTCGCTTAAAACACTTAAACTAATTTTACCACCCATTTGGGTATATTTAGATGCATTGTCAAGTAAGTTCGATATAACCTGAGACAATCTGACACTATCGCCTTTAATCCATTGGGGTGTTTGAGCGTGAGAAATGGTTAAAACCTGAGCCTTTGATACCATCAACGGGTTACTGGTTTCTACGGCATGTGCAATAATATCAGTCAGTGCTAAAGGCTCAAGTTTCAAATTGATCTTACCATGCATAATGCGAGCCAGATCCAACAGATCATCGAGAAGTCTTGCCATGTGCGTAACTTGGCGATCAACAACCTTACAAGCCCGTTCGACTAAGGGATCATTACCTTTTTGTTTATTCAGTAATTGCACCATATTTCTGATAGGGGTGAGTGGATTTCGAAGCTCATGAGCCAGCATGGCCAAAAACTGGTCCTTACGAAGATTGGCTAGTCGCAGCTTTTCAGCAATAATTTTACTCTCAGTAATGTCGGTAAGCGCAATGTGTAAAATAGTGGACGTGTCGGGTTCAGTTCTGCGTTGGCAATCAATATGAACCTGTATCAACGATTTATCGAAACACTGCATTTTTAGATCGAAACTGTGTTTATCTTCTTGGTCAGTTTTCATCACATGATAAAACAATCGATACCAGTGTTCTTTTTCAGCATCAATAACAAAGTTGGCAAAGCGCCGCTGTATGAGCTGTTTGCGCTCCAGGCCAAAAATCTTGCAACCGGTAAGATTGATTTCAGTGATCAAAGCCTCCTTTGACAGTGTCAGATAACAGATAGGTGCAAACTCGTACAGATCAACATAACGGTCTCGTGATGTTTCCAGCTCTTCATAGGCTCTGCGTAATTCGTCATTTTGCATCTCTAGTTCAATCTGATGCACGTGCAGTTCATGCAGAAGCTCTTCTGCGGAGAGCGCCAGCCGTTTAATGACCTGATCTTTTTTATCGCTCATGTATTAAGCTTTATTGATAATAATATCAGTTGCAATGGGCTGTCGTTGTTGATTAACGGACGTGCATTCATTAGCAGCATGGGAGACTCCTGCCGAGCAACCGGTTGAGCCACTAAAAAATCGTTAAAGGGTAGACCTTTTGAGACCACTTCGCCGAACAGTTCACGCAGTTCTGGAAGATTCCATTCGCCGTTGCCAAACTCATAAACAGGTTTTCCTAAAGTTTCCTCCGGCCTGACTTTAAAATACTGGTAAAAAGTCTGGTTGGCAAAAACTACCTTTAGCGCCTCATCAAGAACCAGAATGGGTTCAAGTATAGAATTGACAATACCATCGGCTAAATTAAGCGCGGCTTGCGTCGCTACGCCTTTAACACTGGCACTGATATCGGTAAACGTCAGTACAACGCCATCAATCCTGTTTTCCAGTGTACGGTAAGGTTGAATCCGCACCGACATCCAGATATTGTTATTTAGTTTTAGCTCACGCTCAAAAGGCGTTAAAGAATCAAACACGGTCTGGGCGGCTGCCAGCAGGTCAATTGACGCTACACTTGATTTAAAGTCACTTAGGGGTCTACCGACATCAGTAGTCACCAGGGGATAGATGTGTTTTGCCTCAGGCGTGAAGCTACGAATCAACAGATGTTGATCGAGAATAATAATTCCGACCTTGATATTATCCAGCAGATTTTTCATGTCGTTCTGTAGGCCAATCAGTTGTTCAATTTTAGCCTGTAGTTCGGAGTTGACCGTCATGAGTTCTTCATTGACGGATTGCATTTCTTCCTTGGACGTTTCCAGTTCTTCGTTAGTCGATTGAATTTCCTCATTGGTTGATTGCATTTCTTCATTAGTGGATTTAAGTTCATCGACACTGGACTGATAGCCCTCGGTCAGATATGCCAAATCGTGCTCCAATTCTTCTATACGCTCTAGTTGATAGGGTTTGGTAATCCGTTTTAACAGGGGGTCAGTCGCTGGGTTTGCGATATCCTGAAAGCTAATGAGCAGGCATTGACCACCGTCCGGGTCGGATAAGGGGCGAACACTAACACTCACGGTAGTGATTCCCGCGTTAGTTTTAACTTGCATTTCACGGTTGAGTGTCGGTTTGCCTTTACTGGCAGCTGAGCGAATGGCGGCATGCAAATACAAACCCTCACAGGCCATATCGAGGGCATTGAGGCTGGCCAGACCTGTCACATGGCGGAGGTATTTTTCGGTATCGCCATGCAGATAAAGGATATTGCCCAGGGTGTCAGTAATAATCGCCGCAGGCGCAAAGCATTGTAGCAGCATCTGGTTAGCCAATTCGGCATAGCTGACTGATTGGGTTTTAACCACCGCAGGTGGTTTAGATGTGTGTACTAAGGCTCTGCCCGTTGGGTTAGTCAACAGAGTACCAGACCTAACAAAGTCATGTTTAGCCCGATAAAATTTCCATTGGCGGTTGAGTGCTACAAACAAAGCGGTATGATTACAGATGCCCTCCGAGGGTGACAGAAAGAGTATTCCCCCCGGTTTAAGCGCGTAGTGAAAAGTGGGAATCAATTGGTTCTGTGCTTCTGGTTCCAGATAAATCATTAAGTTACGGCAGCTAATCAAATCCAGTTTAGTAAAAGGAGGGTCTTTAAGAACATTCTGAATGGCGAATATCACCATTTCGCGAAGTTGTTTCTTGACGCGATAGCCGGTTTCCTCTTTTATAAAAAAGCGCCGTAATCGTTCTGGATTAACATACTGAGTGATCGTGAGGGGATAAATACCGGCACGGGCAATACTGATGACGTCATCATCCAGGTCGGTACTGTAAATCTGAATCTTGAAGACCTGATGAGTCACCTCAAGCAGCTCGCTCAATAAAATCGCAATGGAATAGGCTTCTTCTCCAGTCGCGCAACCGGCCACCCAGACTCTGAACACATAGTCATCGGGTTTATCATTGCACAGTGAGGGCAGGATATTTTTCTCCAGCACCTCAAAGGCCTCGGGATCACGAAAAAAATTGGTCACATTGATGAGTAGCTCCTTAAAGAGTAAGTGCGCCTCGGAGGTATTTTCCTTAAGATAACGGGTATAGAGTTCAATGTTTTCTATATTGTGCTGTACCATTCGGCGTTCAATACGACGCCCAATAGTGCTTTTTTTGTAGCGTGAGAAGTCGTTACCGGTAACCGTAAGCAACTGGTTTAGTACGCCATTTATACCGCTTATTACCTTAGACACAGGCTGTGGTTTAACAGGAGCAATTAAAGTACGGGCAAAAGGGCTTAGCAATGCTGACATTTTCTCAACCGGCAGAATATGGGTGACGTAGCCTGCTTGAATAGCATGAGTGGGCATGCCGTCAAATTTAGCATCAGTCGGTTCCTGAGCCATGGCAATACCACCAACACCCTGAATAGCCTGTAATCCAAGTGCGCCGTCGGTGCCTGTGCCGGACAGGATAATGCCGACCGCCAAGTTTTGTTGGTCATCAGCCAATGAACGCAAAAAACTGTCTATCGGCATGCGCAATCCCTGCGGCTCTTCAGGCATTGAGAGTTGTAAACAACCCCGAGAAATAATCATAACTCGGTTAGGCGGTATGATATAAACGTGGTTAGGTGCGATTTTTAGCTCATCGACGGCCTCCACAACCGGCATTATCGTAGCACGCTGCAAGATTTCAGCCAGCATAGAGGGATGTGTAGGGTCAAGATGCGAGACCACCACAAACGATAAGCCACTATCAACCGGGAAGTTCCGAAAAAATTGCTGTAGTGCTTCTAAGCCACCTGCCGAAGCGCCAATTCCAACGATGGGAAAACCGGTTGCCGGTTTTTTGGGGTTTATCTGAGCGGGCATTTTTTTGAGCCTATAGTCTTTGAGAAATTAAACATCCATAACGCGAAGCTATAGTTCATAGGGTAACAACCTAAAGGTGGAGTAAAATAGCTTTAGCTGTTTTTACAGGCAATAGCTGAGGTCATTGATGGTCAATAGGGTAAAAATACCGGTGCCATGATCAGCTTCAATTTCTAATGCATCAGTCCCGTTACTTTTGAATAATTCGGTAATTGATTATCCAGTTGTTGAAGTAATTCTAGTTTCCTAGCGTCACCGATGGGTATTGAGGTAGAGTTTGGCATACGTATAAGTCCTTATTTGTGGTGGGCGTTTTTGTCTGTATACTGGCTTGATCGGTTCATCATGCGCGTATTGCATCAAAATAAGGGCATCCTTCATAGCAGCCTAAAAGTAGTTGACACTTTTGATGTCAATAAAAAATTAACAACAAGCTACCGTAGCCATTAAAAAACGGCCAGTGACTTTAAAGATAAACGGCTTAGCTGTTTCTTAAATTTAAGAAA
>CAIMEB010000239.1 GCA_903839855.1 uncultured Methylococcaceae bacterium
AACATTTTCTGAATTTAAGGAAGCTATTGACGATTGTCTCAACAAGGTGAAATCGACTTATAAGGATCAGGTGAAAACGCTTTTGAATCCAAAGTTTCAGCTTTTTACAAAATCCGCATCTATGCCCGCGTGAAGTATACACTATTAAGATGCATATTAAACAAAAGTAAAGTGGAATATATCTAGCTATTTCTATGCCATTAATTAAAAGTCAATCGTTTTAAGATGTTATGTCTAAAAAGCAGTAAAGGACAAACTATTTAAATTATACATAGGGTCAAAACAACCTGTTTATCGGTGCTTTTAAACCTTTCACCAATATTTTTTAACGTCAGTGTAATTCATTGAATGTGAAGCAATCGCCTGGCACCGAACAATAACCATAAACAGACTCGCATGAAGTCCTTCATGCGGATAAAATAGTCATCTTTAATTTGGGTTAATTGGGTAGTGCTTATGAAGTTTAAAAGCGTTGTAACGGGGCTTTGTTTGTTGTGGTCATTTCATTGTTTTGCGGAAGAAAAAACGGTTATTCGTGTCGGGGTTCAGGCTCTAGGTACTTTAGAGTGGGAATTAACCGCTTTACAAGAAGATCCAGATATTAAAGTCAGTGATTTTCAGTTAAAAATCGAGCATCTTGCTAATGCTGAAGCAGGTAAAGTTGCATTGCAGTCGGGTTCTGTTGATATGATTGTGTCTGATTGGGTTTGGGTGTCCAGTCTTCGAGCCAATGGTGCAGACTTTACCTTTTATCCTTATTCAAATACGTCGGGCGCGTTAGTGGTGCCAGAAAATAGCCCTATTCATTCGATTGGCGATCTTAAAGGCAAACACTTAGGAATTGCCGGTGGTGAATTAGATAAAAACTGGGTGTTATTGCAGGCCTTGGCGAAAAAAAGCAATCTAAATCTAGATGCTTCTGTTAAAAAGACCTTTGGTGCTCCTCCTTTAATCAATGAGCAAATTAAGCAAAATCGTGTGGATGCGGTATTAACGTATTGGCACTTTGCGGCTCGGCTTGAAGCTCAAGGCTATCGTCAAATTATAGATGGTAAAGGTATTTTAAACGGCTTGGGTATTTCTGAAAATGTGCCTAGCATTGGGTATGTTTTTAAGCAAAGCTGGGCAGAGAATCATAAGCAAGCCATTAAGAACTTCTTTGCAGCTAGCAAAAAGGCTAAAAACCAGTTATGTGTTTCTGATAATGCCTGGCAAAAAATAATTCCTTTGACACACGTTGAGGATGTATCCACACAAAAGATATTGCGTCAGCGTTATTGTGAGGGGGGTGTTGAACAATGGGGTGAGCAGGAGCAGCAAGCGGCTGTGCATATTTTTGAGGTGTTGCGGTCTGTTGGTAACAAGGAATTAACGGGGTCGTCAGAGCACCTGCAAGTAGGCACTTTCTGGACAGTAAAATAATTTGAAACTATCTAATAAGCTTTTACCTACATTGTCGCTGCTAGTTTTTATAGCGGTCTGGCAAGCATTGGCGGTTTATTTCGCGAGTCATACACTACCGACACCCGTGATTGTCTCTACTGTTTTTTGGCAAAGTTGTGTTACAGGTGAATTACCCTTTCACTTGGGCGCTACTTTGCTAAGATTAGTGGTTAGTTTTTCTATTGCTATGTTATTAGGATGTGCGCTGGGTATTGTGCTGGGGCGTAATAAGAAATTAGATGCTTTCTTTGATAACTGGCTGGTTATTTTTCTAAATGTGCCCGCCTTGGTGACGATTATATTGTGTTATGTCTGGTTCGGTTTGATCGAGTCAGCCGCTATATTAGCGGTTGTGCTTAATAAGTTGCCTAATGTGATTGTAACCATAAGAGAAGGAACGAGGGCGCTTGATCAGGATTTGCTAGACATGGCGAAGTGTTACAATTTAAGTAAACGTGACACGCTTGTTCATGTTATTTGGCCTCAGTTGCATCCCTTTGTGATGGGGGCCACACGCTCGGGTCTGGCATTAATATGGAAAATTATTTTAGTGGTTGAGCTGTTAGGTCGTAGTAATGGAATGGG
Organism: uncultured Methylococcaceae bacterium; assembly: GCA_903839855.1. Classification (GTDB taxonomy): domain Bacteria; phylum Pseudomonadota; class Gammaproteobacteria; order Methylococcales; family Methylomonadaceae; genus Methylobacter_C. The sequence continues at coordinate 2,029 of CAIMEB010000239.1, forward strand.
ATATCAATTACATCTGTTTTTTCAATTGTTTGATGTCGCCAGTATTTTAGCTTATACCATTGCCTTTGTTGCGATTATCCAGTTGATAGAGTTGATTATATTAAAACCGCTAGATAAAAAATCCCTACAGTGGCGACGATGAGTGACGTTCATATTAATATTGTCAGTAAGTTTTATCCTGCCATAGAGCGTGCAGGTCAGCATTTAGCGATTTCGGATCTTAAGTTAACACTTAAATCTAATGAGTTTATTTGCTTGCTGGGGCCTTCTGGTTGTGGAAAGACAACGTTGTTAAATATTGTTGCGGGCTTGGATAATGATTACGAAGGTGAGATTTTTGCAGGTCTAAAATCGGTTCTACCAAAGATTGGTTATATCTTTCAAAATCCGCGATTATTGCCGTGGCGCACTGTGCGGGAAAATATAGATTTAGTATTAGGTGCTCAGTCTTCGACTGCAGTCGTTGATTCGTTGCTAGAGGTAATGCAGTTAACCCATTTTCAGCATGTTTACCCAGAGCGGCTGTCGTTAGGTATGAGTCGTAGGGTTGCTATTATTCGAGCCTTTGCAGTTGATCCCGATATACTACTGATGGACGAACCCTTTGTGTCGCTGGATGCGCCTACAGCACGTCAAGTTAGGGAGTTGTTGTTGACCCTATGGAGTGAGCGTCCACATACGGTGTTATTTGTTACGCATGACTTGCGTGAGGCGATTGTTCTAGCGGATCGACTGATTTTTTTATCTGCGGCACCAATGTCTTTTATCAGTGAAATCAAAGTGCCTATTGCAAGAGCTGAACGGCATAATGAAAGTGCGATAGAGGCGTTTCGTTGGCAATTACTGAATGATTATCCTTTGATCAAGACCTTGCTTTAACGAAATTCGTTTTCAATCTCTGGAAGAACTAAAAGCCCAGATCGTAAAAGATGCTTACCCAATACCGAATTTCCTATGAAAGGAAATTTGGCGCAACGTGAGCCAGAACGCTTAAAGAAATGGAGTGAGGCAAATCTGTATCAAAAGATCAGGGAAGCGTTTGCGGGTCGCCCTCAATTTATCCTTGGCCTATATCGCAGAAGGTGAACTAAAAGGTAAGCAAGAAGGTGAAATGTTGGCGTTGCAAAGATTACTGTCCAAGCGCTTTGGCGACATACCTGTCGAAATTACCCGTTTAATTTCTAATGCTCCGGTGGAGGCTATTGAACGTTGGCTTGATCGTATTATTGATGCTCAACAATTATCTGATATATTCAAAGACGATTTATGAAGCGGTGTGTGGGGACAAGCTCTCGGTATTCTACACACATCGATTTTAAGTTTACTCTGACCCTAGTTATTCCAAAGCGTGCCAGTACGGCCAGCCATTCCGAATCGCACATGTCGGTCTTGCGCCTCAAGTAACCAAAGCACCATTGCCTTCATGTCGCGTTTAAAGCCACCAAATGATTGCTGATGCTTGGTTAGGGTGCCATCTTCGTTTTCAACAAGCACAGTGATGACATGCAGCATACGATGGACATCAATGCCAGCGACTACTTTGTGTAAAGGGGATAAACCTTCCATAAAAACCTT
>CAIMEB010000240.1 GCA_903839855.1 uncultured Methylococcaceae bacterium
ACTGGTTGCCTTTTGACGCTTATAAGTCTTTTGCTGATCTCAAAAGAGAATTATTTGATGTGCTTGCTAATATTGGACTATCTTTCACCGTAGACTTTTCTTAAAAGTTAAGTTAAATTAATTTTACATAGGTACTTACAAGGCAGCAGTCAACGCTATACAACCGATTGGCATTTCGTGACGGGGATGGGCAACTCGCACCCTGTTGAAAATGGTTTTAGTTGGCATCCTACCTTAGGTGTTCCTTATATTGCAGGTTCTGCGGTAAAGGGTTTAGTACGTGCTTGGGTTGAATTGAATGAAGATAAATTGCTTGATGATGATAAAGCCGCCCGTTTAAAAAGCTGGTTTGGAACAGAAAAGAAAGATGATGTAGCAGAACAAGCCGGTGACTTTATCTTCTTTGATGCGATTCCAGCACAGAGGCCGAGTTTAATTGCTGACATCATGACGCCACACATGGGTAAATGGTATAGCGATGGTGATGAAAATAGGGATTTAAAACCAGAGGCTCTACCGGCAGATTGGCATGAACCCATTCCAGTTACTTTTTTAGCAGTTAAACAGGCACAGTTCATTTTTAGTATTACACCACGTAAAGTTCAACAACAAACGCAATTAACAGAAGTGTTTAAAGCTTTAGAGCAAGCCTTGGAATGGCTAGGGGCCGGTGCTAAAACGGGAGCGGGTTATGGATACATGACTCAGGATGATTCTTTTTCTAAAGAAATGGACGAGGTTTTGACTAAATATAATGCCGAGTTAGCAAAGCAGACTATGAGTATTCAACAGCAAGCTATCTCTAAAGTCAGAGAAGACTTTACAGAGAAACAAAAGCTTAAGAATCATAATGAGCGTGTCGGTGGCTCTTTATACAATAGTTTTAATGCCTTAGTTAAAGACGTTAAGGGTGATGTTGATGGGGTTTGGTCAGATCAGGATAAAAAAGACTTACGAGAGTTAGGCGATGAGTTACTGAGATTTGTAGGCACTAATAATAAAAAAATTAAAGAAGTCTTAGCGCCTTTAGATTAACAAGCTTTAATAGTACTGTTTATTATTTTTATGAATTCACTACCCGTTCATCGTTATCAATTTAACTGCCGAGTCACCTCACCGCTTAATTTAAACTTTTATTCAGGTTCAATGTTACGTGGGGCTTTTGGCAAAGCCTTGCGTAAATTGGCTTGTGTCACCCATATGCAGGATTGCAAAAGCTGTTTACTTTATCGGCAATGTGCTTATCCTAGACTATTTGAAACGCCCGTGCCTTTGCAGGCTCAATATCAGAATCTGAGTCAAATCCCGAGTCCTATCGTTATCGAACCCCCAGCAATGGGTAGTAAAGTACTTAATAAGGGGGATGTCTTTACTTTTAATATGGTGTTGATTGGACAGGCCTTAGATTATCTACCGTTGATTATTTTCGCTTGGCAACAGGCTTTTAAAACAGGATTAGGCATAACGTACTCCCAGATGGAGTTGGTTAATGTGGTCTTTGAGCCTGAGCAAACGGTTGCACAGATTATTTACACGAATGGTACAGAGGCTCAATTAATACCAGCGCCAGTCTTTGTTCCGCCTGTCATTGCGTCTACGCATCAACTCAAGTTGCAATTTTTAACCCCCTTACGAATTCAGCAAAAAGGACAGATACTTTCAAATTCCATGCGAGGTAAAGACTTTTTAATGGCTTTAGTGAGACGGTATTATTTTTTGCAAGAGTTTCACACTCAGGATTATCAGCCACCTGATTTTAAAGCCTTTGCTTATCAAGCAGAGCAAATAGAAGCGCGTCCTAACTTTAAGTGGTGTGAATGGCAACGTTATTCAAACAGGCAAAAGCAGAAAATGATCTTTGGTGGTGTCTTGGGTGAGTTGGAACTGATTGGTGAGTTAGCGCCTTTTTTGCCGTTATTGGTTAGTGGGCAATGGTTACACGTAGGTAATAAAACTACCTTTGGGATGGGGCATTATCAATTGCTGTATTAGGCTCTTAGCAAGAGTGGCTAAAAATGATTAGCCTGTTTTTTAATTAAAATGATACAATCTTCACTCGTTTTAAAGGTCTATAAAATGAAATTAACTGACAGTTGGAATACCCCTTTGCAATCTATTGATAGTAAAGGTGAATTTAACCTCTAGCAGTTAGAAAGTTGCCCTGATTAAGAAGGGATTAAGACGCGGAACCGACGAAATGATATACCGATTTGGGTGTTAGAAAGTTGCCCTGATTAAGAAGGGATTAAGACGTAGGTACTGGACAATTATTCCCAGTGTGTTTTGTTAGAAAGTTGCCCTGATTAAGAAGGGATTAAGACATATTCCATTCTGGCTAGTCGTAGCCCTGTTTATGTTAGAAAGTTGCCCTGATTAAGAAGGGATTAAGACGTAAGTAATTTATGTTTGGTGATTCAAAGCAACATGTTAGAAAGTTGCCCTGATTAAGAAGGGATTAAGACAACAGTGCACCCTGTAATCCCATAATAAACGCCGTTAGAAAGTTGCCCTGATTAAGAAGGGATTAAGACGTCAACGGTAATGCCTTCTGGATTTTTTCTTGAGTTAGAAAGTTGCCCTGATTAAGAAGGGATTAAGACGGAAAAGGGTAGAGCACTAGAAAATGCGGATACGTTAGAAAGTTGCCCTGATTAAGAAGGGATTAAGACTTGAGTTTTAGAATGTCCTGATCTTCCTTTTTGGTTAGAAAGTTGCCCTGATTAAGAAGGGATTAAGACCACTATGTTCTTCATTCCAAACCTGCAAGGTTTGTTAGAAAGTTGCCCTGATTAAGAAGGGATTAAGACTTGACAGCGAGTCTAAAAATGATGGTTCAGCCATGTTAGAAAGTTGCCCTGATTAAGAAGGGATTAAGACCTAGTAAGGTCGTTCATGTCACTCTCTAACATGCGTTAGAAAGTTGCCCTGATTAAGAAGGGATTAAGACACGTCGTCGACGTCGTCGTGAGTGTAGATAGTGGTTAGAAAGTTGCCCTGATTAAGAAGGGATTAAGACGTTAACGATGTGGTTATTTCAACCACACTATTAGGTTAGAAAGTTGCCCTGATTAAGAAGGGATTAAGACGATTAGAATCGGATGTATCTATATAACTGATAGTGTTAGAAAGTTGCCCTGATTAAGAAGGGATTAAGACTAACAATAGGTGTTCATGATTTCCCCTTTTTTATGGATTGACAATAAGCAGTCATTACGACTACATTGATAGCCACGAAAATTATTCATTGGGCGCACATTAGATGACCACCATTACTTTTGATACACTACGCCTAGTTGATAAGCTTAAATCAGCTGGAATACCACCCGAGCAAGCCGAAGCCGTTATAAGAGTTATTGCTGAGGCTCAGGATCAACTGGTCACCAAGAATGATTTAAAATCAGCTTTAGATGATGTTGTTAATCCGGTTAAAACCGATCTGGCTGTTTTAAAATGGATGATAGGCATCTTAATTGCCGGAGTTATGTCTATAGTCATCAAGCTCTTTCTTCACTAACAATTTTGTTTGAACAGCTTTCTCGTTAAAAAAGGCGTTAAATAGACTTCTTATCTAATTGATCAGGAGTCTAGCAATGAAAATATTATTCATTGAGAAAAAAGCAATGGAGCTTCGTTACGAAAGAGCATGCCTTTTACTCTATGAAGACGGTAAAAGAATTACCAGCGTTCCCGTTAAACAACTGGATCGTATTGTCGTTGCACCCCATGTGGCTCTTTCTGCCGGAGTTTTAGGACTGATTGCGGAACATAACGTATCCCTGTTGGTATTAAACTCGCGTTATTCCGAACGATCTGCTTTCTTATCAGGAACAATACCTTGTGATATTCATCGGCGGGTGACTCAATTCAGGTTACTTGATGATGCGGCTTTTCGTCTGGAATGGGCAAAGCAACTGGTTTCTCTAAAAATAGCAGGCCAACATCATCTTTTATCTAAAGCATCAATACAGCGTTCTGATCTACGCTATGATTTAACACGTGCTCAAAAACAACTAAAAAATGCATTGGCTTCTATCAAAGAACCCGATAAAGTGACCACCTTAGCCAGTCTGCGTGGGGTTGAAGGCTCAGCCAGTGCAGGTTACTTTGGGGCATTTGCCCTACTATTTCCCGACTCACTCCATTTTAATAATCGTAACCGAAGACCGCCTAAAGACCCTGTTAACGTGTGCCTGTCTTTGTCCTATACTTTGTTTCATCATGAAGCGATTAATGCTTTAAAAGTAGTCGGGCTTGATCCTGCGGTGGGGTGTTATCATGAGCTCTATTACAACAGAGAGTCCTTGGCATGTGATTTATTGGAACCCGTTAGACCTTTGGTCGATGCCTGGGTGTGGCACTTGTTTAAAAACAAAGTATTGCGTCCAGAGGACTTTAATCTAAATCCAGACGGTTGTTTGTTCAAGGCGGCGGGTAAACAGCGCTTTTATGAAGCGTTTCATGACAAGGTTAATTCTGTCAGGGGATTATTGCGCCGTTATGCCCGAATTGCCGCTAATACCGTTGAAGGAGTGGGTCATGAGCAACCCTGTTAAGTCATTCTTAATTTGCTACGATATTTGGAACCCAAAGCGTCTACGCAGAGTACATAAAACTATCCGGGACTTTGGTATTCCTGTGCAGTTTTCTGTTTTTTTAGTCGAGCTTAAGCAGGATGAACTGACTAGATTGGTTGAAAAATTAAATAGCCTTATTAATGTATTAGAAGATAAGGTTAATTTTTATCATTTGCCAATTTCTAAAGCCTGCATTTGTTTGGGCTTACCCCCGTTATCCGATAATATGCTGTTTTTATAGTGAGTACTTAATATGAATGAATCTGAATCTAAAGGACAAATCATCCTTACCGGTGCAGCGGGTGGCATGGGTATGGCTACTTGCGAGTTATTAGCCCAACGAGGCTATCGAATCATAGCGGTCGATCATAAAGAATCAATGGGGTCAGCGCAAAGCACTATTTAAGTTTACTCTAACCCTGCTAATTTCAATTTCTAAACGCTCTTCATCCTATCATCACGTATAATCTCTAAAACCTAACAAGGATAAACATGACAAAGCCGGACGATACAGAGAGTGTAAGTGATGAGTTTTCCAATGATGATTACGATAGTCCCTGGAAAGACGCTGTTGAGCATTACTTCCCGGAGTTAATGGCCTTTTACTTTCCAATGGCTTATGCCGAAATTGATTGGTCAAAAGAACACGTATTCCTGGATCAAGAACTGCGTGCCATTGTGCAAGATGCCGAACTGGGTAAACGCTATGTCGATAAACTGGTTAGAGTCCTGTTATTGACAGGCGATG
>CAIMEB010000241.1 GCA_903839855.1 uncultured Methylococcaceae bacterium
ATGATGATAACTGGACAAGGAATTAGGTAATGCTGGACTATCACTGACCTGCCGTGTCACTTTAACAGTCAATAGTGGATAGTCACTACCGACCGGCAATCCCATTTGATGCATACGGCTTGCATGCCCCATCATGCGCTCAGCCATTTTTGGCAGCACACCCGAAAACGAACTACTACGCAATACCAGTTGAGAGCCTACATTTCGGCCACTAAAATCAGCCCATACATCCAGACGCTCACCCGGTGCCAACATCACATAAGGCTTATGAATCGGAGATTCTAGTAAACCACCATCAGTACCTATCACAGTAATCGGTGAGTTATCATCCCAGGTCAACTTATAAATACGGGCGTTTGAACCATTAAGTATTCTGAACCGATAAGCACGACTGTCTACCTCAAGCTTAAAATCAGGACGCCCGTTAATAAGTATTTTATCCCCATAAAAGCCCATCATACGATCACGCATGTGGCTTGCATAAACCAACTGATTGTTATCATCAAATAGCCGGTCTTGAATCACAATGGGAATTTCATACTCGCCATCAGGCAAGCCCAATTTCTGTTCTTCTGGATCATTGACCAGAATAGCACCCGCTAACCCACGATAAACCTGACTGGCAGTCAAATTGTGAGGATGCGGATGATAAATATTCATACTCGCACGATTAAGCATCTCAAATTCATAAACATAAACTTGACCCTTGTCGATAGCGTACACCGGATGACCATCCATCAAAGCCGGTACGTGTAATCCGTGCCAATGAGAGATAGTCGGCTCATTCAGTTCACTGCGGAAATTAATGCGGATTTTTTGACCTTTTTCAAAACGGAGTATCGGGCCTAAATAAGAGCCAGGTATTTCGATCACTGTATTAGCAGGACCCTTAAGCAGTTTTGCAACGTATTGCAGAACCTGAGTCGGTTGACCTGAAAGTATAGATATTGTTGATGGCTTGCTCAGTAACTCGATTTCTACATCGGGATGAAAGCTAGGGGACGCTTTATTAGGTGCTTTTTTAGGCATCTCACTCATGCCTTCCATAGCCTGTAGCCAGTTGGGTAATCCTGCCCCAACTAATAGTCCGGCGCCAGTCTTTGTAAAAAAACGCCGACGAGACAAATTAATTGAATGGTGCATTTCCTCTCCTAGACCTTGATAGGTTCATTATTATTAAATATCAAACTCAATAAAAAAGTAAGGCTCTTGGTTATTAACGAAGAGCCTTACATTAATTATTATTGTTTTCTTATTATTATTGTATCTAATCGTCAGCCGAGAGTGATATTCTGATTTTTTTCATTGCGTTTTGTTCAAGCTGACGAATTCTTTCTGCAGAGACATTATAACGCTCCGCCAGCTCATGTAAGGTAGCTTTTTTCTCAGCTAACCAGCGACTGGATAGAATATCAAAACTACGTTCGTCCAATTCTGCCATTGCAACTGACAATAAATCCTGACCGTGTCCTTCCCAATCTGCATTCTCAAGTATCACAGAAGGATCAGCTTCATATTGATGAAGATAATTGGCAGGATACGCACCTCCTTCTTCTACAGATTCATCTACTGGCATATCAAATGATATATCGTGACTACCTAAGCGTTTCTCCATTTCATAAACATCACTCAAATCAACATTTAAGTCTTCTGCAATAGCCATAGCTTCCGTATTGGACAACCAGCCTAAATCCTGTTTTGATTTACGAAGATTAAAAAACAGCTTGCGTTGCGCTTTAGTTGTGGCAATTTTCACAATGCCCCAGTTCTTAATCACATACTCATGAATTTCGGCTTTAATCCAATGTACTGCAAAAGAAACTAAGCGCACACCAATATCAGGATCGAAACGCTTAACCGCTTTCATTAAACCAATATTACCTTCTTGAATAATATCCGGCATGGACAAGCCATAACCACTATAACCTCTGGCAACATGCACTACAAAACGTAAATTAGTCATGACTAATTCACGGGCAGCTTCTAAATCGCCCTGTTCCCTAAATCTTAATGTTAAATCGCGCTCCTGTTCAGATGTTAATCTAGGCATTTGACGAACTAAATTTAAATAGGCATCAAATGTTCCAACAGATAAATTAATAGGTAAAGCTAATGCATTACTCATAACAACTCCAAGAAAAAAACTTTATGTAAATTTTAGCACTCTCTAGCTAAGTGTGCTAATAATTTTTTATAAAGTATTTTTAACTAGCCTTAGTATATTGGAGTTGGAAAACAAGGACAGCCCATGAACCTATTACACCCAATAATGACGCTAATAAGATTAGCGTGATCGTTTCTGTAAAATTTAAAAAAAGTAAATGGAAGCTTCCACCATAAAGCTCTGATAATGCTTCAACAGAATGATTTAATATCAACATCAGTAGTGCCACAATAAACCATGCCAATACACCCGAAATAAAACCAATCCAAAAGCCCGTGTATAAAAAAGGCCTTCGTATAAAGGCATCAGTAGCCCCAACTAACTTTGAAATAACCACTTCATCACGACGATTATGTAACTCTAATCGCACTGAGTTACCCACTATAAACAAGACTGCCGTCCCTAAAAGTAAACTGAGCAAATTCGCAAAAAGACGCGCTAATGAAATAATTGACTGAAGACGATCAACCCACTGTAAATCCATCTGGGCAAAATCCACCTCCGGCGATTGCTGAAAATTTTTCAATAACTCACTTAATTCTTCTTTATCACTCAGGGCATTTTTAGGTAATACCTGTAACACAATGGGTAGTGGATTTGTTTCCAAGGCATTAATAGCCGCACCAAAACCACTGTAAGTTTTAAACTCTTGTAAAGCCTGCTCTTTAGTGATTAATTTTACCGATTGCACGTTTTTATCCGACTTAATGCTGTCGACTAATTTCTTGGCATGTGCATCCGAAACGTCCTCACGCAAAAACAACGATATTTGATTACTGGTTTCAAGATTAGAGGTCAACTGTTGGAGATTGGATACCAGGATATAAAAGCCACTGGCCAGCGAAATAGCAATCGCTAGCACAGAAATAGTCATCATTGAAACAAACGGTGTAGCGACAAGTCGACCTAGGCTCGAAAACAAAGCTTGAGCATGTTGATCGCGATAGGCATTTAATTTATCTTTGAAGTTTCCACCTGCCTTGGCAGTCTGGCGAATTTCCGGTTTTACAATTCTGACCGGTGGGTCTTTCTTAATACGATTTTTGTTACTCCGTTTCATAATTTAACCCGAAACTAATTGACCATGATCTAATTTTAAGACCCGGTGATTAAGTTGTGTAATTAATGAAATATCATGTGATGCAATTAAAATAGTCACACCCACACGCTGAAACTGACCAAACAAAAACATAATTTCTTCTGACAAATCAGGATCTAGGTTACCCGTTGGTTCATCAGCGATAATAATGGGTGGCTTGTTAACCACTGCACGCGCAATGCCGACCCGCTGTTGCTCTCCTCCGGAAAGCGCCAAGGGATATTTTTTTTCTTTGCCTGTTAAACTCACCTTATCTAACGCCGCTCTAACTCGCCGTGTTACTTCATGATGACCATAACCTGCTATTACTAAAGGCAAAGCCACATTATCAAAAACAGTTCTATCGTGCAACAACTTATAATCCTGATAGATAAAGCCCATTTTTCTTCGTATGTACGGTAATTGACTTTCTTTAGCGAGACTTAAATCTTGATCATCTAATAATATTAGACCTCGACTAACACGTTCCATCACCGCAATAAGCCGCAATAAAGTGCTTTTACCGGCTCCCGAGTGTCCTGTGAGAAACGCCATTTCGCCACGCTGCAAGTGAAAGCTGATGTTGCGTAATACGTCGCCAGTCTCTGCGTAGCGCTTGCTAACATTGACAAAATTTATCATAAGAATCTAGTCTTTCACAAATAAGGCATTAACAAATAATTCAGCATCAAAATCCTGTAAATCATCAATACCTTCCCCTATACCGATAAATCGAATAGGAATCCCGGTATGTTTTGCCAGGGCAAAAATAACTCCTCCTTTTGCAGTCCCATCTAATTTTGTTAATACTAAACCTGTTAGCGCAACAGTTTCATTAAAAAGTTTTGCCTGCGACAAGGCATTTTGTCCCGTCCCGGCATCTAAAACCAACAAAACCTCATGAGGAGCCGCTTCATCGAGTTTCCCCATAATGCGCTTAACCTTCTTTAACTCTTCCATTAAATTTGATTTTGTATGCAAACGCCCTGCAGTATCGGCAATTAACACATCGATACCTTTAGCTTTTGCAGATTGCAGACCATCATAGATTACCGAAGCTGAATCTGCTCCGGTGTGCTGAGCTACAACTGGAATACCATTACGCTCGCCCCACACTTGCAACTGTTCAACCGCTGCGGCTCTAAAGGTATCACCTGCGGCTAGCATTACACTGTTTCCTTGTGCCTGCAAACGTTTTGCCAATTTCCCGATAGTTGTAGTCTTTCCAGCCCCATTAACACCCACTACCAGGATAACAAAAGGTGTATCCTGAACCGGTATTTCAAGCGGCAAACTACACGGTTTTAGAATACTTAACAACTCATATTTTAAAGCAGTTGACAAGGCTTCTCCGTCCGTTAACTGGTGCTTTTCAAGACTATTTGTTAAGTGCCTGATAATTTCAGTAGTGGCATCAATCCCTACATCGGCCATCAGCAGGTTAGCTTCGATCTCTTCTAATAATTCATCATTAACTTCTTTTGAACCCAGTGGCAAACTTGATAATAAGCCACTTAAACCCGAACGGGTTCTTTTTAATTGAGATTTAAGACGTAAATATAAAGATTCAGGTAAAGGTTCTTCATAGGGTGGCTCAAACTTGGCTTCAAATGACACTACCCGTTCTTGCTGTGTTTCACCATGAATAGCATCAACAGGGTCAGTTTTGACCCGACCATATCGACTATAAAAGCTAATTGCCAACAACGGTAACATGAGTATTACCGCAAGACCTTGATGAATCGAAACGAACCATAATGGCAAGGACAATTTTGCGCTGATAATAGTAAAACCAATCAACGTAAACAACAGCCCGCCCAACCACAAACCAGCCGTTCTTACTGATTTTAAAGAGTTGATTGCAGTTGCACCAAACATCACGGTGCTTAACAGTACAAATACCAATAACGTGCCTACTCTATGTAGCCAATTGGCCGCCATCCGAGCATCAGGCGAAATAACACCGAAATCTCCTGTAAATATTCCCCTGGTTAAGTCTAAGGCACCTGCATAATCACCTTCAGGCCACCATAAGCCATTACATTTTGGAAAACCAGCACACGCCGAAGCAGCGTGATTAGCACTGACCCACACGCCCAGAATAATTTGTATCCCTAACACAAGCATGGCAAAACGAGTTAGAAGTATAAGGCCTTGGCGTCTACCTTCATTGACTTTTATTAGTTCTACTGCTGATGGATTAGCTCGTAAATACAATCCAAACAGCAGCCAAAAAGTTAGCATACCTAATAATACATGACTAGTAATGACAAGAGGCATATTAAGAACAACTTTTGCCGAAAGACCTAGTGCAGCTTGTACAATAACTAATACCAATACGAATAAAGAGATCAAAATGGCTGCCAACTTACCCTGTTGTTGTCGCCATGCAGTTAAAGTCAAAATCAGGACAGACAAGCCTAAAGTCGCTGTTAAATATTGATGAACCGTTCCGTTTAGTATTGTAATTAAATCCGGGGTAAACCCACCCGGTTCTACATTAGCCAACCGAACTAATGAACCCAATACAAGAATTATTAACGTTAAAACAACGCTAAAAAGTGTTAATTTTCTAAACATTCTGTTTCCCACTAACCAATTTGTGAAATTCTAAGTAGATGCATAAGGTCATCTTTCACTTTATAAGCATTAAAACCTGGCTCATATTGCATCATTAAATTCCCTAGTGGATCGATTAAAAACAACATTCCATCTGGAATATTTCCCTTTCTAATAGCCAATATTTTTTTAACAGCATCCAGACTCGGCTTAACTCTAATCAGATCCGAATTAAGAGCAACTTCGCGATTTTCGTTAACAATTAAACGGTTTATCAAATGATCATCTATTTTGTTTTCTTCATGCAATAAACTCGAATAAAGTGCTTTACTATTTTTGTCGTCCAAACGATTTAGCCGCCATAACAACGTATCTTTTAGCCACCATTGTTGAGCAACGTCTTGAGACAGCTCTTTAAAAACAATAACTACACGTCGTGTACGCGGTAATTCTTTGTTTAACATAAGTCTTAATTGCTTTGTTTTAAGCAGTGCATCTAAACAGACTTCATTACAACCCGTATTTGGAATTACATTAACTATTAACCAATGCCCCGGTAATTCCCCAATATTGCTTGTTGAGAATAAATCAAACCCAGAAAAGTCTGTGCGACTTATAGCCACTGAAGGAATAACAAGCTGTCCGGTATTGGTAGTTCCTTTGACTAAGCCAGGGTGTTCTTTCAATCCCCAAGCAATTAAAAATGGAATAATAGTCATTCCAAAAATAATAATAATTAAGCGTTGATTTTTCTTTAGCTGATTATTCTTTTGTTGATTATTCATTTTTACTTCTTTTTATACTATACCCAAAAAATAGTACTGTTAGAGTAGCTGCCAAAGCAAACCATTGAACAGCGTAGGCCAGATGTTGCTCTGGTGGCATAATCGTTGTAACTTGCCATTCTCTTTTAAACCCTTCAGGTAAATTCTTATCTAACTCAACCTGGAATATTACTACTGAATAACCTAGTTTTTCAGACAATACACGGGCATCAACTACTTGTAAGACTGAAGGCCAACCCTTCGTCGGTATTTCTGCACCGGCTAACTTGAGACCGACACTAGGGAAATTATTTATCCGTCCCTTGAGTAGGCTTTGCTCAGTTACAATCTGTATATCGGGTAAAATTGATCTATCCTGATTTAAAGGCACCCAACCTCTATTGACTAATACGGCTTTCGATTGACCTGCTATTATAAAGGGGGTTAATACAAAGTAGCCGACCCGCCCATTACTGACTTGATTATCTATCAAAAATTGATGTGATTGATCATAATGTCCAATGGCTTGAACGTTTTTATATCGAAGTGACTCAACATCACCAGTAATCACACTAGTCAACTCTAGAATTTCTGATGAGGCTAACCCTTGTTTTTGTTGCTCAAAGAAGGATCTTTTTTGTTCAGCTCGTCCTAATTGCCATATACCCAGTGCAATTAATATTGATACTGTACAAAGGTAAACCAACGTTGGGAGTTTTTTTAGTTTCATTATTATATCCGTTCTATTAAACCTATCCAAACTTACCTATAGGTAACTTTAGTATTAACTTCCTGCTTCACTGCGGCTGGTTTTGTTATTCGGCATCACGAACTGTTGCTTGCTGTACGTCTGACTTTCGTTTTAGGGCGCATCACCGACCTAATACGATTAATAATGTGCTTAAGGCAATTATTAAAGACTAAAATATACAAACCCTCAATTAATCGTAACGCCACCATGATTCTTCAAAGCATCGTCATAATTACTTTTATCCTTATCATTGCTAGCCTAGGCTCAGCACTTTTTCATCTTATCAACCATAAGACCGAAGAGCAATCGCATAAAACGGTTAAATCACTGACATTTCGCATTACGCTTTCAGTTATTTTATTTATTTTTCTCTTTATAGCAGTAGCCACTGGCCTTTTTAAGCCTCATGGCCTGGGTTCAAGAATACATCTACAAAAACCAGTACCCAGTGATGCGACTCAGTAACGCAACAATCTCTTGACAAAAAAAAAGCGCCGCCTGTGCTTAGGCAGCGCTTTTTTTATGGATGTTTAGAAGTTTACAATAGATAAACAAAGATAAACAAGCCTAACCATACCACGTCAACAAAGTGCCAATACCAGGCAGCGGCCTCAAATGCGAAATGGTTTTCTGGTTTGAAATGTCCTCTGACACTACGAAATAAAACCACACTTAATATAATCGCGCCCACGCAGACATGGAAGCCATGGAAGCCTGTTAACATAAAGAAAGTTGAACCATAAACCCCAGAGCCTAAAGTCAAACCCATTTCAGTATACGCTTCGTGATATTCAAAAGCTTGAAAACTAACAAACAAGAACCCTAAAGCTACTGTTGCAATCAAACCTTTAATTAACTGATCACGATTTTTTGCTAATAAACCATGATGAGCCCATGTACAGGTAACACCACTGGTTAACAGAATTAATGTATTCAAAAAAGGTAAACCCCATGCACCCATCGGCTCAAAATCACCGCCGACTTTACCGGGACCATTCGTTGGCCAGGTTGCATCAAATGCAGGCCACAGTAATTCTTTAGTCGCACCCCCACCTAACCAAGGCACTGATAAATTACGTGTGTACCAAAGTGTACCAAAGAACACCGCAAAAAAGACGATTTCTGAAAAGATGAACCACATCATGCCATGACGATAAGAAATACCTACCTCATGGTTATACATCCCGGTTTCACTTTCTGTTGCTTGTAGAGTAAACCAACCTACCAGCATGGTAATGAAAATAAGTAAACCTACCACCATTAGAGCTGGACCAATTGAAGAACCATTTAAATAGTTTGCAAATCCAGCCAGCATAGTCACCAGACCCGCAGTACCTATCACGGGCCAAGTCGCTTTATGCGGAATGTAATAAGCGGTATTCGTAGACATAAGATTCCCCTTTTATTTTTTTACTGATTTTTCAGTATTGTCGAAAAACGTGTATGAGAGTGTAATGGTTTTGTATTGCTCTGGTATGTCAGGATTAATAACAAAACGCATCGGCAGTGTTTTTGCTTCTCGGGGTTTAAAAGTTTGTTCCGAAAAACAGAAACACTCAATTTTTTCAAAATAACGACTGATAACAGCTGGCGTAAAACTGGCAATTGCCCTAGCTTGAATCTCCTTATCCGTTTTATTTTCAGCATAAAAATTCACCGTATAATACTGCCCTGGATGAACGTTTAATTGTTTCTTTTCTGCATGAAATTCCATCGGTGTTGACTCATTCAATATGGTCATGAACTCAACCGAAACTTCTCGGTTCATGTCAACTTTATAAGCCACTTCAGGGACTTTTTTAATATCATCGGGTCTGTCTCGCTCAATCCATTTCCATTCACATAACACATCGTAAAGCGGGACTAAAGCGTACCCAAAACCGAACATTGCGATAGCGGCTATAAGCAACGTTCGCGCTAACTTAAGGTTCTTCTTGCTTACAGCATCATTCATGGGGAAACAGCTTGCGCAACGGCAAACAGATAAACAATTAAGGTGATTGCCACTAAGATAACAGCTGTTAACAGGTTTTTATTTTTAGTTGTCATATTATTGGTTGTTACATTGCCCAGTTGTTCATATCACCAGGCAACGTATCTTTTATGCCTTAATGTGAATCCAAAACATGTTCAGTAGGCACAACACTTGGCGGTGTAGTCCAAGTATGATAAGGAAGTGGCGTTGGTAAAGTCCATTCTAAACTATGTTTAGCTGCATCTTCCCAAACTTCGTCAGATACTTTTTCACCTGTACCACCTCTAATGGTATCGATCACTATATACAAGAACAGTAATTGGCTTATTCCAAATATAAAGCCACCTATACTCGAAATCATATTCCAATCTGCAAATTGCACTGCATAATCAGGAATTCTGCGTGGCATACCCGCTAACCCCAAGAAATGCTGAGGGAAAAACAAGACATTCACAGAAACCACTGATATCCAAAAATGCAATTGACCAATTTTCTCGTTATACATATTGCCAGTCCATTTAGGCAACCAAAAATATCCCGCCGCCATCAAAATAAAGACAGACGCTGGTACCAAGGTGTAATGGAAATGAGCAACAATGAAATAGGTATCATGGTATTGGAAATCAGACGGTGCAATAGACATCATCAATCCAGTAAATCCGCCCATGGTAAATAACACCACAAAAGCAATAGAAAACAGCATCGGCGTTTCAAAGGTCATAGCCCCTTTCCACATAGTGGCTGTCCAGTTAAATACTTTAACGCCGGTCGGAACCGCAATAATCATGGTCGCATACATGAAATACAATTCACCTGCTAAAGGCAAGCCAACAGTAAACATGTGATGCGCCCAAACGATAAACGACAGAAAAGCAATAGAACCTGTCGCCCATACCATCGAAGCATAACCAAATAAAGGCTTACGTGCAAATACTGGGATGATAGTAGAGGCAAC
Organism: uncultured Methylococcaceae bacterium; assembly: GCA_903839855.1. Lineage (GTDB taxonomy): Bacteria > Pseudomonadota > Gammaproteobacteria > Methylococcales > Methylomonadaceae > Methylobacter_C. Next base: position 10,247 of record CAIMEB010000241.1, read on the forward strand.
ACCAAACGTTGGCAGAATCATGATGTACACTTCTGGATGACCAAAGAACCAGAAAATATGTTCATAAAGTACTGGATCACCACCACCCGCTGCATTAAAGAAGCTAGTATGGAAAAACTTATCAGTCAACAACATGGTTACTGCCCCAGCGAACACAGGCATAACAGCAATTAACAAAAAGGCAGTAATTAACCAAGTCCATACAAACAATGGCATATCCATCAATTTCATAGATGGCGCACGCATATTGAAAATAGTCGCAATAATATTAATCGCGCCCATGATCGAGGAGATACCCAATAAATGTACCGAAAAAATAGCAAACGGTAACGCTTTACCCACTGTAATCGGTTGCAATACTAGAGGTGGATATAACGTCCAACCACCATTAGGAGCACCACCCTCCATAAATAAAGTACTCGCTAATAACAACACACCCGCAACCAACATCCAGAAACTCATATTGTTCATACGAGGCAATGCCATATCAGCCGCACCAATCATTAAGGGGATTTGCCAGTTAGCCAAGCCCACAAAAGCAGGCATAACTGCACCAAATACCATCACTAAAGCATGCATAGTGGTCATTGAGTTGAAAAATGCAGGGTCTACAAACTGTAAGCCTGGCTCAAATAATTCAGCCCGAATAACCATGGCCATTGCACCACCAACAAAGAACATCGCTAGGGCAAACAATAAGTACAATGTACCAATATCTTTATGGTTAGTAGTAATAACCCATCTTAACAGCCCCTTAGCGGGGCCGTGATCGTGATGATCATCGGCATGATGATCATGTTCATCTACGACAGCAGACATACTTTATACCTCGAAAATAATTAAAAAGAAGTGAGTCGATAACAGCATCTGAGGCTTATTCATCATCATCGGGAAGTGCTGTTTGCTTAGGCTGTAATTCATCACCTACTTTATTACCCAAATTGTTACGTACATATGTCAGCAGTTCAGCAACCTCTTTAGCATTCAACTTGTCAAATTTGGGCATTTTTGAAGTGCCAGCACGTAAGAAACCATCTAAGGACTCCCATTTTCCTGTTGCTATTGCACTGCCTGTTAAAGCAGGAATTAAACCAGGTACCCCTGCACCATTAATTTGATGACAGCCCACACAATTTTTTAAATAAACTGATTCACCATGAGTCATTAATTGCTGTGTAGTTTGGTCACTTAAATCTGGTTTTTGCTTTTGTTGCTCTAAAGTCTTCTTAACCCAAGCGTCATAATCAACTTGTTCCATGGCAATAACCACGATGGGCATAAAACCATGATCTCGACCACACAACTCAGTACATTGTCCGCGATAAGTACCCGGTTTTTCTACATAAGTTGACGCTTCATTAATAAAACCCGGGTTAGCATCTTTTTTCCAACCAAAATCAGGTACCCACCAAGAATGAATAACATCCATTGAGGTTAACACAAAACGGACTTTCTTTTTGACTGGAATAACTAATGGTTTATCAACATTCAATAAGTAGTGAGGCACTGAACGCGGATCAGCACCTGGGGTTCTATGCACCTTTTCACTGGCCTCATCTAAATGACTTTCAAAGTGAATGTCATTATCCAGATATTTGTAATCCCAATACCATTGACGCCCAGTTACCTGAATAGTCATATCTGATTTATCAACATCACTCAACTCGAGCATCGTTTTTGTTGCCGGGATAGCCATACCCACCAAAATCAGAGTGGGTATGATAGTCCAGATAATTTCAACAGTAGTATTCTCATGAAACTGAGCCGCTACATGTCCCTTTGATTTACGATGATGATAAATCGAATAAAACATGGCACCGAATACACCAATGCCTATAAATACGCAAATCCACAGAATCAGCATATGCAGGTCATAAATGTCATTACTGACTTTTGTAACCCCTTTCATTAAATTGAGCGTATAGTCCGCATGCGCTGCCCCTAGCCCTAAAGCCATTAGGATCAGACCTGCGAATAGTTGCTTTGCTTTGTTCACGGAGCAGCCTCTTCGATAGTAGTTATAAATTCTTGTAAATGCTAAATCGCCTCATAATTTCAAGACACTGTATTGTTATCTTAATTCCTGCGTACGACAAATATCACAAAAAACGTGTAGATTTTAACCTATGACGCTTATCTATACTAGATGTCCTTTTATGATTTTAATTTAACGCAAAAAAAAGCTTGTGACTTTATTCTGTCACAAGCTTTTTAAGTCAATAAACGATTTATGTCAACTGTTTAATGCTGCCGCATACGCTTTATGGAAAGTAGGGATATGATGACCTAACTATCCTTTAACGAGTTGCGCCACTTTTTCGTTTACCGCTGCCTCACCTGCATGAGATTGAGCCTGTAAACCGCCACATATTGTGCTTTGTGAGGACTCATAGGAGTATGGGTTAAGCGCTGCCAATAGTCAAACTTAATGTAATTTACTGATAAAAGAGGCATCAATTCGGCAATCACTGCTCACCGGATGATCAAGAACCCCTTGCTCAAAATCTCTATAAGTAGGCAACTGAAAAGCAATTCGATTAATTTTTCCATCTGAAAATTCAAACTCAATAGCTCCCCCTTTCGCTCTAGGACTGTTTGGTTTAGTAGTGAACAACACAAAACCATCGTTTGCAATCGATTGTCCCTGTTGATCAGATACTAAACGCGCACAACTAAACTCATTAAACGCTAGGCCAGTAATAACTTGCACTAACTGACGTGCCGTCACAATAAGCCCCTCACCAGGAATAGTTATTGGTGAAGAAATCACTGGGACTGGAGCTAAAGTCGTTTCTGACGCAGGCGCTGAAACTGGAGCAACCCCAGAGGCTGAACCTGCTACCGTTGAAGAATTGGTTACGGGTGGGGTAACTGACTCAACCACTGGCGGTGATAATAATTTCTCTAAACCAAAATCGCCTAAATGATTTTGCAACAACACAGTCCCAACGCCATTTTTAGTGGTTGCCAACAACGGATACAACTGCTGCTCCATTTCAATCTTGCTCGGATTATTAAGAACTGAAATCAACTGTCGCTCAATCGATTTAAGTGGTGATAAAAACCGCTCCTTCTTTTGACTGACCGATTCCATTTGCTGCCAATCAAATTGAGAGTTAACGGATAGTCCCATTGATTTCATCACTGCATAATCTTCAGTTGCTAAACACGAACCAAAGTTTTTGGCCTGATAACCTGCCATTATGTGCGTAGAAATTTCACTGCTCTGAATCTTCTGAGGCGAAATATTATAATTTTTCCAATCATTACTATTCGTTAAGAAGTAATAAAGAAAGGCATTACGATCAAACTTATTAAAACCCAGATCTTTTAACACTAACTTTATTTTTCGGCAATTATTATCCACCTCAGCGTAATTAGCCCAATCAGGTTTTAAATTCGGTTTTGCTGGATGCTTTGAATCTTCAATCAGTTGTAAAAGCTTAACTTCACCCGATGCTGACTTAATGGGTGAATAACTGATTTCGTCAAATGTTAAATCTCTTGCATCAGGAACCCCAGTCGCAGAACTCTTTAACAACAAGGATGGAATAAGCTCTGGAAAAATTCTTAACTCCCCTAGCGGTTGAGTATCCGCACCAAAAATATTAACCCCACCTTCTGCCACCGCATACACTTTAAACAAGGTTTGATTAAGTACACCTGTTTTTCCCGAGAAATCAACCAATGGGGGCAATGAATGAGACTCTGAACTATTCTTGACAGTTGTTTTAGTCGGTGTAGATAAGGGGGTCGTTTTTACCAACTGACCCGCAAACTGTCCAACCACAGCAACGCCCATTCCCACACCCGTTAAGGCTAATAAATTACTTGCCGCAGTGACATCATTGGTTAAACCTGAAACATCCATATCACTATTAGCGCTGGATATAAAACTGTAATCAACATCGGTTGCTTTACCCGAATCCAAACGTATCCAAGGTGTCAAAATTGTTTTCTTAGCATCAAATTTAAAATTACATTTCCCGGAAGACGCTTTGTACACAAACCCCGGCACCTCATTATTAAACTTAAGCACCTCATTACGAATAGTAAAAACCAAAGAAGAAGACAAATCCCCTTTCTCATACGAAGGGGTCATATTATTACACCCCGCCTTGAGTATGTTATCGCCTTTAAAATTGAATTCAGAAATTAACCGCACATAATAATCATCTCCGTCAATCACCTCAAAACCCGGCAAAGACTGGAATTGATGTAACTGAATAGATTGAACAGACTGCGGATCATTATTATTTTGACTCGATGGATAGTCTATAGCAATTTGCCGGGTCGAGGTACACCCTGCCAGCATACAACTGGCGACTAAATTAACTACATAACGATTAGACATGTATTAAACCTTATACCGCAGACTATACGGTACATCAAACAAAAAAATAAACGGAGAATAAAACAAAATTCACCCATCAACCGATCAAATTCTTAATTGTATCTCGCACTTTTATTCGTCCTATCAACAGTGGACGAACGCTTAAATACAATAGTTATGACATACCAAATTGCTTTTAGAAACAGTGTAATACCAAAAGCAACCAATACCCCCCACTGGAATATACCTCCCCATGCAGCCCCTTGTCTAAACTGCGGATAATAAGGGGTAATACTAGCCAGATATCTAAAACAAAAGACAGAGATAATTAAGATACCAATGCTTACATAAAACTTCTTACCCTTGAGAAACAAGGGTAAGAACGCCAATAAAGGACAAACCAACATTAACAGAAGAAAAGTTTTATTAATTAATAGTGTTAATAAGGGGTTCTGTATCCGTGCCAACCTTTCTGCAGTTGCGGTACTTACATCAACCGATTTATCCTCTAAAAGAGGCGCGATAGTGTGGATGGCATCTATGCCTTGTAAATCTAGCAGCGCATTCATGGCTCCAATCCGTATCTTTGGGTTATAATTTCTTAAGAGAAACACTAATGATGGAATGGCCTCCTTAGCCTGTAATTTTGCTACAGCTGCTATCGCCACGAGGCGCACATTAACGTCTTTATCTTGTAAAAGAGAAATAATTTTTGGTGTCGCTTCTTTTGCCTGCAACACATTTAATGTTGAAACCGCCGCAGTGCGTATATTTTTATTAGTATCTTTCAAAAGGGGCAAGACATTAGAAATTACTTCACCTTTATTGCGTAATAAATCGTCTTCTTCCAGTTTCGTCAATATTTCCATTGCCCGGATTCTTACCTGAACATCATTATCATTTAACAAGGGAATAACATGGGAGGGCAATGCTTTTTCTTGCAAATGGTATAACGAATTTAGCGCCTGAATACGCACACTGGCAACAATATCATTTAAAAGTGGAGTAATTCTGGAAATTGATTTTTCTCCCTGAAGATCCTCTAAAGCTGCGATCGTGTTACTACGTACTTCAGCATTGGAGTCCTTCAACAGTGGAATAAGTTCGGGAGCCGCTTTTTTTGCCTGTGCTTTGCGCAACAGATCTATTGCAGAAGTCCGCAGCTTTACATTTTTATCACGCAAAAAAAACAGAATACTCGGCACCGCTCCTTGTGCGTCTAAATCTTGTAATACTTTCATCGCCCTTAAACGTACATTATCGTCCTGGTCGTTTAATAGGGAAATAATGGCAGGAAATGCCTTTTTTCCTTGCAATAGCTCCAGTATCTCCATCGCGCGAATACGAATAGCACTTTCATTATCTTCCAAAAGCTCTGTAATACCAGAGATAGCCTCATTTGCCCGAAATTCAGATAACATATTCATAGCCGCCAAACGTACGCTGCTTTCATCATCGTTTAATAGTAGGATAATGTCGGGAATCGCTTCTCTAGCATCTAATTCCAATAAAACCTGCATGGCTCTGGTGCGGATACTGCTGTCTTTTTCATGTAGTAGAGAAATAATGCTTGGAATGGCTTCTCTTGCATGGAATTGCACTAAGACATTAATTGCTTTATTCCGTACAGCGCTATCCGTATCTTGCATACGAGGAATAATGCTGGGGATAGCCTTTTTTGCACCTAATTGCCCTAGCGCTTCAATTGCTGCTTCACGGACATAGGCTTCGCTATCTTTTAGGAAAGGTATAATACTAGGGATTGATTTTTGTTCAACTAAACTTTGTAAAAGTTGCAATACGTCTGTTTTACTATTGCTCAGGTTATTTCCTTCCACACATCTATTTTCAGTTCCAGAGGGATAATTAGTACAGTTTTTTGTTTTTTCAGCCAGAACTGCATGATTAACCAAAACCAAGATCATGGAAAAAATAAAATGCGGAATTATTTTCATAGTTAATGAACTGTATTATAGGAACATAGAGTATATATGCTTTCCTTATTTCTTGCACGACAGGCAACACAGGTTAAATCAATACGATCATTAATCTTTTATCTCAGAGTTTCTATCACCCATTAAATGATTCATTGTTAGAATATGCAACCGATATTCAGCACCCTATTGGTATCTTATTGATATTCAATTAACTGGTTTTTAATACTTATTTTTTTAGGGTGTAGAATATCGGTTATAACTATAACTATAACTCTGCGTTAAAAACTACCTATGTAATCCATTTTTCCTATATCAACTCCGTTATGGCGAAGAATTGCGTAGGTACAGGTCAAATGAAAATGAAAGTTAGGAATTACAAAATCAACTAAGTAAGCTTGGCCTAAAAACTTAAACTCCCGGCTACCAAATTTAACGGTAATATCGCGTTCTTCACTGCCATCAATTTGTGAAGCCTCGATACTTTGCAAAAAAGAAACAGTCTTGGCAACACGTGCTTGTAACTCTGCAAAAGTCGCTTCATTATCTTCATAGCTGGGAACCTCTATACCCGCCAGGCGTGCCGCGCAACCTTTAACCATGTCAGTAGCAATTTGCACTTGACGGCTTAGAGGAAACATATCGGGTGTTAAGCGAGCATTAATAAAAATAGCAGGCGCAATTTTCTTTGCTTCAGCGTGCGCGGCTGCTTTATCCAGGATTGTAGATAAATTATCTAACATACGTATAAATGCAGGAATAGAGGCTTGATACATAGTCAATGACATACAGATTTAACTCCATGAATTAAGTGAGGGGGGTTGTAAATGACATTATAAGGGAAACTGATGTTAATGGGTTTTTTGTAATACGCGCAAGATATAAACCAATGCATTCCCGAATAGAGCCAGTGAATCCGCTAGTTCACTTAACAACCCTTGTAAGCCTAACACCACAAACGTCATTTTCCGCGTTCTGCCCATTCTTGCCCGACAAAAGGTCGCTGCCGTTAAATCCTGATTTTTAAACGACCGTCCACGACAATCCTGCCCACTAAAATCTTTTGCCATAGTCGAGGTGATAATATAGCATCTCAAGGATACTATAAGCTGACGAATTTAACTACTTTTCCACTTGCAGCGGATTCAAGTGCGGCAACAATCAACCGACAATTTTCTTTAGCATCGTCTAAGGATAATAAGGGTGCTTTCTGATTAAACACACAGTCACTAAAGTGTTCTATTTCAAGTTTAAAATGATTATGAGGCAACAACTGCTCTTGATAATGCAGGCCTTCTTCAGTCCACCATGAAATCACCGGCACATTTTCTGGTAATTGCCATACGGTATGACATTTAATGCCGCCTTTAGTCCCTATAATTTCATACTCACAACGCCTTGCCTGTTCAAAACTAAAATTAAAGTGTGCATACTTACCAGTGCCAAAATCAATAACACCACTCGTAGTAATATCTGCCCCAGTCTCGACGTATTTTGCTATAGCCGTTATTGCGACAGGCTTTTCCTCAAAGAATAATCGAGCTGAATGGATGGCATAACACCCAATATCCCACATGGCACCCCCACCTCGTTCGACACTTTCTGATAACCGATAAATGCGAGCGGGCTTCATCATGAAAGAGTAGCTAGCGCGTACTGACCTGACCTCGCCCACCACCCCTGAACGAATCAATTCTTGCACCCGTAGATGTTGTGGATGAAAGCGGTACATAAAGCCTTCCATAACCACTACATTATGAGTTACAGAAGCTTCTTTAATGGCGTCAATATCAGCAGTGGTTAAAGCCATTGGCTTTTCACACAATACGTGCTTACCCATTTTAATGGCTCTCAATACCCATTCCGCATGTTCATGATTAGCTAGAGGCACATAAACAGCATCGACATCCGCATCATTTAACAAAGCATCAAGACTGTCATAGGTTTTTACATTATCTTGATCTTGTTGAGGGGCAAATTGCTTAAGCATTTTTTCTGCGGCTCCAGCACGACGACTTGCAATGCCAACTAACTGCGCATTGGCAGCCGCAACAATTGCGGGTAGTAAACGCTCGTTAATACGCGCCGCCCCTAAAATCCCCCAGCGTAATTTCGAATGTGTAGATTCCATACTGCTTTAAACTTTTAGTATTGTAACGTAATAGTCAATTAATCAATGCGATCGGCATTTAATTTTGCATACAAGGCTGCGCCAACTATACCGGCTTGATTTAAGAATGTAGCGGGTTTAACAGGCGCATCCACCGTTAATTGCGCTTTGAACCTATCAAAATGTTTACTGGCTCCCCCCCCAATAACAATCAGGTCAGGCCAAAATAAAGCGTCCATTTGGATCAGATACTTATTAAAGCGCTTACCCCATCGCTTCCAGCCTAAGCCTTGCGTCTGCCGAACTAAATCGGAAGCATAATGTTCGGCTTTTTTTCCGTTCTTTAAATATAAATGACCTAACTCAGTATTGGGTAATAAGTTTCCATCTGTAAATAAAACCGTACCTAACCCCGTTCCAATGGTAATTAATAATACAACACCGGCCTGCCCCACTCCCTCACCAAAATACATTTCAGCTAAACCCGCCGCATCGGCATCATTAAGGCAGTAACAGGGGCATTTTGTCACTTCAGAGAACAGTTGACTAATATGGGTACCAATAAAAAGAGGTGATATGTTGGAAGCAGTCCGCGCCACTCCATGTTGAATGGCAGCAGGAAACCCACAACCCACTAACCCAGTCCAGTTAAAATGACTCACCATCTCTGCCAGCACTAACCCAACTGCTTCCGGCGTTGCCGGTTGTGGGGTCTCAATTCGATAACGTTCTGTCACCAGAGAACCATTTGTAGTATCAACAATTGCCCCCTTAATACCAGAGCCACCAATATCAACGCCGAGAATCAACATAAAATTTCCTTACACAATAGAGTTATTATGCCTGCATTGTAAGCAATGTACTTTTAAATGCAACACCTAAAACGCTTGCCAATAAAACGACAACACAACCTATTCTTTAAATTTTGACCAAAAGAAAACAGTCTGAACCTTTAGGTTTGGTATCATAAGACCCTCAATCAATCTATCTGGAAACACCATGCAACAGCAAATTGAAACTGAACGATTAACTAATGACCTTATCATTCCGCGAATCATTCAGGGTCTGATGATAGTCCTATTAATGGCACAGGTTTTAATCTGTTTATCCTTCGGTGAACAATTACAAAATCCCTTGGGAGAAACTCAGCGAATATTTATTAGATCCATTCTTTATCTACTTGCTATCATCGCCTTTCCTATGACTAATTTGATTCGCCACATCCAATTGAGATTAAATGAAACCATGCCATTTACAGGCACAACACCCAGATTGATTGCAAAAAAACGCTATCAATGGACAACTACATTGTCTCTGTGTTTAATTGGAATTATCAATATCTTTGGATTTACGCTGTTTATTTTGGGTGATGGTTATAACACCCTGTATATATTTTCAGGATTATCTGCATTGGGGATGATATTGTACAGACCCAAACTGAGCGAATACATCAGAATTATTGATAGGCTTGAATCTAAAGAAGAGCATCGTGCTTAATGAGAGGTCATTAAATTTCGATAACTTCAAAATCGTGAGTAATCTCTACACCCGCTTTACCCAACATAATAGAAGCAGAACAATATTTCTCTGCCGACAATTTTACTGCACGTTCAACAACCGATTCTTTTAATCCTTTGCCACTGACAATGAAATGCAAATGAATTTTGCTAAATACACTCGGCACAGCGTCTACACGTTCAGCTGCAATCTCAGTCACGCAGTTAACAATATCGTTTCTGCCTTTTTGTAAAATCTGTACCACATCAAAAGATGAACAGCCGCCTAAACCTAATAAAATCATTTCCATGGGACGAGGCCCCATATTACGCCCACCATGATCAGGTGACCCATCCATAACGACCGCATGACCACTACCCGATTCGCCGACAAACATGACACCGTCAACCCATTTGATTGTTGCTTGCATTTTTCCTCCTAAATTTAAAGTAAGGCTAGATTAGCATAAAAAACTTAATCTAGGCCTACCTGATATGATGCTCCTGGCATATTTTTTCGCTATCACTAGCGATTAGCGGATCCTTTGTTAATCCACAATTAAAGCCCAATGCAGATTGATTAAAGTAATAACAGGTTTTACAAAGCCCAAACGAATAATTAAGACTCATTGACGTGCGTGGTTTCGGCACTCGACAACAGATCATTATGTTTTTCATCTTCAATAACAGTCGTTTCAATCTTTTGCCACCTTAATAGCTCCAGCTCACCATTAAAATGCTCAACAATAGCGGTACAGCTTTCTACAAAATCCCCTGTATTTACATATAAAAAGCCGTTTATATCTTTTATTTCAGCATGATGTATATGCCCGCAAATAACTCCATCCAGGCGCTGATCTTTTAAGGTGCTAACAATACTTTCTTCATAATCAGAAATAAATTGAACGACGTTCTTGACTTTAAACTTAACGAAAGCAGCTAACGAAAAATTGGATTGCAATCCGAACCAACGTCTGACCGTCCTTATAATGCGATTAACCCAAATCAAAAAGTCGTAACCCTCACTACCAATCTTGGCAAGCCATCTGTGGCATTTAGCAATCGTGTCATATTCATCGCCATGCACAACCAAAAATTTCTTTCCATCAACAGTATTATGAATATCAGATTTTTTAACAATAATGTCTCCAAAAACATAGTTATCATAATCTCTGACATTTTCATCATGATTACCTGGGACGTAAATCACTTGGGTACCGTGCCTGGCTTTTCTTAAGACTTTTTGAATCACTGTATTATGATCCCTAGGCCAATACATTTTCTTGGAGAGTGACCAAAAATCAATAATATCGCCCACCAAATAGAGCTTCTCACTGTCGTTATACTTTAAGAAATCCAGTAAAACATCACCTTGACATTGAGTAGACCCCAAATGTAAATCTGAAATCCAGATAGTTCGATAGGTTTTATTCATAATCAACCGTTAACCTTAGGTTACAAGCAATAGATAAAATAGTAGCAGACGAACGTGAAGATAATGTTACAGCCGGGTAAAACCCCAATTTACCCTAAGACCTTAATATAAAAGTAATCGGCCCATCATTAAGCAACGACACTTTCATATCAGCACCAAACCGACCAAATTCCACGGTGTCGTAGGTTTCCTTCGCCAGGCATTGCAAATAGCTAAATAGCTGTAGTCCCTGTTCCGGCGGCGCTGCCGAAATAAAACCGGGGCGATTCCCCTTTTGGGTATCTGCTGCCAAAGTAAATTGAGGAATCAATAGTAATCCCCCCTTAATATTCTTCAAGCTCAAATTCATCCGGTCATTCTCATCGGCAAAAATCCGGTAATTAAGAATGCGTTCCAATAAGCGCTCTGCATCTTTCGGGGTATCTGCTTTTTCGACCGCTACCAACGCGACGATGCCAACATCTATCTGTCCGACAGTCTCATTATCGATAACCACGTTGGCGTGTGTCACTCGCTGAATAACAGTAATCATAACTAAAATTAACGGGGTTATTGTAACTCTGGATGCCGCATCAGTTCCTGCCATAATTCGCTATAAGCTTCCATAGAACGGCTTTTATGGGCAAACCCGCCTAAAGGCATACGCTCTAAACCCATACGCTCTATATCACTCGCATAAGGAATAAGAACTTTTAAAATCTCGGGGTAATTTTCAGCCAGTGCACTCATAAACTCTTTATGCATTTTCTTTCGGCGATCAACCATCGAAAAAAATGGAATGAATCCAAGATGATGCAACTCGTGATCTTTTATAAATAATTTCAATTGTTCCAGTGTCCTTAATGACAGCGTCGTTGGAATAACCGGCGATAGTAAAACATCAGCCGCTTCAAATACCGCCTCAGATAATAAAGAAATATTAGGCGGACAATCCAGAAAAACAAAATCATATTCCTCCGCTAAAGGCTTGAGTAATTTTTTAAGTTGCTGGGTCGGCTTCTTTTTAGTGTCCAGAACAAGATCTATGTTTCTAAATGAAAAATCTGAGGGTAATAAGTCCAGGTTCTCAAAATCTGTGCCTTTTATTAAGTCATCAAGCTCACGCTTTCTTGTAATCAAACCTTTACTGCCGCCCTTTAACTTGGGCTTGATACGAAAATAATAGCTACTAGCGCCCTGAGGATCCAAATCCCAGATTAAAGTACGATACCCTTTACTGGCCGAAATAAAAGCTAAATTTACTGCACTTGACGTTTTTCCAACTCCCCCCTTGATACTGTATAAAGCAATAATCTTCATTAACTACTCCGGTAAAATCGATGTGTTTTTAAACCTTGGACTGATTATAATATACAACATAGAATACATTTCATGAGCGTCAATATGCTTGGAGGTATAACCAGCTAAAATAAAAGATAATAAAAAATAATAAAAGATTGAAATTTTCGATTAAATTCCCTATCCTTAGCTGGTTTAACTGGATTGCATTTTCCACCAAGAGAACGAGGTTCTCTTTTTTAACACCTAAAGAGGTCACTATGAAAAAATCACTTGCTACAGCAGCCGGTATCGTTTTAATCGCATTAAGCGGAGCAGCTTTCGCTGATGAACAGCTTGAAATAGGTCAAAAAATCTATGAACGTGCTTTTGGTCGTGGTTGTGGTACTTGCCATGACATCGCATCAAACCCACAATTACCTGCAAACATCAAAGCAGGTACTTTAACGAGATCCAGCTTTGAAAAGATTTTAAAAGAAGGCAAAGGCGGCATGCCAGTAGCTATTGCTGAAATCATGAAAAACAAAGCCGTTGAAAAAGCGGGCTACGGTGAAGATCAAGCAGTTGATGCTTTATTCGCTTACATCAGCAGCAAATAATAATAAAAACACAGATCAGACACAAAAAAGCCGCCTCTTCCTAACGGAGGGGCGGCTTTTTAATTGGGATAGCACTCAGGCTATCATTTCTTATTCAAATATTGAATAATCACTTCTTTATAAGGCAAAAGAAAACGATTTCTAAGCCAAACACCACCGATTGCCGCCAACATCAAACCACAAGAAGCCAGCGTCAAATAGACAAGATGCTTTAAATGGGACATTTCCTTGATCAATTGCTCATTCTGGACAGCAGTCGCTGCTTCTTTAACGGGTTCCGAATACGATTTAAGCACTTGCACATCATTTTTCAAATCTTCAAGCGTACCCAATGAATTTGAAACCGTCCCTAGCCGAATACTCTCTTCCAGAACACGTAATTTACTTTCAATTGATCCACTGACCAAACCAACAAACTGTCCCTTTAACGTGTTAACCTCGGCTGACAACACAGGATTAATTTCGGCATTATTAACTTCGGAGATTTTAAGCTTATTAGAAGGAACAATGAAAAAGCCGATAATAATAATCACCGACATCAGAAAAACAACCGCAGCCGTTAGCCATCGATTAACTTTCATCAAATTTTGATGGGATGGGATCCTTTCTAGAACCACAATCTCATTTTTCTGCTCATGCAACTCACTCATTACTCAGCTCCCCCTCAAGCCCGGCATCGAAAGCACCCCAGCAGGACAATGTTATTATTATAGTTGTGGTAATTATTCCACTTAAGGTGATAATTATACTTGTTAAATAACAATTGTCCTGAGTTTTTATTCAGCTTATTTACGTAATTGTTTAGCAGCAGCGATACGCATTCTTAACGCATTGAGCTTAATAAAGCCTTCCGCATCTTTTTGATTATAAGCGCCGCCATCATCTTCGAAAGTAGCAATACTTTCATCAAACAGACTATCTGTTTTAGAATGCCTGCCCACGACAACCACATTTCCTTTGTATAGTTTAAGACGTACTTTACCGTTGACTGACAACTGCGAAGCATCAATCATTGTTTGCAATAGCTTACGTTCAGGACTCCACCAGTATCCGTTATAAATTAACGAGGCATACCGAGGCATTAATTCATCCTTTAAATGTGCCACTTCTCTATCCAAGGTTAAAGACTCAATCGCACGATGCGCTTTTAACATAATAGTCCCCGCTGGGGTTTCATAACAGCCGCGTGACTTCATGCCTACGTAACGGTTTTCAACAATATCCAGACGACCGATACCATTTTCGCCGGCTACCTTGTTCAATTGTTCCAGAACCGTGGCAGGTGAAACCGGTACATCATCAATGGCGACGATATCACCTTTTTCATAAGTCAATTCAATATAAGTGGCTTTATCAGGCGCTGTTTCAGGTGATACCGTCCAGCGCCACATATCTTCTTCTGGCTCTGCCCAGGGATCTTCAAGGATACGACCTTCATAAGAGATGTGCAGCAAATTAGCATCCATTGAATAAGGCGAACTCTTACCTTTTTTTTCAACTGAAATACCGTGCTTTTCAGCATAATCCAATAAGGCTTGCCTAGATGTTAACTCCCACTCACGCCAGGGGGCAATTACCTGAATATCAGGCCGTAATGCATAAGCACCTAACTCAAAACGTACCTGGTCATTCCCTTTGCCGGTCGCGCCATGAGAAATAGCATCAGCACCGGTTTCATTGGCAATCTCAATTAAACGTTTAGCAATTAATGGTCGTGCAATAGAAGTCCCTAACAGATATTCTCCCTCGTAAATGGTATTGGCACGGAACATTGGAAACACGTAATCACGTGCAAATTCTTCACGTAAATCTTCAATAAAAATATCTTTAATACCAGCAGCCTGTGCTTTAGCACGTGCGGGTTCTACTTCTTCACCTTGCCCTAAATCAGCTGTAAAGGTGACTACTTCACATTGATAAACATCCTGCAACCATTTAAGAATAATGGAAGTGTCTAAACCCCCAGAATAAGCCAATACAACTTTATTGATTTTTGACATAATATGTTTTTACTCAAAGTTAAAAAATTCTGCAAATTATACCCGAAAACTACTTGATCCATACATAACGGAACCGAAACACCTTTGGATCGAGTTCAGGTAAATAGACTGACGCTATCAACCCTATTAATTTCATTCCTCTTAAGACAATTCACAATGAACGCATCCAACAACCAAACAGTTCAGATTACTCCGAAAAAAGCCGAAAAGACCACCTTATCAGCGGCGCAGAAACGTTTTAATAGCCTAACAAAAAAGATTGATGCTGAGCGCAATCGACTCATTGAATGGCAAGAGATCACCCAGACATATAACCAAAAACTCAGTAGTGAATATGAGCCCCAATTAAACAAATTTATCGACATTAAAAGTCAATTGATATTTCTACTGGATGAAGCCTACGATAGCCGTGCATTTAACAAAACAGATAAACAAAAAATTCACTATATTATCTGTGAACACACACAGGAGTTAATCGCAGAGTTTGATCGTGAAGAACTTAAGCCGATATTCAACAAGTACAATGATTTTGATTACGATGAGATGCTTACTGAGTCACAAGCTGAGATATCGGATTTAATGAAAGAAATTGTAGAAAACATGTTTAATATAGAACTGGATGAGGATCTTGATTTTAGCTCACCTGAAGAGCTGCATGCTCATTTGCAAGATAAACTACGCGAAAAAATGGACTCTGATCAGAAGACTCAAGCACAAGAACCCGTTAAAGAACGTAAAAAAACCAAAAAGCAATTGGAAAATGAATTGCGCCAACAGGAAGAAGAAGCCTTAGCACTGCAATCAGTCCGTGAAGTCTATCGTAAGTTGGCTGCCGCACTGCATCCTGACCGTGAACAGGATCTTGATGAACGCCTTCGGAAAACTGAATTAATGCAGCGTGTTAATGCTGCTTATAGTAAAAAGGATTTATTGATGCTACTGGAGATGCAATTAGAAATTGAACAGATTGATGCCAAGCATTTAACTCAAATCGCTGACAGCCGACTTAAATATTTTAATAAAATACTTAAGGAACAACTGGAAGAACTTAATCATGAAGTCGATCAAATAGAAGACCGCTTTAGGATCATGTTAAATATGCCTTACTATGTGTCATTGTCGTCACCCAAGCAAGTCATCCAATCTTTAAACCGTGACATTAATTCCGTAAAACAGGAATCAAAATTACTCAAAACCCAACTGGAATGGTTTCATGATCCAGCGACACTTAAGGCCTGGCTAAAGCAGTTTAAAATACCTAAAAAAGCAGATCAAGGATGATTTCTTCTTTGATGACTTCTCACCTTTTGGTTTTAGATAAATCAACAAAAAATACCCATCTTAATGTCTTTTCGGTTCAATGAAACATCTGCCCGTTTTACTACTACTGCTCTGTAGTCTCTCTTTCAACACGCATGCTAAAGGGAAAGGTAAAGCCAAGATTAAATTACGCACCCATCCAAACCAGATTGAAGATGTCTGGACAGTCACTAATGAACTCAACTATTACCACGAACCCAATCAACAGTACCAAGACACCTTGTACGAAAACATGACTGTGGACTATTCAGACACTAATGACTGGGACTTTCAGCTCGCGTCTTACAATATTCCTCTGACCGGAGGAGGAGCTCAGAACTATGAGGCAGATACCTATCTCAACATTTCAAAAACCTTCATTATTAGCCAAAACTTTCAAGTAGTTTTAGGTACTCAAAATGGAACTACTCTGCCCCACTCCTCCAATCCCAGACAACTTCATAACGCAGACTATGCGCTTGCCGTTTACCAACCCTTCAGACAAATCAATCTCCATGCTGGATCGTATTGGGTCAATAAAGCCCTCTCCACCACCACAGATTACCTAGGCTACACAGGCGGCTTTAACATTGAAGTGTTAGATAATTTACTAACACTTCAAGCAGACTATTTTAGTGGTAACAACAACCTCTCAGGCGCCGTATTCAATAGCTGGGTACGTGTATACTCGACAGCACAAATTTACTTTGGGGTAGGTGTACCAGAAGCCAACTCAGGTAATGAGTTTTATGGCACGGTAGGATTCTCTGTAGCAAATAAGTAGTGTAAACCGAGCTTCGTCGGTGGTCGTCATAGCCAGTATGGCAACATTTGTTTTGATGATTTATCTTGCTTGAACTCACGGGGAGAAATCGATGGGCAGCCTAAAATCAGGTATAATCAGAAGGCACCATAAATTATTTTTAGCACTCTACCCCCCATTGATTCATGAAAGTCCTGATCTACAACGAGCTTAACCCCAAAACAATTCCCGGCTTCGATAAGTTAAAAAGCTATCTGGAAAAGGATGATTTTAAATCAGCCGAGATTAAAAAAGTCGGCGATAATTTATACCGGGCTAGACTCAATCAACGTGACCGCTTACTGTTTTCCATTTATCGTCATCAAGACCAAAGTTACATCCTGTTACTGGAGTTTATAAAAAACCACGCTTATCAGGATTCGCGCTTTTTACGTCAGGTCGGCAGTATTGATGACGACAAGATTCCCGTCATACAAACATTGAATGAGACCACGGGCAATCCTCTGGTTTATCTTAATCCGAGCCATAACTCGTTTAATCTGCTTGATAAAATTATCTCGTTTGATGATCGACAGCAGTCGATTTATGACTTACAGCCCCCGTTGATTGTGATCGGTTCCGCAGGCAGTGGTAAAACCGCCCTGACCCTGGAAAAGATGAAGCAGGCGGTGGGTGATGTCCTGTATGTTACCCAGTCACCTTATCTGGTTAAAAATTCCCGTGACTTGTATTACGCCAACCATTACGAGAACCCGGAACAGCAGATTGATTTTTTATCGTTTCAAGAGTTTCTGGAGAGTATTCAGGTGCCCCCCGGTAAACCGGTTACTTTTCAAGCTTTTCAGCAATGGTTCAGCCGCCATAGTCAAGGCAAACTGAAAGATGCGCATAAACTGTTTGAAGAGTTTAGAGGGGTCATCACCGGCCCCGCCACCGATAAAAGCTGGTTAAGCCGTGCTGATTATCTGGCGCTGGGCATCAAGGAATCCATCTTTCTGGCCGAAGAACGAGTCGCTGTCTACGATGTCTTTGAAAAATACTTAGCTTTCTTACAAGAGCAACATTTTTACGACAGCAACATCGTCAGTCACCAGTATTTACAACTCAGTCAACCCCGTTACGATTTTATTATCGTCGATGAAGTACAGGATTTAACCAATATCCAGTTGTATCTGATTATCAAATCATTGCATCAGGCGCAAGATTTTATCTTGTGTGGTGATTCAAATCAGATTGTCCATCCCAATTTCTTTTCCTGGTCGAAAGTAAAGAGCCTGTTTTATCGGCAGAGCGATATTCAAACTTCTGATGAATTGATCCGAATCCTGAATACCAATTACCGTAATTCGCCGCAAGTTACCGAAATTGCCAATAAGATTTTAAAGATTAAGAACCAGCGTTTCGGCTCCATCGATAAAGAAAGCCACTATCTGGTAGAAAGTAATGGTCACAATCAAGGTGAAGTACTGTTTTTACAAGACACGGACACCATTCGTCAAGAGCTGGACAGCAAAACCAAAGCCTCTACGCTATTTGCGGTCATCGTTATGACGGTCGATCAAAAACCGGCGGCGCAGCAACATTTTAGTACGCCCCTGGTCTTTACTATTCAGGAAGCCAAAGGTCTGGAATATGAGAATATTATTCTCTATAACTTCTTAAGCCAGGAAGAAACCCGTTACCGGGAAATCACTAAGGGTGTCAGTGCGGCAGACTTAGAGCTGGATATTAAATATGCCCGAGGCAAAGATAAAACCGATAAGTCACTGGAAGTTTATAAGTTTTATGTTAATGCCTTGTATGTTGCCATCACCCGTGCAGTTAAAAATCTATATTGGATTGAGAGCAGCCTTAAGCAACCCTTACTCGATCTATTGGGCTTACGTGATGCTCAAGCCAGTTTACAACTCGCTGCTCAAAACTCCAGTCTTGATGCCTGGCGTCAAGAAGCGCATAAACTGGAACTGCAGGGCAAACAGGAACAGGCTGACCGGATTCGCAGCGAAATCCTTAAACAAAAAACACCTAACTGGGAAGTTATTACCCCATTAACACTGATCGAGCTTAAGCGAAAAGCCTTTGAAGGCAATGATAAAAACGCTAAAATGACCTTGTTTGAATACGGCTTGGTATATGAAGACCGCGACATCATCAATAGCTTACTGAAAGCCGATTTTAAAGCCGCCAAACAGCCAGACAAAGGCTTGCAATTGCTACAACAAAAGCACTACATCAATTACAGTTTTAAAAAACCGGATGCTGTGCTTAAACAGGTTAACGAATATGGTCCCGATTTTCGGAACATCTTTAATCAAACGCCGTTAATGGTCGCGACCTGGATGAGCAATACCGATGTTATCAAGATCCTGTTTGAACGGGGAGCTAACACCGAAAAAGTTGATGGTAACGGGCTAACCGCTTTTCAAATCGCCTTGGCCCAAGCTGATCGCAGTGATATTTACGCTAAAAAGAAACTACCTGATATCTACGAACAGCTGGAACCCACCAGTATGAGTATTCAAGTGGATGGTCGCTTAATCAAACTCGATAAAAATAGTATGGAGTTTTTTATGCTAAACCTGATGATTTCTCTATTTTACCGGGTTATGCCTAAAAAATTGACTTATCGAGTTGAGGGCTTTTCAACCCAGGATTTTATCGATGCGGTACAACATATTCCCGATAGCGTTCTGCCAGAGCGTCGTAAACAGCGGGCCTATCTCTCCAGCATCCTGTCTAAAAATGAAATCAACAAAGATGCCAAAAATAACCGCAAGCTATTCTATCGAGTGATACGCGGCGCATATATTTTTAATCCCAGACTCGCGCTCAAAGTGGATGATGAATGGGTTAATATTTACGACTTGTTATCCATTGATCGCCTGGCACCTCAATACAAAGAGAAGCAATCCTGGTGGTATGGTAATTACAACGAGCATGCCGAGAAGAAAATGGCTGTTTGCAAAGCCTTATTAAAACAGTTGATTGCAAGTAACCAGGCGGAGTTGCTGTAAATTCTAAAAAAGAGATGCCGCTTAAATACCCACTGTATCAAGAGAGGGTTGAAAAATATCGAAGTTGAGCTGGAACAAACAACCGTTCTCACTGGCATGAATAACTCGGGTAAAACATCCTTTCTTAAGGCTCTTCAATTGGCACTGGGTAATAGACAATTCTTATCTCAAGACGATTTTTATATTCAAGGCAATGAAAAAGCAGAAAAAATCACTATTGATTTACTAGTAATATTAGCAGAATTATTATTAGCTGAATTAGATGACACTTTAAATTGGTATGAAACTCAATAACTAACATTAGGATAGCTGTTTTTAACGTGGTTTGGCGCTTCTATTAGAAAAATTACATCTTACTCACCGTCTTCTGTCCCATTACTGTAGGGACATCTGGGCTATCGCGAGGTGCATCATGTATTCCTGCCGACAGTTAGATTTTATCGCGCGTACCTTCAAACATTCCTATCGGCACTGAGAGTTTATCGCGTGAATCTTCGAATATTCTTATCGGCAATGAGGGTTTTTCGCGGAAACCATCAAACATTCCTACCCGCAGTTAGAGTTTATCGCGTGGACCTTCGCGTATTCTTATCGGTAGTGAGCGTTTATCGCGTGAATCTTCGTATATTCCTATCGTTTGTCAGCCTATAACGCAAGAAAAAAGCTGAATAATCGACTGTTATACCGCGTATATCGTCACTAACATCGGGAGTATCGATCGTAACTCCTCGACTATCGAAAGGAATACTTGATCCTACGAGCGCTATTCGCCCTATACCACAAAGAAAAAGCCAAATTATCAACTGTTGCACCTCAAGTATCGATAGAAACTCCGGTCTACCCATCGTTTTTTATCGTGTTCCGCAAGATAAACATGAACTACCACGCGAAAAACTCTAAGTCCCCACTGAAAAACATCACCCCCCGACTGAAATTTTCAATAACACCTCAGCATTGACAGTGTGCACATGGTTTTACACACACTTTTATTTACAACTTATACTCAGTGCTACAACGATTAGGTTATATAATTTTTAGATATATTTCAGGTGGGTTGGTCGAGACATTTTTAACGCTAGGTTTTTAAAAGCCCACAAAATAACCAACACCTATACCTACCCAACTCAGTACCAATAAAGCCCAAGGCAACCAGTGTTGTCGGTAAACAATGATGTGCTCCAGTTCATGTTCATCTGACTCAACACTGGATGTTTTTTGATTAGCGACTTTCTTAAGCTTTTTATTAAGCTCTCGGGCTTTTTCTTTCTGCTGCTTCTTATAGATTTCAATGCCTTTTTGAATACCTTGGGCAATCAGCTTGGTTTGTTCTTTCGTTTGAGCAGGCCGCTGAATACCTTTAGCGATTCTTAAAGCATCTTCCTGAGTTTGCGGCGAAGGTTTTTGATAAGTGTTTTTTGTCATGACAGAATTCTAAATAAAAAAAAGCGCTCATCATTATTGACCGTAAGCATTGAAAAACTGCTTGGCTGTTCTACCATTCTTAGACGCATTTTGATGGGCAAAGTCTAAAGCCTGTTTATATAAATCTTCACGATTACCCAAATAATCAACAAAATAACTATCGATAATATCCAGATACGTCTGAGTATGTTGCGGATAAAAAGCCAGTCTTAAACCAAACCGATCGGATAACGATATTTTCTCTTCTACTGTATCAGAATAATGCACCTCATCATCAATCAATTGCGTAGCGAGATTATCAGCCATTTTCTCGGGTAATAAATGCCGACGATTAGACGTGGCATAAAACAACACATTTTCAGGTGGTAATTCAATAGAACCCTCTAGCACACTCTTTAACGGTTTATATAACGTGTCACCCGTATCAAAAGACAGATCATCACAGTAAATAATAAATCGTTTGGGCAACTCACGGATGTCATCCACGATTTCTGGAAGATAAATCAGGTCTTGTTTATCCACTTCAATCAACCTTAAATCACGGTTCTTATACTCGTTCAATACCGCTTTAACCAACGAGGATTTACCCGTACCGCGTGCTCCCCACAAAAGCGCATTATTCGCAGGCTGACCTGATATAAAACGAAGGCTGTTATCAAGCAATTGCTGCTTTTGTTTTTCGATACCTAATAGCTGCTCGAGGCTCACTGGATCAATCTGCTTAACAGGTCGCAGATATTCCTTGCGTTGTCGCCAGATAGCCGCATAAGTCGTATTCCAATCTATCATCTTATAAATCTCTATCCGTTGTTCGTTATTAATGTGTTTAAATTATTCCACATTCTGGAGCAATTGTACCCGTTAATTATCAGCGCAAGAAGCGGTGTGATTTTCTGGAAGGGGGCAAAGCCTTACCGAAATTGGCCTCATGGATTTACCAATCCCATTGATTCAAGTCAATTAATTTTCGTTTCTCAGTCTGAAACTGGTTATAATTTCTTCTTAAGATTGTGGATGTGAATAATTTATTTATTTTATGATTTACCTCTATTTGTGGTCATTATTAAAGCCTATATTAGAACGTTGGGCTATTGGCTATTGGCTATTGGCTATTGCTATATATTTATTAAGGATTTTAGTTAAATATGTTAACCCCTCGTATCAATGAAATTGAATTTTTGAGATTTTTTGCAGCACTGTCTGTAGTTTTTTTTCATTACTCCTTTAGAGGGTATGCAGCAGACAATATGTCAATTATGCCGTACCCTTTTTTGTCCCAATTTTCTAAATACGGGTATCTGGGTGTGGACTTATTCTTCATCATCAGCGGGTTTGTGATACTAATGACTACTGCTGATAAGAGCCTGAAAAGTTTCGTTGTCTCACGAATTATTCGTCTCTATCCAACTTTTGGGATTTGCTGCACCATCACATTTACGGTGATTTTACTTATTGGAGGCTCACAATATCCAGCATCGATGCTTCAGTATTTAATTAACATGACTATGCTGAATGAGTTTATCAATGTGCCTTCTATTGATGATGTTTATTGGTCATTATTTGTGGAAATAAGATTTTATGCACTAGTTTCTGTAGTCTTACTTATGGGTCTAATGGATCGGGTGCAGATTATTATAATTTGTTGGTTAATGCTTGCATTAGTTCTTGAGGCTTTACCTATAGGGATACTACGCAGAATTCTAATCGTTGATTATGCGGCATACTTTATTGTAGGTTCGACCTATTTTTTGATTTGGTCTAAAGGTATTTCTTTTACAAGGGTTGTGATTGTCATTCTATCCTTGGGTTTGGCATTATTTGAGTCCATCAAGAAATTGCCGGCTTTTGAACAACACTACAATACCACCATGAATATCTTCGTAGTTACTGGGATTATCACGACATTTTTTTTTGTGATGTTGCTGATATCGTTAAGGAATACAGGTTTTTTGGGGAGTAAATATTGGCTATCCGCAGGTACGCTAACGTATCCTCTTTATCTTATTCACCAAAATGTCGGTTTCATGATTTTTAATGTCGCCTACCCCGTGCTTAATCCGCATCTTCTTTTCTGGGGCACCATAATTGCGGTTGTGGGAATCGCCTATGCTGTGCATAGTCTCGTTGAAAAAAAAGTTTCATTGCCTATGAAGAAGGCCATTAACAACCTTTTAGATAAGATAACTGTTTGACGTAATGTAATGCTCAAGTAAAGCTGGATACATTCTCAACCACGTACAGTGATTTTAAATATCAGTTTATAGATGGTATGATTGAGATTCTTTATATGAAATTAAATTTCAAGTAATACGTTAACAGCTAACTGAATCGGTAAATTACATTATGAAGCTTTATCATATAGTCTTTTTATTAAAATGGAGCCTGATTTTTTCGGCATTGGTCAATGTCAATCAATTAGCATTGGCTGGGAACATAGAAACGTGCGAACTGTTTCCACGCAATAATATCTGGAACACCCCAATAGATAAATTACCTGTTCACCCTTACTCCAATGAATGGATTGGAAATATTGGTCGAGGAACAAGTATTCATGCTGATTTTGGTTCTAAATGGGAAGGGAATGATTTAGGTATTCCTTATAATATTGTTAAGGCTAATCACGTTCATAAATATAACATTAATTTTTTATATAGCAACGAATCAGACATAGGACCTTATCCAATTGATCCTAATTCAAGTATTGAATATGGGGTAGACCATCATCTCATTACCCTTGATATTGACACTTGTAAGCTATATGAGCTTTATGATGCAAGTTATGAAAATGGTTGGAAAGCCTCATCGGGTGCTATTTGGGATTTAAAATCCAATGCCATGCGACCTCCTGGCTGGACATCGGCTGATGCAGCAGGGTTAGCAATACTTCCCGGTTTAGTTCGGTATGACGAAGTAGCCTCGGGGGTTATTAATCATGCCCTACGTTTTGTGGTTGAAAAAACGGATAGCTATATTTGGCCTGCCTCTCACCTTACTAAAGGTAAACCCAACCAGCCCAGTCAATACCAACCCCCCTTAGGCGCCCGATTTAGATTGAAATCAAGCTTCGATATATCGGGGTTTGATTCAAATATTCAAGTAATACTAAAAGCAATGAAAACTTATGGTTTGATACTTGCGGACAATGGTAGTAATTGGTTCATCAGTGGTGTGCCCGATGAACGTTGGAATAATGATGCGCTATCTGTATTTAAACATTTAAAAGGCAATGAATTTGAGGCCGTTGACGAATCTTGTATGATGATTGATTCAGCATCAGCTCAAGCAGATAGTAGTCGCTGCCAAGGAAATGCCAAGCAGCAGAGTATTAATATTTCTGCTAATAACAAAAACATTGATAAGCAATGTTCTGTTATTTTACCGAAAGATTCTACGTCTATGACTAAAGCAGGTGGATTTAACGCTTTTGAAGTTGAGACAGACAAAAAGACACTTGCAAATTGTAATGGGTTAATAAAAGCAAATGCTAGCTGGATATTGGTAGATGATAAAGCACTGAAAACAACTAAACGGGTCATGTTTTTTGTGGCAAAAAATAATACAGGTGCTAAAAGAACGGGTGTTATCAATATTGCCGATAAAGCTTTTAATGTTTTACAAACAAAATAATTAATTATTAATGAAAAAAAAATTATTAACGCCAACAGTATTATTCATTTTACTAAGTATTTTTTTTAACCTGGGATGTTCACGGTATCCATTGCTAACGAATAGCGTGGGTGCTGATTCTGATTATAATTATCTTATTGGCCCCGGCGACCAATTAGAAATTTTTGTATGGGATAATCCGGATATTTCAGCTAAAATACCGGTCAGACCCGACGGAAAAATTACTGTGCCATTAGTACAGGATATAGTTGCAAGTGGAAAAACGCCCAATTTACTCGCGAAAGAATTGGAATCAAAATATGCGACTTATATAAAAAACCCAATGGTAGTGGTTATTGTAACTTCGTTTCAAGGGGTTGATGATCAACAAATACGCATTATAGGTCAAATTGGTGGTGGCTCATCAACAATAGGCTCTTCAGGCGCCTCTTCCTCGCAATCGGGCACAGGGCAACTATCCAGCCAAATGGGGGCGCAATCTAATACACGGTATCGAGCAATGAGTCTCCCATATGAAAAAGGCATGACATTGCTTGACATTATGACGAAAATTGGTTCAATCGGTCAATATGCTGATGGAAATCGAGCCAGTGTAATTCGAAAAATAAAAGGAAAAGCAAGACGATTTAGAGTGCTACTTGATAGCTTGGTAGAAGATGCTGATATGAGTGCCAACGTTAAAATGGCGCCGGGTGATATATTAATTATTCCTCAAGCCTATTTTTAAGACCCTAAATAAATAACTAAAAAATGAATTAAAGTATAGAACTAATTGATTCAACTTTTCTTAAAGAATAGCAGGAAGATAGTGATATGTATGAAAAGTTAAATGAGTTGATTTTTCGTGTTAAAGGCGCTCTAAAATATAAACGTCTGGCAATCGTTTTATCGTGGGTCGTTTGTCTTAGTGGCTGGTCGTTATTACTCGCACTGCCTAATAAATATAAATCTGAAGCCCAGGTACATGTAGATACAAAAAGTATGCTGCAAACCTTACTAAAAGGCTTGGCAGTGCAACAGGATCTGCGTGAATTAATTAGCATTATGAAACAATTAATGTTTACAGAACAAAATTTGCAGAGAATTGCACAATTGGCCCATCTTGATTTCGAAGGTAAAAATCCTATACAACAGTATGAGTTAATACAAGATTTGAA
This sequence comes from uncultured Methylococcaceae bacterium, assembly GCA_903839855.1. Classification (GTDB taxonomy): domain Bacteria; phylum Pseudomonadota; class Gammaproteobacteria; order Methylococcales; family Methylomonadaceae; genus Methylobacter_C. The sequence continues at coordinate 36,714 of CAIMEB010000241.1, forward strand.
AAAAGATATACATATTGCTGGGATGCGGCAACAGAGCGATCTTTTTAAAATTGATTTTGAATCAAAAAATCCAGAGTCAGCACGGGATGTGGTTCAAGCTGTTTTATCCGTTTTTTCAGAACAGGCACAAAAGTCGACAAGTGATGATGCTGATAGCAGTCAACTGTTCATAGAAAATCAACTTAAAGAGTATGAAAACAGATTAAGGGCAGCAGAAAAAGCCAGAGAAAATTTTAAAAGAGAAAATTTTGGTTTATTACCTGATGATAATCATAATCAGATGCAACATTTAAATGATTTAAATGATAAATTGAATGAATCAAAACTGACACTTTCTGAAGCAACTGCAGAGCGTAATGTGCTTGCGAAACAAATGCAGGATCTTATTAATACTAATAATAAATTCAAAGAAACACATTCGAATATACCTCTTACACCCGTAGAAAAAAAACGTGAAGAATTATTAAATAAAAAAGCTGAATTGTTGCTTAAATTTACAGAAGTACATCCAGCGGTAATAGCAATAAATCAGGCTTTAGGAAACCTCAATAAATATTCTGAAGTGACCAAACAGCTTAAAAGAAATGATGATCAAATTTTGTATAAAGATTTAATCGAAAATAAATATGTACAGGATCTGAAAATGGCATTGAATAATGCCGAAGGAAAAGTGGCTTCGTATCAATCGAAAATTAAATTTTATCAAAGTGAGATTGATAACCTGGCAGAGGAGTTGAACACAAGATTGTCGGTCGAAACGGAGATGCAAAACTTAAACAGGGATTATGACTCAGTATATACCAATTATAAAGCATTGATAGAGCGAAGAGAGCAGGCAACTTTATCTGAAAAGATTGGCAATGAGGAAATGACGTTAAAGTTTAGAATTGCAGAGGCTCCCAACTTACCCATTAAACCCTCGTTCCCTAATAGAATATTATTAGATAGTATCATTTTAATAGTGTCTTTAGGGTTAGGGGCTGGCGTCAGTGTTTCGATTTACTTTATTAAACCAACTTTTATGACCAGTAAACAGTTAAGAGAGGTAACGGGATTGCCAGTATTAGGATATGTTTCATACAGTGCAAACGCTGTAGACTTAGAAAAGTCAAAAATTGAAAATAAACAGTTCATTGTTCTGTTCTTGGGTTTGTTTTTTGTTTATTCACTGTTTATAAGCTATGAATATTTGAATTTAAAACAAATACCAATCATGACACTGATGAAGAATGCTCTGTAAAATTGACTCATAAAAAACAGAAACATAACGATGACTGAGTATTTTGAAAGACCAAAAAATATAGAGATTAATTGGAGCGCTCTTGCGTCCAGAGGTTTTCTGACTCCAGATAATGTCAATTATCAACTATCAGAAGAATATAGAGCCATAAAAAGACCCTTAATAAATAATGCATTAAACGGAAAAGTAAAAGGTATAAACCGCAGTAATCTTATCCTGATTACCAGTAGTTTGCCTAATGAAGGTAAAACCTATTCTGCAATTAACCTGGCGGTCAGTATTGCCTCAGAACGTGATAAAAATGTATTGCTCATTGATGCGGATATCCCTAAGCCTTCTGTGGCAAGAACGCTGGATATTCATTATAAATACGGATTAACCGATTATTTGGATGGGTCAATTGAACGTTTTTCTGACAGTATTTTACAAACAAATTTAAAAGACCTCAGTATTGTATGCTCTGGTAAACACCATAGTTATTCAACAGAGTTATTTGCCAGTAACAGAATGCAACAATTGGTTAATGAATTGACCGAGGCATATTCAGACAGAATTATAATTATTGATTCAGCACCCTTATTAGCGACGACACAGGGTGAGGTATTAGCCAGTATGGCCGGACAGATTGTATTAGTTGTGGAAGCAGAACAAACGCCACAAGAAGTCGTATTGGAATCTATTAGACGGCTTAAAAGCAATGACGTGGTATTGTTGCTATTAAATAAGTCACGTAATAACGTTGATATAAATTATTATGGTTATGGGCAGTATGGTAATGTTTAGCCGGTTTAAAAAAATTGTAATGTTTCTGGTGAGAATACACCTTGTCTTTTTTATATCCGAACAGGCCTTGTATGCTAAAAACTGGTTAATTTTGCCTTCTTTTACCAGTTCTGAAATTTATACGGATAATTATTCATTGTCTGCTCAAAAAAAAGGCGCTTTCATTAGTGAGTTTAGTCCGGGCTTATCAATTACAAATAAAACTAATCGGCTTAATGTTAACTTAAATTATAAATTACAGGACTTGTATAATGAATCACAAGATAAATTTAACCTGTATCATAAATTACAATTTAACTCGACGTATAAGGCGAGTAATTTTTTTAACATAGACACAAGGGCGAGTAGTAATCAGGTTAACATAAGTAGTAATGCCATTTCTAGCGATAATATTACCGGAGCCGGTAATATTGCCAAAACAAATAGTTATGGTGTATCCCCTTATTGGACACCGAATTTCAATGGCTATGCCTTGGGCAACTTCAGGGTAAATTATGATGCAGTGAATACTTCAGATACTACTGTAATGTCAAATATGACTAAAACAGATGAAATAGTATCATTATCGAGTGGCAGTCGCTTTTCCACGGGTACTTGGAATGTAAATTATAATAATAGCGATGAGATTCGTAATGTGGGGGGTAATGTCAAATATCAAAACGCTTCATTAAACCTGCAGGAAATTATTAATAGAAAAGTTAAACTTTTTTCTTCTGTTGGGTATGCCAATAATGTTTTTGAGACCGTTACTGATAGCAGTAAAAACGGTGTTTATTACACGGTAGGTGGGATTTGGGCACCTAGCTGGCGAACCAGTCTTGAAATGGGTTATGGTAATAACAGTCATGTTACCTTAAATGTAATGCCTGTCCGAAATTTACAGATGGCGACTACTTTTAGGAATAATAAGGTAGGTACAAACACAGGGAATGTGTGGCAGGCCAGAGTAAATTACCAAGCCCAACGTTCTATCGTAAATGTAAACTATGCAGAGGACACCACAACGACGCAGGCTGCAATTTTAAACTTGCCCGTATTTAATACAGTTAATGCTTTTAATGAAGCGGTCTATGATCCAACAGCGAATTCAACGGCAATAGATTTTGCTGGCTTATCGAATGAAGTTTATGTTAGAAAAAGGGCTGATTCTTCATATAACTTTAGAACAAGTAAAAGTTTTTTTTCTTTTAAGGCTTATAACGAGCGACGTATATATCAATTAAGCAACAATAATCAATTCGTTATTGGAATGTCGAGCGCCTGGAACTGGATGTTTAGCCTTAACAAAAGTATCTACATTACCCCAAACTGGCAAGAAACGACTAGCTTTAATCCTAATACCATAAAACAAATTAGATTTGGATTTTCTGAAAGACTGCCTTTACACACAATCAGAAACGGTTCTATTAATTTATTAATGGAATATGGCTATACTAATCAAAACTCAAATTCGATAAATAGTAACTACGACGAAAATCGTTTGACAGCAAGCGCTATGTTCTTATTCTAAGTTAATTATTAATTAGTTGCTCCATGATAATGATAGAAATGCGACTTAAAATTATGTCCTAATAATTTAATTTTAATGTTGTTCAAATAGAGTACCAATTTTTCTAATACGATAAAAACTTAAGATGGCAAATTTATTTGGGCATTATGTCTCTAGATTATTAATCTACATGTACTTAATAGAATATTTGATTCTATTTACTAGCATGTTTTTTGTATTTAATTCAAGTTTTATGCGTGATTCAGGGAGTGAATCAGGTTATTTTGTTGTTTTTTCAGGATTGATATTTTCTTCGGCGACATCTTTATCAGCGTTGAGTGTTGGATTTTATAACAGGAAGCTGTCTAAATATAGCTATGAGATTGTTAAAAGACTCATAATTAGTTACGTAATTTCATTTTTTATTCTGCTTTTAATTTATTACGTCTTTCCTGAAGCAACAATTCCAGGTGGCGTTTTAGTTTTATCCTGTCTAGTTTCTTGTATCGGTATTCTCTTTACGAGAGTGCTATTTAATAAATTCACACGGATAAAAGAGTTTAAAACACGTGTTCTGGTATTTGGTTGCGGCAAAATAGCCAACTCACTGACACACTTTTGTCAAAATTATGACGAAAAAGATTTCATGATTGTTGGATTTTATAATACCGGAAATGAACTGGTTATTGTCGACGAATCATTATTAGTGAGTTCAGCCCAACCTTTAGTGTCTTTGGTGCGTAATTTAAATATTGATGAAATAGTTATAGCCTTAGATGATAGAGGAGAATTTCTTCCCTTTGATGAATTACTTGATTGTAAGGTTTTGGGTATTCATGTTATGGAGTTACTCAGTTTTTATGAGAAAGAGGAACGATTAATTAATTTGGAGTACTTAAACCCATATTGGTTTTTATTTTCAAAAGGCTTTTATAGTAGAAAAACAAGAGGATTTATAAAACGTGCTGTTGATATAGTTGCCAGTTTGTTACTATTAATTATCTCTAGCCCTGTTATCATATTATCCATTCTAGCGATTTATATGGAAAGTTTGGGCAGGGATTCGATTTTTTATTGTCAAAATCGAGTTGGACTTAATGGAAAATGTTTTAAATTGTATAAATTTAGAAGTATGATTCCTGAGGCCGAAGCCAGCGGTATCAAAATGGCAAGCGTAAATGATATTAGAGTAACTAGGGTGGGTACTTTTTTGAGAAAGTACCGTATTGATGAACTTCCTCAGATTATAAATATACTCAAAGGCGATATGCATTTTATTGGGCCAAGACCTGAAAGGCCGGAATTCGTGGATGACTTTAACAAAAGAATTGTTTATTATCACGAACGACATAGAGTTAAGCCGGGGTTAACTGGCTGGGCTCAGTTATGCTATTCCTACGGATCTAATGAATACGACACCATACAAAAGCTACAATACGACTTATATTATGTGAAAAACCAAAGTTTTTTTCTAGATTTGACTATTATCCTACAGACTGTAGAAGTCATTTTATTTGGAAAGGGTAGTCGTTAACTGATTAGTTCTCTATCTTCCTTTAATACGATACTTGTTAACAGCCGTGTACACACTTATATAAATTTATCCTATGCTTTTTATTGACGATTTGAAAAGAAAGAGGTTTATATTTAATCAGGCAGGGGGAAATTCTAGTTTATTCAGAATTTTTTTATCAGATGGCTCAGGCGCTATGCTGCTATATCGTCTGACTGCATTTTTCTCTGACCATAACTTATTCCTTTTAGCTTATCCCTGTCAATGGCTCAATAAATTTTTAAATGGTTGTGTTATTGGCGTAAACGCAAAGTTTAAAGATGGCTTTGTCATTATGCATCCGGTAGGTGTAGTTATTAATTCTAAAGTAACTGCTGGTTATAATATTACTATTGAATCAGGCGTTGTTATTGGTGATGAGAAAGGCCGTTCACCCACCTTAGGAAATAACATTTTCATAGGCTCGGGGGCGAAATTGTTTGGTGCTATAACGATAGGTGATAATGTTAGAATTGGTGCTAATGCTGTTGTCGTAAAAGATATTCCCTCCGAACAGACTGCAGTAGGCATTCCTGCACGGTTTTTTAAGCATAAAATCTGATAGGGTTATATGTCTATTGAGAACATAGTGTTTTTACTGATTACTCTGATTTTATATTCGTATTGTTTTTATCCGATCGTTTTATTCATTATTAGTAGATATGTTCAGCGCATTCACCAGAGCGAATTAAGCGCTGAAGACAGTAACGATAACCAACATTTAAGTGTGGCAGTTGTCATTTCTGCTTACAATGAAGAAAAGCATATTGTAAATACCCTCCATAAATTACTACAACAGGATTACCCGTCTGAAAATATAAAAATTTATATTGGGTCAGATGGTAGTACTGACAACACAGCAAAACTTATAAAGCAATTACCGGATAACCGAATTGTATTGTTTGATTTCTCTGTTAATCGCGGAAAGATTTCTGTAATAAATGACATTCTGGCACAAATAACCGAGTCAGTGGTTGTTTTTACTGATGCCAATGCCGCTTTTAGACTAAATGCACTAAGTCATCTAATAAAGCATTTTTCTGTCCCTGAAGTTGCAGGCGTATGTGGTGAACTTAACCTTATCAAAGCAGTAACCGGTGATAATTACGACAATGTCTATTGGCGTATTGAACGTTTTTTAAAATATCACGAAAGTAAAGTCAATGGTTTTCTTGGAGCCAATGGTGCGATTTACGCTATAAGGCGTGAATATTTTCAACCATTACCAAGCGATACTATTATTGATGATTTCACCCTATTTATGAAAATAGCGCTTAACGGTTATAAAACAGTCTATGAGGCATCTGCGATTGCAGATGAAGAGATGGTTGCCAGTATGTCGGGTGAATACGGTAGAAGAGTAAGAATAGGAGCTGGTAATTATCAGGCTTTTTTTCGGTTAAAGTCAGCGTTACACGCTAAACAAGGCATTAGGGTCTTTACCTATCTATCACACAAAGTTTTACGTTGGTTTACGCCTCATTTTTTGCTTTTGATATTTATTTTAAACTTATTGTTACTCGATCAATATGGCTTTGTGTTACTTTTTATCATGCAGGTTATTCTGTACACGGTTTGTTTTGTTGTTATTAAGTACTTTAAAAATGATTCGTTACCCACCCTGATAAGTTTGCCGGTATTTTTTATTAATATGAATTTAGCATTAGCTCATGGCTTTATTCATTATATTTTTGGAGAAATAAAAGGTACTTGGAAACGCACTGAGAGATAGTTATTATGATAATTGATTATGTTGTAATTTTATTGCTTTTATCTATTGGCCTTATATTTTTTTGTCTTCGTCACAAACATATTGATATATGGATACTTTCCTATTTGCTCAGCTTGTTCAGAAAAAGACAAAGGGCACAGGGGGCAGTGCATATCATGTTTTGCTTCGTTGATCATTTTGAACCGCAATGGAATACGCATGATATAAACGTTGAACGACATCGGGTCGATCAATGGCTACAAGACTATCCTGTTTTATGTGAAAACCATTTCGATGCCGATGGAAAACATCCTCAGCATACTTTTTTTTATCCTGAAGAGGAATATAGACAAGAACATCTTGAAAAGCTGAGTCAACTTTGTCAAAGCGGTTATGGAGAAGTTGAAGTTCATCTTCATCATGATAATGACACAAGTGCTAACTTACGTAAAACGCTAACTCATTTTATCGATATTTTGTATCATCATCATGGGCTATTAACCAAACATCCTGTGACTAATCAAATTGTTTATGGCTTTATTCACGGCAATTGGTGCCTGGATAATTCTCGTGCCGATGGTCGTTGGTGTGGAGTCAAAGACGAGTTGATTGTTTTAAAAGAAACCGGTTGTTACGCTGATTTTACACTACCTTCTGCACCCAGTGAAACTCAAACAAAGAAAATTAACAGCATATACTATGCTAAACAGAATCCTATAAAACCAAAATCACATAATACCGGATTAGAAGTGACTGTTGGAGGTCAATCCTGGGGAGATCTGTTAATTGTTCAAGGACCATTGACTTTAAACTGGAAGTCCAGAAAATTCGGATTATTACCCCGTATTGAAGCTGCTGATATTAGAACTTCAATTCTACCTCTTATAGAACGGGTTGATCTTTGGGTTAACGCAGGTATCAGTGTTAAAGGTAAGCCAAACTGGATTTTTATAAAAATACATACCCACGGTACTCAAGAACGGGATAGAACAACGTTGCTGGGTAAACCGTGTAACGACATGTTTAGCTATTTAGAGACCAAGTATAATGATGGGGTTAATTATAACCTCCATTATGTGACCGCACGGGAAACTTATAATATTATCAAGGCAGCCGAGGCGGGCTTAGAAGGTAACCCTAACGATTACCGGGATTATTTATTAAAACCTCCAACTTATCTGCAAAGCATTTCGTCGTTGTAACCCACTATAAACATTTTGGATAAAAATCTAATGAATATCATATACCACTTTAGAGTGAAAGGAGTGGGTCCCGAGCGTGTTCACATTGCTGGAATTGCAGGCGCTTTGGAGAATCTAGGACATCAGGTTTATTTTGTATCGCCAACAGATATAAATCCACTTAAAACAGGCGATATTGCGGTGCAAAAAGGTGGGATGCGCAATGTTATGTATTTTCTTGCTGATAAGATGCCACAGGTGTTTTTTGAAAGTATGGAAATATTGTATAATATTATGGTCATTAAGAAGTTAAAGCTAAAAATTGCCAAAACCAGACCACAGCTAATTTATGAGCGATATTCGTTTTTTTGCGTAGCTGGAATCTATATCTCCCGAAAAACAAATATTCCATTTGTGCTTGAAGTGAATGAGGTTGCGGGTTTTGATCGAGTACGCCCTCAGCAGATGGTTAAACTTTCAAAAATGTTTGAACGTTATATCTTTTCACACGCCGATGTCATAATAACCGTATCCGAATTTCTTAAAAATCAAATAGTACAGAGGGGGGGTAAAAAGGAATCTATTTTGATAGTACCCAATGGGATTGACATTAATGTATTTAATAAACAGGTGAGTCCTGATAGCTTGAAACATAAATTGGGTGTTTCAGACTCAATCATTATTGGTTTTGTAGGTTATCTAATTCATTGGCATCGTCTTGACATGCTCATGGAGGTCTATGCCAAAATCAGATTGAAGTTTCCAACAACAAAATTATTTTTTGTCGGCGATGGTGTGCTTCGAAATGATCTTGAGATACAGGCAAAATCACTTGGCATAGAGTCTGACTTTATAATTACCGGGCGAATCGATCATTCTGACGTGCCTAATTACATCAATATATTTGATGTTGCTGTCATTCCAAACTCTAATGAATACCGCTCACCCATAAAAATGTTTGAGTATATGGCAATGGGTAAAGCGATAGTTGCACCAGACCAACCTCCAATTAAAGCCGTTCTTCGTGACGGTGTAGAAGGGGCTGTATTTCAAAACGGCAACGCTGATAGCCTGTATTCTAAGCTGGAACTAATATTAGAAGACCACGAATTTTGTTCAAACTTTGGTAAAAAAGCTCAAGAACTTGTGTATAGCAGGTATACCTGGGATATTCATGCGAAAACAATATTGGATTTTGTGCTTAACAATAAACTAATTAAAAAAACCGAGACGGAAAGTTAAATAAAGCCAGTTTATGGGCTATTTGCTTAGACGTTCACTAAGTTAAGTTTTTAGAAATGCCCTTATATTACTTTTAAGTCCGTTTATTTCCTGTTTAGTTAATGCTTTCATAAAAAATAAAAGTATTAAATAAAATAAAACGTATGAAAAAGATAAAACAAATAACGACAGTAAATCATGATTCAGTTTATTAAAGGGATAGATTAAGCTAAACGCGAGTGCGCCGGCAAAAAAAGTTCGAAAATACATTCGCCAATCCAGACTTAATTTTAATGAATAGAGTAAGTAGCATAAATAAACAAACGCCGTAAATAGTGTTGAAAGAGAAAATGCTAGTAAAGCGCCTGATAACCCGTAATATTTTATCAAAAAGTTATCTAAAATAATGGTTACAAGAGAAGATGCTATTGTAATGTTCAGTTGCAAAGATTGTTTATTATTACTTAATAGATATGCATTGACACAGTCGACCATCTTATTTAAACAGGTGCATAGCACAACAAATTGAAAAGGTAATGCTACCGATTCAAAATCTTTACCATACAAAATAAATACGATTTCATCAGAAAAATAAAGTATAGGGAATAATAATAGCGTATTTAAATAGCCCATATAGCGCATAGATTGTTTTAATTTCGTTTTAGCGTGGGTATTGCTGTTTTTATTTTCTCTGGCTATGAGTGGCAACAGGATATTACTATAAACACCCGGTACCAATGTACTAACCGCAAATGCCAAAGTAAAAGCAATATTGAAATAAGCAACATTGCTTTTAGTTGAATATAAATTTAAAAAAAATATTTCAGATTGGCGCATGACAATAAATGTGAATATAGATGTCCAGTTGGACTTTCTGACTTGTTCAGAAATTTTTGCCTTAAAAGAATCGTTCAAAGAACTTATTTTTCTATTAATCAATTTAAAGTATAAAAAATAGCACGATAAAATAAAATAAATCGTACTGGAAACACAATAAACCATTATGAAGTTATTAAGATTAGTTTTTCCATAAAAAGTTAATAGCATTACCAAACTTATATTGATAAAAGATGTTGGTGTAATAATAAGCGCTATTCCTTTAAAGTCGTCGCACCCTTTAAGAATAGCAACATTGAACATGTACAGCGTTCTGAAAATAAATGAAATAAATAAGTAATAGATTATATTTTTATCAGTATTTAACTGACCGAAAAAAAGATAGGCTATCCACAATAAAGCACATACAATCAGAAGTGATTTGACTTGTTTTATAGCCAAATAGCGATAAATTGAAAGCAGATCAGGCGCGTCATCTACTACTCTCGATTCGGCGATAAGCTTAATAGCCGTAAGAGAAACGCCACCGTTAACTACAAAAATTAACAGTGTGATTAGCCACATATAGTATCCATAAGTGCCATAGTTTTCTGAGCCTAATTGACGAGCCAATATGATTGATATTAATAGCCCGATAAAAAACTCTACGTAGGCAGCGACAGTAGAAAAAAATGTATTTAAAAGTGCATTTGTATGCGTCATATTATTGTAATACCAATGATGTTTAGCAAGAAATTACGCTGTTTTTTTGTCACACACTCTGTTGATAGCTTCTCGGTGGCTGCTACCTCATTGGCTGACGTATACCCTAAATTAGATTTTTAGCAGTATCTTTATTACAAGGTTTAATAATATTATGAACAACAAAGAAAATCCTATCAGCTTAAAAATATAGTTGTTCGTCGTTATATTAAATGAAGGGTTTCTCTCTACTAACCTTAAATAGGAAGAAAAAGCAATTCCTGAGAAAATATACAATGTAAAACTGTAGCTACGGCTTAAAAAAAATGAGCCTGTTACAAAAGCGATCATAGAATAAAACGAGCAATATACGATTGATAACTCATTAGTGATATACAGTCTTAGCTCCGAACCATCGTCAGTGGAATCTGTAGAATCTAAAGTGGAATCCAATGTTGATTTTATATTTTTAATGGTATTAATAAGATATACAAAGAGTAACATTAAAAATAAACTCCATGTTACAAATCCAAAAACACCCAATTCACCTAAAACAAGAATATAAGAGTTGTGAGCGGTTAATTCGTTATATTCCGTATAGGATTCCATGCCGACACCAAAAAAGGGGTGTTCTTTTAACATTTGAAAGCCCTCATACCATGAATCGATGCGACCGTTAGCGGATTCATCCTGTTCGATTTTTCTAAAGTTGGACATTAAAAATTTCAGTATAGGTAGTGCAATAATTCCGAATATTAACATTTTTCGTAATCCTATTATCTGTATGCCAAACAGGTATCCTATTGATAGTGTTGATAATAATGCACCACGTGAATTTGTTAAATATATCCCGTAAAACACTGTAAATAGTATAGCCACCCAAAATATCTTCTTAAAAAGCGAAGAAATAGTATATAGATAAATTATCATAGGCAATGTCATTACAAAAAAAAGACCTAAATCATTAGGGTCATTTAAAGTGCCTAAATATGTTATTCTCTTATTCTCCACCCATTTTGTTCCTGCCCAGCCATAACCATCTTCTGCATTAATTTGAGAATATCCCTGATGAATCATAATGAGTGCGCAGGTTATACAGATAAACATTATTATTTTATGCTTAGTGATGCTATTTAATGTATTAGAGAATAACAAGAAGGGTATTATCGCCACAGAAATAAACTTATAACTATAAGTAAACATACCACCGATCCAGCCGTTTACGGCTGAAGAAATCATGATAACAACTGTCATTATTAATAAAGTTATTATAGGTGCGCTTATTATTTTTTGTTTCTTATCAAAAACAAATGAGGTTAAAGTAAATACCAATGTTATTAATATGACTTGTAAATCAAAGTATTCACCGCCAAACAAAAAATCTTGAGGCCTGAGTAGGGTTAATAACAAATACACGCAAAGTAATAAAAATGTCATAATTTATCTAATAAAAGTTAACTATTCATTAATTAGGGTAACGGCTTACCGTCTGTTGAGTGATTGTAACTCCATTATTTCCAAAAAATCCCTTGCCAACCACCTGATATGAGACGGGTAATTTGCATAAGAATAACAGGTACAGATGGCCCAGCTGGTGCTGCCAAATAAAGAGCGTGCCATTCGGGCACAAACTTGGCCTTGTATTCATAAAGCCCTTCAAAATTATAAAACTGATCACCCATCTTAAAAATAGTCGCACCCACTTTATGCCATAACGGTGCCAATGGACGACTTTCCAACCCGGCTAAGGGTGCCATACCTAAAGAAAACCAGTGATAACCTTCTGCCCTCCCCCACAACAAAAGCCCAGCAAACAAAAAATCCATAATACCTTTTGGACTGTCTGGGTGATAACGCATCAAATCAATCGATAATTCTTCACGTCCTTGGGTTTGCCAAAGATTAGCAAAGGCTTTGATCTGCCCAGACTCATCCTTTATAACTGCAATATCGGTACTACACAGGTAATTATCATCAAAAAATCCTAATGAAAAGCCTTTTTCCCGGGTTTTCTTATTTAATAACCAACCATCTGAAATTTGTCGTAGTCTTGGCATTGCCAGCTCAACATCCACACCCGATAATATTTCAAAACGATAACCCAGTTTATCGAATTTTTTACGCGCACTGCGTTGTGATTCACGTTGCTTCCCTTGCAGAGTAAACGTGGATAAATCAATACGCGCTTCTTCACCCAATTTAAATAGCGACAAGCCCAAATCCAGATAAGAGGGTAACCAGGTCGTACTAGCTTGATAAAAAACTATTTTGGCACCATAACGGTCTGCCTGTTCTAAAAATTGATACAATAATTCCTCGATCGCTTCAGACTTACCCACTGGATCCCCCATCGCAATCCAGAACTGGTGGGTAATGGCGTACATAATAAACGCATTTCGCTGCGCATTCCAGAATAGATATTTATCACCCAGTAAAGCCAAATAACCCATTGTAATAGGGCAGTTCATGATTATTCGTCTCGCTTCCAGAAGCTCCTGCTCAGTGGGTTTCAAACGAAGCTGTGGTGGCGCAACACTCAGCAAATGAAACAAACCATAAATAACAATCACTACACTGATTAACAACACCGCACGTAAAAACCGGGGTGCATTACCATCATAAGAAAATTGCCACCACAAATCCCGTGAGAACTCGACATCACGATAGGCAAAAAAGCCTAACCAGATAGAACCCACTAAAACCATCGTGACCGTTGCTAGCCAAGTCCTGGAAAATGACAGATGTAATAATGACGATTGCCGTTGAAAATAACCGCGAGCAGGTAACATTAAAAGCAAAATAACTGATAACACTAACGCCTCATGCCAATCGAAACCTTTAAGCAAAGAAGCAATAATACCCACGATGAGCAAGCCTACGCTGCCAAACCAGGCCGAATCAATTCTAAGCAAAATACCCCGAGCCAAAAACAACAACAAAATACCCGCTAAACTACCGCTTAAATGAGATAGCTCAACAATGGGCAATGGCACAACATCTCTTAAGGACTCCAGAATTTCTGAGTTAGCTGGAATAGAGCCTGAAATCAATAACAAAGCCCCAGCCAAAAACAATAAAAGTGAATACAACTGAGGCACAAAAGCGAGTAAGACATGATATACCACATGACTACTGGCAGTTAATAATTCTCGACGGCTGTATATTTCATAGCCCAACAAACTGATACCCGCTATCAGTAATGGCATGAAATAGTAAATGACCCGATATAATAACAGGGCACCAATCAATACCAGATGTTGATCAGTGGCTTCTATGTCTGACATTAACCAAAGAAAAGCGCTTTCAAAGACGCCTATGCCCCCCGGCACCTGACTTAAAACGCCGACCACCTGCGCTACGACAAACACAACCACAAACGCCCCGAAATCAATATCGATCTTACCGAGCAAAAGCACCCACAAAACCAGGGATGACAAGATGACGTCTATACTGGACACGATTGTTTGCCAGAACGCCATCGTCAGTGAAGGCAAAGATACCTCAAAGCCTTTAAGCAATAATGGTTTACGCCACAAGCCAACGGCTCCCCAATAAAATACTAAAGAACCCAAACAAACCAGACTGACCCAGTGAATCGCATGAGGGACTTGAACAGTACGCGATAAATAATGCGGCAACACTAAACTACCGATTAAGCCTAAACTCAACGCACCCAATAGATAGGTGATAGTTTGAAACAGAGAAATCTTTAAAATATCCCAACCGGGCACCCCCCATTTAGAATAAAACCGATAACGAATAGAGCCACCTGCAGCCCAGGCATGTCCAGTGTTATTACTGATCGCATAACTCAATAAAGCAGCAGCCATCATCTTAGGAACAGGAATATGTCCATGACCGGTATAGCGCAAAGCTAACCAGTCATAGGCAGCCAGCACCACATAATTAATAATCGTCAAGAAAACCGAGGCGATAACCATTCTGAACGGCATGGCTTCTAGTCTGGACAGAATGTCGCTTAAATCATGGGCTTTAATTTGCTTGTGAACAATATAGAGTGCACAGGCAAACAAAATAACCGGTAGCCACTGTGTTATTTTATGTACCGATCGACTTAACATTTCACGAGTCATGTTAATGAATACCGTGTTGAAGATAGACATCCAAAATTTGTCGGGTTAACTTAGGATAATCTTGATCAAAATGATGCCCACCCGGCAATTCCAAAATCTTGGCCTCAGTATTGAGTAAACTGTTACAGGCTGTTTCGGCTTTTTCGTCTCGCCCATAAACACATAATAGCTTACTCTTGGGAATCTTTGCCAGTTCAGGCGCTAAGGGCAATTCACCTGAACTGTGACCCAGCCATCCTGAAACATGAATCTCAAAATCCGCGCTTTCAGCTAGAGCCAATAATGTCAACAGCGCAACACTGTCCTTATCGTTTTGAGGCAAGCGGTTGTATAATGCTGGCAAAATATCTGCACCAAAGGAATACCCCGTTAAAACAAAAGTATCTACCTGCCAGTGTTTTCGATAATAAGCCATCGTAGCTGATAAATCCGCTGCGGCTTGTTCTGGGGTTTTATGCTCCCAGAAATAACGTAAAACATCCACGCCCACCACCGGATAACTCAGCTTGACCATCTCATCAGCCACGGTTCTATCCAAATCCCGCCAGCCACCATCACCCGAATAAAACAGGGTCACATTATGACTCGATTGACTGGTTTTTATTTCAACGACGGGCATCGGTGGGACTTCAGTATCTGCTAGCCCCATACTGATATTTAACTCATCAACCAGCAAAGTTTCAAGTGGGGTATCGTAAGCTGCAATACGAACATCGACCTCACCTAAGGCTTTAATAAACACGCCAGTCTTTGGATCAGGTTGATCAGCCCAAACTGAACGCCAGTTGCTTTTTAACTTGGGAGAGAACACTAAACTTTGTTGATTCTGCTGATACTGAGTAGACATCGGTGGACACAAAACAAGCATATCTGGCAGAGCAACTGAAAAACCAATAGAAAGATTATTGACTTTTTGTTCAGATAAAACCTGCGCATTTAAAAACGGAATTAACGCACCTTCCTGAATACCGGCAATAATTGGCGGTTTACCGTTAGGTACGGGCAAGTCTTTTAATAGCGTCTCTAAAGATTTAGACACTTGCTTTGCCTCTAAACAGTGTTCAGCGACAGATTTAAAACTATTAATAAAATGTCCGGTATCGATTACCTCTGCAATCACACCTTTAGCAGCCAATCTCTGACTTAGCTCAACGTTGGAAATTTGTTTACTGTCAACAAAGGCCAGGATTGAACCTTTTGGCTCACCCCAGGCAGGTTGAGTCCTCTCTATAGCCCCAAAAACATCAGACTGAATAGTTTTATTGACCAGAGGAGGATCAATATAACTTATCGTCCAAATACTTAATACCGTAACAATGAATAACAAACCTATTAATATCAACGAACGTTTTTTTGTTTTCATGATAATTTTTATCGTAAAAAATAATGCTTTAATAAATCCCCAGGAACGAGGCGATCAATTGATTGATTTGTTGAGCATGAGTCACAGGCGCCGCATGACCGGCACCGATGATAACTTCTATACGACCGTTGGCTAATAGTCGAGCTAAGTCATTTGAATGCTTCAAGTCAATAATGTCATTTTCGCCCACTACCACCATTGTCGGCGCAGTGATAGCCTGTAAATCAGTCTGTCCCAGTTGAGGCTCCGTGCGCCATAAGGTCTTTATCTCTGCCTCCAGTGAGGGATGTTGTTCACCGGCTCCTGACCATATCCCACGCACCCAGTCAGTGATTGGTTTTAATAAGAAATGCTCAGCCACTGACGGTGTGCTATCCGTTTCAGGAAGTACACCAGAAGGATGAAAATTAGCACTAATCGCGATAATTTTACCGATCCGTTGCGGTGCCTCTAAACCCAGTAATAAGGCAATAATACCGCCATCACTCCAGCCCACCACATCAGCACGCTGAATACCCAGTTTATCCAGCACTTGCAGCGTATCCTCAGCAAAAATCTGGTAACTCAGTTTTGAATGCCCCTTGGTTGAATAACCATGACCTCGGGTGTCTATCAGAATAACGCGTCGACCAGACGAAACTAGCCAGGGGATTTGAGAAAACCAACTGAGCTTGTTACTTAAACCACCATGAAGCAATAATATCGGCTCACCTTGACCATAAGATACATAATGTATTTTCGCCCCTTGATATTCGATATTACCCGCTTCAACCTGTGTTGAGGTTAAACTCTTCCAGATCAGATAATTCAGCGTATTAACTGACATTGGCTTAAACCAGACAAAAAGCGACATCGTCATTATCAACACGATCCAGGCAATAGGAAACAATCGCTTCATTGAGTCATACTCTATCGGTTAAATACTCAAATTATGGACGCATCAGCTATTAACCACAAGTTAATGCTAATATTACACAATAAGTTGAATAATTATAATGAGTTAGATTAGAATGTAAACAATAGCATGAATACCGTTGATCTGGAATCTAATAACGCAGGGATAATGACGACTTATAAAACCCATTATACAAAGGAGCAGCTTTTCGAATTATCCGATAAGGGAAATAGCGATGCTATGTACTCGATTGGCTACCGTTATTTAAAAGGTATGGGTGGCTTACCCCAAAATAACGATTTAGCGCGTGAATGGTTTAAAAAATCTGCTGATGCAGGCAATCGTAATGCCATCAAAATATTAAATAATACATCGGTATTGACTACACATATAACTACGAAGCCGACTGAGAAGTCCGATTTCAGCCTTCAGGACTCTTTATGGTCTTTTGTCTCAGAGTCATCGGCGCAAACCGATCAGCTTTTAAACCTGAAGAATCACCTCTCCATTTCCAGAGAGACCATCAGTAATGGTTTGATCATTATATTATTTCTGGTCTATTTGATAAGAACATTAAACAAGGTGCGAAAAGCATTTAAGTCCACTAGGAAAATAAAGCAGTTAAACAAACAAATAGATGAACTAATCAATCAGCACATTAAAGCACTCGCTCTAAAATATAGACAAACAGTAAAACAGGATGAATACGGTAATGTTTTCTATGATCAATGGGACACCGCCGTCGGCTATTTTATTAAACAGGTACTTTGTAAAAAGACTGAGATAAAAAATCACTTAGTGCAAGAAGACCGATTTAATAATATTAAAGGACGGATTACCCGTGCAGTTAAAGCTTATGAGCAAAAGGCCGCTAATTCAGACTATAAAAACATCGACGTGGAGCAACTGTCTCCTATTGACTTTGAGTATTATTGCGCCGACATTTTAAAAGCTAATGGCTGGAAAGCAAAAGTCACCCAAGCCTCTAGTGATCAAGGTATCGACATTATTGCTCAATATAAAAATATACACGTGGCTTTTCAATGTAAAAAATACTCGAACCCGGTCGGTAATAAAGCAGTACAGCAAATTATTGCCGGTAAACAATACATCAGGGCGGATATCGCGGCGGTGATATCTAACGCACGTTATACCGCTTCAGCTAAACAACTAGCGGATTCAACCGGAGTCCACCTGTTACATTACTCGGAATTAAAGTGCTTTAAAGACTTACTCTTAAAATCGGTTGCCTAGTCAATAAGCTATTTCCTCGTGACCAGTTTTAGCGAGCAAGGCAACTCATGAATTTGATGCTTTACTTAAAAAGCTTTATCATACCCATATATGAGTAGTGGTGATAATGAACCCTAATAAAGTATAACTCATCACATTCAATACACCGATGCTCAAACTGCATATCAGTAAACTACTACTCCCGCTGCTGCTACTACTGACGGGATTCTCTGTTACCTATTTTTTACAATGGCAAGCATTTAATGCCGCACGCCAAAGCCAACAAAATAACTTCGATTATCAGACCCGGGAGATCATACTTCGAATTGAGCAGCGACTAGCCGACTAAGTACTTATGAATAATTAATTTAACTAAGGCCTGGCATGTTTAGCGTATGATAGAGTCATTTTTAAATTATAAATGCTCTATATAAAACAGCTCACCTCGCAAGAAATTCTCACCTTAGAAGAGATGCATAAAAATC
>CAIMEB010000242.1 GCA_903839855.1 uncultured Methylococcaceae bacterium
CAATTCCCTATAGTTTTTTATGAGAAAGCCGTGTCAACTGTAGATAATGCCAGCTTGCGTAGATTAAAGCCTTCGATTAAAATTAAACCGATTCTTCCTAGGTCTCAGATAGCGAATGGTGAGTTATAAGGGTTAGAACGATTGACTAACAAATGACTAACAAAGCCAATTTACGAAAACTGTATTTGCCATTGAGGAAAATTTCAGAGATAATCCTTACCAATGGATCTTGTGCATAGTATTCATTTTATTTTCTAGCCTTTAAAACATAACACAAGATTTCTTTAACCAATTTTCATGCCTTGCACCCCGCACTTAAGTGGTTAGCAGAATGTGAAATAGAATAGTTAAGCAATGACCGCTTTAGTAAGAGTCCCCCGGAAGCCAATAGAAGTACGACCTGATAGCTCAAAATTAACTTTTGAAAAATACACCTATTATATTTTTCAAAACAATTTTAATAGTATTTTTGATTTCCTAAGATGTTAAAAAATAACTCTATTATATTATTATTAAGTATTTCGCTGATAATGACCTCGGAATTAAAGGCCGATGAGCGACAGATATCTCATTTTAGACAACAGATTCTGTTAGCTGAGACTAATCATCGCTATGATATTGCTGAAACAGCCTTAGAACATTGGCTATCAGTTGATGGGAATGATCCTGAAGCATTATTTTTTCAAGCCCAAATTAGCATCCTAAAAGATGATATTGCACGCGCCAAAAATGAAATTTTAGCACTTGAGCAAGCACACCCAACCTACCCTAACCTCAATAAACTTAAAAGTCTGTTTGAAGCTTTCAGTAATAAAAAAATTCAACTCAAACAAGCTCACTTTTTAGCCGACAAACAACGCCGTAAGGAGGCCATTGCTCTTTACGAAGAGTTATTTCCTTTTGGAATGCCAACAGCCGAAATTGAAGTTGAATACTTAAATTTAATCTCAAAAAGAAGCCCCTCTGACGACAATAAAGCCGTAAAAAAACTTCAGGAAAGAAACAAACAATATTCTGATAATCCAGAATATAAGCAGGCCTTAGCTAATACAATCAATAACGAAACACCCAATGACGCAGAGTCTCTAACAACATTTAAGCGCTTATCTGGTAGCGAACAACTTAAGGGTAAAGAGGCATACTCTTGGGAAGACGTCTTATCAGGCGTAGCTATTAACAAATTAACTGAGGCCGAAATCGATGACCTACTTAATTCGTATCCTGATGATGAATCAGTGAGCGCTACAGCAAAAAAGTTGAAAATAGAATTAGAGAAATATAAAAAGCAATATAAAGTAAATAGTAAGCAAGTTAATGATCACGGAAATAAAGAAAAGTTACAGACAGCCAAAATTTTACCCCAAACCAAGAAGACTGGTAGCTCAGGTAATTATTATGTCGCGCCTCTAAAAAAAACCAATAACAATAAATTTCAAGAAGCGCCAACAGAACGATTGACAGGTAGACAGAAAAAAACTGGCTCTGCTGATAATCTTGATGATGCAAAAATTAAGTTACTTTTATCTGATGCTGAAAACGCATTGAGCCATAATGATTTCATAAAAGCGGATGAAAAAATAAAGGCAATCGAATCTTATAAAACAGTTGATCCATGGCTTAACTTTCATATAGCAAACGCCCTTAATCAACTCGATAAAAAACCTGAAGCAGATCGACTGATGGATAGACTCCTAACTAGCACTCAGCCAACTGCCGACACCTATTTTGCAGTGGCGCTTTATTTTGAAAAACAGGATCGCTTACTTGATGCATTGACTCAATTTAACAAAATTGCTCCTGCACAACGCTCACCCAACATAATCAAAAATCAACATAGAATACTCATTGATTATAAGTTTTCTCTACTCGATGACTTGGTCAAAAACAATAGACCACTAGCCGTCTCAAATTTACACGAAATAGAGCCTGAATTAAGAACAGATCCTGATCAACTTATTCGACTGTCAAATTATTGGCTTAAAATTAATGAACCTGACCAAGCAAAAAGAATAGCCGACTCATTAACGATCAACGACACATGGTCAGTAGGCACTAAATTAAATTATGGTTGGCTTAATTCTGAACTGAAAAACTTTGATAAATTAGACTACTTACAAAAACATATTAATCTTTCCTCCGCCTCAGATGAAGAAAAGAATCAATATCGTATGATAATGCTGGAATACCACGCAAATAAAGACAAACAATATTCTGCACAAACTAATAAAACAACGACTGATCCCTACGTAATTGGCGCACAAAGTGCTGAAAATATGAGTGACACGCCTGCCCTTACTGAGGAGGAATACTCTGATTTTCCAGAGGTAAAAGAAATCCAGATACTCGTTCAGAAAAACCAGTTGGATGAAGCGGAAAAAGCCATGAAGAAAATGCTCGCTGACAGCACAAGCGAAGATCGAGCGCTTTATAATGCTTCGCAGATTGCTTTTAAAATCAAGAAATGGGATACAGCCGAAGCTTTGAGTTATGCTGCCTTACAAGCGAATAAGGCCAATAATAATGTAGCAGTGGATAATACAATGCCGCTTAGTAACAATGAAAAAAAGCAACTCTATATGACGGGTAACGATGACTGGCTAGCCAAAAATGCTAAATCGACTATTGACCAGTTACGGAATAAAACGGATAGCTATGTGACCGTTTTCCCAGACTATCGTTTTGGGACTAACACGGATGTCATTAGTACCCCTATAGAAGGAAAGCTGGCTTACAATAAAATGGGGCATTTTATATTCCGCATTAACCCTGTTTCACTTTATACTGACAAAACTCAAGATTTAAATGCAAAAGACTACGGCAGCTCATTATTACACTGTCAAAATTCGTCTTGTAGTCCACAACAATCAACATTAAACGCAACAGGGGTTGGATATAATGTCGGCTGGATGGGGGATCATTGGATGGCCGATGTTGGCAGAACGCCCGAAAACTTCCCTGTTACAGACGTAATCGGTGGATTGAATATTGATGGCGACATAAAAGGTTTTTCCTGGGGTATCGGAGGGGGTAGAAGAGCGGTTAGAAATACCGTATTGTCCTACGCAGGACTTGTAGATCCCAATACAGGAAAAACTTGGGGAGGCGCAAGGCAACTAGGAGGTGGCATTGATTTAGGTTTTGATAATGGTGGTCCTGTCGGTGTTTGGTCGAACTTGCAATATCAGAACATAACAGGTGAACATATTAGGGATAATAATAAACTACAAGGACAAATAGGTATTTATGGCAATGTATGGAAAGGTAAAGGGAACATCCCTAATGTGGATTTGGGGTTAAGTACACTTTATATGGGTTTCGATAATAATCAAAGCGAATTCACTTATGGTAATGGCGGTTATTTTAGCCCTAAATCTTATTACTCTTTTTCGCTACCGCTCACAACCTATGGCACTTATAGCAACTGGTCGTATTTGGTAAGATTATCCGGTGGGTATTCTTTGACAAAGACCAACGATTCAAATTATTATCCCAACGACCCAAGTATGCAAGCAGACGCTATAGCAGCTGGATTATCGCCTGTTTATCTAGGCTCTAATAGTAGTTCAATTATTTATGGTATTAACACCATTTTGGAGAGACGTTTGACAGAGAACTGGTCTCTGGGTGCTAGAGCACAATTGCAGCGCTCTCCTTATTATAATCCGAGCAACGTAGGTTTATACCTAAAATATGACTTTAATGGGCTTTGGTCATCGATAAGCGCCCCACCTAAGATACCCATGATTTTTACTGATTATATGGACTATTGATTAGATAACAAAAAGCCTTGTCCATATCTTATTAAAAAGAAACTAATTATGAATAAAAATAGTGGCACTTTTTCAGAACAATTAATTACAAACAAGCAAGTAGAAGCTGCAATTGTTAAGAATACCAATAGTGAATGTTCATTGACTATTGGTATTGGTAACTTAGCTCCTTGTTATAGCTCTATTGAAAAAAATGGATTGTTTATTGTTACAGCTCCTATTTTTAACTATTCCAAGTCAATTTTAGTTCAAACCATTTTATCTAACCCAACAACAAAAACGGCATTAATTTCTCTCAAAGATGATGATGAGTTCTTTAAAGTTTCTGAGAAAATAAATAATCGGCTATTTAAAGTTTATGAAAGTGGTAATTTGCTTTTAAATTTCGCAAATAAAAACCAGACCGAAACTTTATTTAATGACATTGCCGAAGATATAAAAGATGAAGCATTTGAATCAATTGATCTTATATTGATTGATCTTTATCAAGAGATTATTGCCCCAATGCAGACCGATGAATTAGCACTAATAATTTCATCTTGGCAAAACTGGCTAATTCGTCAGAAAAAAACCTGTGTATGGTTTATTCATGGTGATCAGTCATCGGATTTTATAAAAAGCAAAACGTCAACATTACATAATATGTTTAATGGCCTGGCCGCTGTTAAATTTAATTATTCGGATATTGAGTATGAGGTTTTATTTTGGCATCTTTATTCATCAATTCAGACGAAAACTTTATTGAAACTACAATTCAATGAAATAAAGTATGAAATTAGTGCTTGCATTAATGAAGAGTCGCTTTATGAAACAACACAACTGCTATCACTGTCCGACGATGATCGTGTACTTGTTATAAAATCTGAAGATGTCTTGGAAGATATGTATCCCCGAGAATGGATTGTTCTTAGTGACTTTGAGGCGTTGGAAACTAAAGTAAGTAATGACTCTAGCGCTACGATTATTATTTATATAAACGCGGCTATTAATATTGCGGTTATATTATCCAAAGTTCTTAATTTAAGGATAAGAGCAGGGCGACAACTAAAAATAATTTTAAGAGAAACAGAACGTTGTTTAAGAGTAAGAGAAGAAAGGCTCTTAATTGATGCAGGTGCGAACTTAATCATCCCTTATAATGTTGGTTTTTTACGCTTTGTAACAATGGTCTATGCAACTCAGGGCAGTTACTTCATGCGTAACATACCTCATGACATCAATGAAACACGTTACGTGGAGATAGTAAATCTTAGAAAGAACTTCCTACCCATAGCAGAGTTTATTAACCAATCTATTTTGTTAGTTGAAAACAGCCAACACATTAAAATTAATTCTTCATTGCTTAAATTTGTAATTGATAAATCCATCGCAATTGAAGAATTAGTTGCCTTAATTAAAATAAAACGTGATGGTGATATTTTTACTCTAACTGAAAATTGTTTATATATCTTTTTATTTCAATGCGAAAAATCGGGTATTAAAAATGCTTTAGCTCATATATTCCCGCTACCCGTTGACAACTTATTTTTGGCACAAAGATATTTTTCAGTCAGTGATGCAATTAAAGATGAACTTGAATTGCTTGGTTCCGAAAAACATGAACTCCCTTATAAACTGGATAATAACCAGCAATTGCAATTTGAGCATAATACAAAAGTTGCCTATAAAAAAGTGATCAGACAGTCTGCACGCCCCACACCTCTAACTTTAATGAGTTAATTTAGAATGAATATCAGCGATTTTATTATTACAGTAACTGTTTCACTCTTTATAGGTCTCTGTATCGGATTGATATTAGTAAGAGCTAGTGATTCGCTATTCAACCTCATGTCGATAATCACTAAAAAACCAAAAGTATTAAAATCCGTTAACTTTGCAGAATTCTTTTCAATTGAATAGAGGAATTAACTTGAAATCAAGTAATACCAACTTGGGTGTATGGAATATTTATTTCATCATAAAGCTGATTCTAGTTGTGAATGGCATCATTGAATTAAACTTCCTAAAAAATATTGCATTTATAGCATTTCTATTAATGCCTTTAGAAAATAAGAATATGGTTTCTTTGCGGCAAATTATTGCTATTCCTTTAGCCTGTCTGCTTTTTTATGAAGACTCTTATTTGCCTCCGATATGGCATTTATTTACACAACTTGAGCAAATCTCGAAATTCGATATCAGTTATTTGTACGAATTACTAACTCGCTTTGTTTCACTAAATTTTGTCTTGATAGTATTTGTCAGTGCAGTGTTCTATGTTATTTCTTATAAAGTGCTACGTATTACTGTCTTAGTCATTGCTGGCATGACTCTTTTACAAATCACACATACACCTCATTCACCCTCTACGATTAGCAAAGAAACTCAACCCATTGCGAGCGCAAACACACCGTTACAGGAAAGCTCAACTGCCCTTTCAGAAAATGAGCAACTTAATAACTACAGAAAAGAGTTTTTCAAAAAACAAGCCAGTTTGAACATCTCGTTCCGTGACGACTTACAACAAAACATCAAATTTGATATTTTAGCACTGAGTGTTTGCTCATTAGCTTGGGAAGACATTAAATATTTCAATCTGGAAAATCATAAGCTATTAAAAGAGTTTGATATCTTGTTTGATAATTTTAATTCTGCAACCTCCTATAGCGGTCCAGCCTTAGTACGTTTCTTGCAGGCAAATTGTGGACAAAAACCACATTTAGGTATCATGTCTAGGCCATCTGGTCAGAAATGTTATTTATTGAACAACTTAAAAGAACTTGGCTTTAATACAGAGTTGATCTTGAATCACAGTGGCTTATTTGACAACTTCACATCACTCGTTCAAGAAAGAGGTGGAATAGACGTTAATCCTACCCGTTACAATTCAAAGCCCTACTTAGTCAGCTTCGATAAGTCACCGATACAACGAGATAAGGATATTTTTTCACAATGGCTACAGAATAGAGACAAGAGTGTCACAGATAAAATGTTTACACTTTATAACACCGTTAGCCTGCATGACGGGAATCACTTTGAAAACAATATGGAGATAATGTCTTCAGAAACTTATGGAAGAAGATTAATCACATTATTGGACGATCTGTATGAAGTCATTGAGGGCTTGAAAAAATCCAATCGCCCTATTGTTGTTTTGCTTGTACCCGAACACGGTGCCAACATTAGAGGTGACAACATGCAAATTGCAGGTATGCGAGATCTACCAAGTCCTGGAATAACTAACGTACCCGTTGGATTAAAAATAATTGGCAATAACATACAACGGCTAGGCGGACAAAAACATGTTACGCAGCAAAGTAGCTATTTGGCCATTGCTCATCTAATCAACCAGCTACTTGAACAGGATATTTTTGGTAAAAGTGAATTTGATCCAGAAAGTTTGCTGCAAAATATTCCCCAGACACCTGTACTGTCAGAAAACATGCTAACAGAAAATGATGGATCAATCGTTATGCAATATCAAAATAACTATTACTACTCATTTAATAACGGCGAATGGACTGAATACAAACAGTAAATATCAATGGAGATTTTGAAATGAAATACGAAAAAAAAGATATAAGCGAGCTTTACGAAAGCCTTAATTTTAAAACTAGCGCTTACGTAGAATTTAATGAAAATGAAAATATTATAGATATAAGAGGTAAATGGCTAATAATTAATGAGATAGTTTCAATTGTAAACGAATACTCTTCAACCTCCAATAATAGAACTGCCTAAATGCGTGTATTGTGTATTCAAGGAATTCACTCATCTGTTGGTACATCTACTGTGGTAGCAAACACAGCCAGAACTCTAAAAGAGTTAGGTCAAGATGTATTAGTATTTGATTTAAATCCGAATAATTTATTGCGCTTACATTTTAATATGGACTGGCAAAATCCAGCCGGTTGGGCATTGAATGTTAGCAAAAAAAAATCATGGTTTACTGTAGCTTATGAGTGTGAGCAAGGTATTCGGTTTATTCCTTTTGGTCAAATTGATTATAAAAAACTCCAATCTTTCTCAATTGCAAAAAATTGGCTATCAGACCAACTAACTTATCTTAATTTGCCTAGCGAAACATGGGTAATTCTAAATGTTTCTAGCGAACTTAATGCGCTAAGTACTCAAGCATTAAAGTTAGGTGATATTATCATAAGGGTCATTGAACCCCAGATAAATTCGTTATCACAAGTCATAGACTCCATTCAGTCATCTTACATTTATGACAACGATTCATTGGCTGATAAAGCGTTTTATTTGATCAACAAATTAGCAACAAACAGCCAGTTGGATTACGATGTTGCACTAGTATTGAAAAAACTACTTTTGGAAAAAATAATTCCTGTGACGATACATTTTGATGAAAATATCAAAGAAGCCTTAGCCAATAAAACAACCGTAACAGTACATGCACCAGAATCACCTGCTGTAGATGAGTTCAAGGCATTTGCAATTTGGCTAACAACCCATTTCAATTGATAGTAAAATAAATTATGTCTACACGAGATCATTTCAACAAGGACACAAAGCTACCTTTTGACGTAAAATTATTTTATATTATAAATCAGTCGAGTATTGCTAAAGATTGGCTTGTATTCAAGAAAACGTTATTGGCTGATAACACCCCGCTGTTTAGTACGTTAGTTGGAATTATCTTTTTTGCCTTTTGTTATGACAATCATAGAAAGAATGCTGCCAAAATATTCAGGAAATATTTCCCGCACGTTGATTTTCAAGAGCCTACAATAGCAGATATTGTTCGCTTTATATTACAATTAGTATGGCTATCGACTGTGCAGGTGAACAGAATTGAGGCCAAAAATACGATAATAAACCTGGACTTTATTTATTCTGTTTTAACTTTCATAAAATCGGGTGTACTCTTACCCATTGAAAAAATTTTTTCTTCAGCCGAGCATGTACTTGACAAGGTTGGAACAACGGAGATGAGCCAGAACGATAAGTTCATAAGTAGAGTATATTTGCTGTTCACCGTTCTATTAGCTGTAATTTGTATCTCGGTACCGTTTACTATCTCTGCACAAGTTGCTTTTAGTTTGATTCTTCTGATTGTTGCCTTCTTAGCCTATTCGACACCAGGGCGCTTACCGAGGTTGATACTAATTGCTCTTTCCTTAATAATATCATCACGTTACTTATGGTGGAGATATTACGCAACATTAAACATAGACAATAGTCTTGATGTGTTTTTTGGCGTAATTCTGATTTTTGCGGAGACTTATGCCTGGATTGTTTTGTTGCTTGGTTTTTTTCAAACCGTTTGGCCTCTAGATAGAAAACCCCTACCCTTACCTAAAGATACAACTATTTGGCCCAGTGTAGATATTTTTATACCCACCTATAATGAACCACTTGACATTGTCAGAACAACTATCCTAGCCGCTCTAAATATTGATTGGCCAAAAAATAAAATCAATGTTTTTGTTCTTGATGACGGCAATCGACCGGAATTTAAACTATTTGTAAATGAAGTCGGTGCCAGATATATCACACGTGATGATAATAAAGACGCTAAAGCAGGTAACATTAACAATGCTTTAAAAATGACACAGGGTGATTACATAGCCATCTTTGATTGTGACCATATCCCCGTCAGATCATTTTTACAAATTACGATGGGGGCATTCTTAGCGGATAGGAAGCTCGCCCTGGTTCAAACCCCACATCATTTTTATTCACCCGATCCCTTTGAGCGGAACATTGATAACTTCAAAAACGTACCAAACGAAAATAGTTTGTTTTACGGGGTTGTTCAAGATGGAAACGATTTATGGAATGCTGCATTTTTCTGTGGTTCCAGCTCGGTTCTAAAACGTATCCCCTTAATTGAAGTAGGGGGACTCGCAACCGATACCGTTACAGAGGACGCTCACACAGCTTTATATTTACACCGTAAAGGTTATTCCTCGGCTTATCTAAATGTTATTCAATCTGCGGGTCTAGCCACAGAATCTTTGTCTGCACATATTGGACAACGAGTGCGTTGGGCGCGAGGTATGGCACAAATATTTCGTATTGATAACCCGTTATTTGGAAAAGGACTCAATATTAGTCAACGCTTGTGTTATATCAATTCTATGATTCATTTTCTAGGTGGAATTCCTCGTTTAATTTTTTTATTAGCGCCATTAGGGTTTCTTTTGTTTCATAGTTACCTGATTTATGCGCCTGCTATAGAGATTTTACTTTACGCAGCACCGACACTAATAAATAACAACATAACCAACTCTTATATACAAGGAAGACATCGTCATTCATTTTGGGCTGAAATATACGAAACTGTTCTTGCTTGGCACATTGCCTGTGCTACAACAGTCGCACTAATTCATCCAAAAATAGGAAAATTTAATGTAACCGCTAAAGGTGGATTAATTGAAAATAGTTTTTTTGATATGAATATGTCCAAACCTTATCTGACACTAATTACTCTAAACCTAATAGCCGTTGTGCTTGCAGGATATCGGTATTTTCTTGGACCGGAAGATGAGCAGTCAACAGTTATTTTAAATTTTGTATGGACAGCATATAATCTGATAATGCTGGGTGGCGCTATTAGCGTAGCAGCAGAAAAAGTACAAATACGCGCAAAACACAGGATTGAAGTTAATTCTGAAATTATAATTAGAAAACGTTCCGGTCATTTAATTTATGCGACTCTGCGAGATTTTACGAGTGATGGAGTAGGTCTCTACATGAAGAATAGTAGCACCCTTGAAAAAAACGAACTCGTTGATATCTTGATTTCTAACGGTGATAAAGAATTTTCATTTCCAATACGAACTGTCAACGTAAAAGACAATCATGTAGGCGCTGTTTTTGAAAATTTAACTATTCAAAAACAACTTGAGCTTACCCAATGTACCTATTCAAGATCAGATGCCTGGATTCACTGGCACAAGAACTTTACTAGGGACAAACCTATTTCCAGCTTAGGATCAATTATTAAAGTGAGCTTCAATGGTTATCTTATTTTAATTAGGATGCTCCCACAATTTATTAAAAAGCCGTTTTTGTTATTAAGCTCGTCCATTAGCTATATCAAAACATTGCTACCTAAAAAAATTACAAATAATACTCTTGAGTATAAGGATGCCTAAAATGAAAGTCTCTGCAATCACCAATATTTTATTGGCACTAATTTTTTCCGTATTGTTTACTTTTTCAATGCCGAGCTTTTGTGCACAACATAATTTTTTTAAAGATAACGTAACTTACACTATTGACAAACCACCCGTTATAGATGTGGTCACCACATTAGAACAATTAGATATAAAATCAGGTATAAAATTGCAAGGGAACTTATCTAGACAATATGTTGGTTTTGGTTCTCGGCTCGACGAATTAGTAACAGCAGCAAAAATTAACGTGACTTATATTTATTCCCCAACACTTCCAGATGACACTACTCATGTACGAGTCTTAATAAATAATTTGGTTGCTGGATATTTTACTGTTGATAAGAGTAAAGCAGGTACTCAAGTCAAAAATACGTTAAGTTTTGATCCAAGATTACTATCTAATTTTAATGAAATAACATTTGAACTAATTGCTTATCGTGATGAGCGCTGTGTAAACCAGGCGCCAATGAGCAAATGGTTTGAAATTAGTAATCAGAGCCAATTGGTTTTAACGGTACAACCCATTGCACTAAAAAATGATTTATCTCTTTTTCCAAAACCATTTTTTGATGTTAATGACTTTACACCTGTAGAGATCCCTTTTATTTTTCCTGAAAATGCCAAAAATGAAGTATTAGAACCTGCTGGAATTGCTGCCTCCTATTTTGGTAGTCTGGCTAAGTGGCGAGTTATGTCATTTCCTGTACTCAACAATACGTTATCTACAAAACATGCTATAGTCTTTGCTACCAATGATAAACGTCCTGAATTTTTAAAAGATCTACCGCCTGTCAACAAACCATCTGTTCAACTCATTGCCCACCCAAACAATCCATTTGTAAAATTATTGCTGATACTTGGACGTGACAAGCAAGACCTCATTACTGCAGTTGAAGGCCTAGTGCTTGGCTCTCCTATTCTAGCTGGATCGTATACTGAAATTACCCATATCAATAAATTGTTACCCCGTGAACCTTATGACGCACCCTACTGGATGCCTCTCAATAGAGAAGTTAAATTTGGTGAGTTAGTGGAAAACAGTACACAATTACAAACCCATGGACGCACACCGACACCTATTAACCTGAATTTTAATATTGCTCCTGACTTATTTACTTGGAGGAGTAGAGGCGTTCCGATGAATGTTAAATACCGATACTCACCGCCAAATAAAGAGGATGACTCGCAACTATCGATATTTATAAATGACTTGTTCATTAAAGGTTTTGCTTTAAACGAAAGTGGTATTAGTGGAGAACCCGAAACTGACAGAATAAGAGTTCCGCTCATCGATGATATTATTTTTGGCATGGAAAACAGAATCCTTGTTCCGGGGTTTAGACTAAGTACTCGAAATAAAATAAGATTTGAATATTCATTTAACAAGCCTGAGGGCGGAGATTGTAAGGATTTAACCACTAACTATATGTATGGTGAAATTGATCCTGATTCGAGCATTAACTTGAGTGGTTTTTATCATTACATGCCAATGCCTGACTTAAGATCGTTTAGCAACCTTGGTTTTCCCTTTACTCGATTGGCAGATCTTGCAGACACCGCGATTGTACTGAATAAAAATCCATCTAACATTGAGATAGAAACCTATTTGGAATTATTGGGGTCATTTGGTTCTTCAACCGGACTTCCGGCAACAAAATTTACACTCTTTAATTCTGCGCCTTATGACGGAATTGAAGATAAAGACATACTTGTAATTGGTCAATTGCCAACTCGACTTGTCCAGGAAAACGATAAAGATAAGTTAGCTAATGTGTTGATATCAGAAATCAAAAAAGCAATTACCCAGCCTGTTCGTAATGATGATAATACTAACCTATTTCAACCAGACTACATAAGTGAAGAGCGAGCTGTTTCTAGTCAAGTAGAATTCAAGAATAGCAGTGATAACGAAGTGGGAGCTCTAATAGGATTTGAATCGCCTTGGCACAAAAATAGAAGCGTTGTGGCAGTAATAGCCTCACACCCTGCCAGTTTCAACCATATTATGTCAACGATCTTGAATAGAGTTCAGACAGTCTCAGGCTCGGTCTCCTTATTTAGAGCGGACGAGGTAGTCAATGTTCAAGTGGGTGAAACTTACTTTACGGGATACTTACCTATCCATAAATTAATTTGGTTCGAATTATCAGATCACCCCATCTTACTTGGATTGATTACGTTCTTTATGATCATCTTATTGATTTCAACAGTCTGGCGCCTATTTAAATATATTGCTAATAAACGCTTGACCACAACACGATAATTAATTCAGAAGAACACAATATTATGCGTTTTTTTTTGTAATCCTGTTAATCGTTATTCCAATATTATCTCTGGCAAATGATGATACATGGACGGAATGGGAGCAATTTAAAGCTATTTATATTTCATCTGAAGGACGTGTTATTGATGGCAGTAATGATAAGTTGATCACAACATCAGAAGGTCAGGCTTATGCAATGCTATTTGCTTTGATTGCTGATGATAAGAAAACATTTCAACGTTTGCTAAATTGGACCGAAAACAATTTAGCAAACAATGACCTGACAGTTAACTTGCCCGCATGGGTATGGGGTCTTAATCAAGAAACTCAAGAATACGGTGTATTAGATACAAACTCGGCCTCAGATGCTGACTTATGGATTGCTTATGCCCTAGCTGAAGCAGGACGAATATGGAATGAATATCGGTATCAGTCATTAGCTTATTTATTAGCCCAGCATATTCTACAAAAAGAAGCTCTACAGATACCTAATTATGGATGGATAATTCTACCCGGAACGACAGGATTTCAATTAACAACAAACTCATGGCGATTAAATCCAAGCTATCTACCGTTGCAGATATTGAGACGTTTTGAAATGTTATATCCACACTCACCGTGGCATGAAATCTCTCAAAATAGCATTAAATTACTAATACAATCAGCACCCACTGGCTTTGTTCCTGAATGGACAGTTGTTAATGATAATAACCAAGTTCTTGGCGACAGTGTTAGTAACACTAAAATAGGGGGGTATAATGCCATTCGGGTTTATCTGTGGCTAGGTATGCTAAGTAATGATGAACCAGAGAAACAGGCCTTAATGGATCATTATTCGCCCATGTTAAAGATTATTCAAAAAGATGCTTTTGTTGCGGAACAATATGATACCGCAATAAAAGCGCAATCGGGTTTTCATCCAATTGGCTTTCATGCCGCTGTTTTACCTTTTTTGGTCAGTGCTAACGATACATTGATAACCGCTAATTTCTTGAATAAGGTTAGTACAATAAAACCATCAACTAAACCGGATCATTATTACGATAGTGTTTTAATCCTGTTTGGGAAGGGGTGGTTAGAACATAAATATGAATTCAGTCAGGATGGTTTACTTATCATCAAGCCACAAATTTAATAATAAACTCTAAAAGAACGTTGAATTTGCTCAAACTCATAAAGATAAGGCTGTGCCACTTGGTAATTGTTAGCCACAATCACTAGATCATGTGAAAAAACAGAGGTGTTATACCAGTTAAAACTACCTTCAATAACGATAGTGTCATCAATAACACAATATTTAGAATGGATGGGCGAGTAAGGCACAGGATGATCGTCTTGTCCGTACACCAAGCCTACATCAATACCGGCATTTTTTAAGCGCTGTACAGCAGGTAATAAAGGCCGGTTTAACTCATCAGCCATAGGACGCTCTACACCAATACGCCCCTGTCTGGCTAAATGTCCATTAAAAAGAACATGCACATAAACCCCCCTATTTTTTGCATGAATTAAAGCCTCAACCACGCTCTCATGATGCTCTCCTAATAAATCCCCCATTAAAAACAGACATAATCTAATAGAGTGTCGTGCATGATGAATTTCGGCGAGAATAGCATGATGAGGGCGATAAGGTTTACCGTTCAGCATCATTTGACGACCAAAGGTATAAAGCAAATTAAAATGACTCAAAGGATCAACACCATATTTCTGATTAACCCCACCTCGTTGACTCTGAAATATATTATCCAACAAACGACAGACACCCTTCGAGTGGAAAGTCATGCCTGATTCCCAATTAGCCCACCAACGATCAAAGGTAATATTAAATGACCCTAAGATACAATCCTCATTATTAAAGATGACAAATTTAGTATGCATATCAGGTTCAACTTCAATCAGATGGTGACGAGGTGTACAAAATACACCGATCAATTCAATGCGTGCCTGCTTTAAACGTGCATAATTATGGCTATTCGTTAAGGTCATTTTGCGCCAGTCAACAATACACTGAACTAAAACACCGTGATGACTGGCATAAACTAAATGGGAAATAAAATCTGAATCATCAATACAATCTACACTGACTTTGATAGTACATAAGCGTTCGGGGTTTTCCCACTTGCTCCTAATCACCTTATCAATGTGATCGTGAAGATAGCGTTTAGGATGATACGGGTGATATTGCTGGCCTTTGGTAAACTTTGGTGTTAGATTTAACGACTCAAAATGGTGGTTATACCAGTCCACATCGCTCTGTAACTCAGCTGCATTCAGCTCATAAGTACGATATTCATTATTCGTTGACCACTCGTTACTGATCTTTCGATGTTGTTGGTTTTCATCTTGTGCCTCATGACTATTCATAAAAATATAGTCTTTTTGAGAGGCAACAGAATGTTCATTCAGATGGATAATATAAGAAAACTTAATACAACTGATCTTGCCAAAGTTATTGGAGAAGGGTAGAACATAAAAATCACGTGTACAGCGCTTATGTCTATCCCATTGAATATCATAGGCATCAGTGTCGACGATATACGTTTCACACAACCCATACTCACGATAGACCTTAAGAACAACTTTTACATTAGCCTGTACCCCATGAAACACATCAAATTCTATTTTCCCCCAACGCACATTAAACTTCTCGTTATAGTCATTAACTCGTTGAAAATAGCCGCCTAAATGTCCATGAGTGGGTGTGGCAAAGTGTTCTGCTATCGTCATTTTTTATCCTTCTTGTTACTTATATTCAAAACTTAGGTTCAAAAGTCATCAAATAGCCGCAATGATCTGAGACGCGACCATAATCTTCATCTGTAAACAGTATATTTCCGCCAGTGACGCAAAGTTCACTTACCTTATTCATAAAAATATAATCAATGCGATAATCATCTGCAAGATAATGTTGCCAATGTGGATCGTTTACCTTGAATATTTTTTCAAATGCGCTCTGAGCGTTAACCGCTAAAAACTGATCATCATACCGATTGTCGTTAACGACAAAATGATAACCTTCTGATCCCGCTGTGATATTAAAGTCGCCACATAAAAGCGTTGCCTTTACTTCTGGCGTTTGATTATCATCGGCCCACTGACTTAAATTTTTAAACTGCTCTGAGAATCCATCAGACCACCAACTGAGATGTGCCGAATAAACGTTAATTAAGCCGATATAAGGCACGCTTATCTGTGCCATAACCACTTTTCTAGAATTAATACTATAAGGACTATCGATGGTCGATACATATTTTGAAGACTGATTTAATAAGGGGTAACGGCTTAAAATAGCGACTCCCTCACGGTATTTATCAAAGCCTAAATGAGCCCAATCAGTATAAATATGATACGGATTTAATAACTTATCATTAATTATTTTTGCCGAATTAGTGTCCCAATTTCCGTTTCCATCATTCCAAAGCTCAGCCACTTCCTGAAAACAAATCACATCTGCATTCTGTTCATCAATAGCTTTAGCTATCTGAGTAAATTTCAGATCCTGATTATCTTCCTGATAACAATGCAAATTAAGAATCAAAACCTTGAGTGCTTCATGGCTCAGCGAATAATTCTTACCGCCATTATTATCCAAGAAAATCTCATCGCCGACCTCACAAGAAATAATATATTGCACACGAAATGCATTATCTATCTTTAACAGCCCTTGCCAAATCTGAGAGCCATATTGATTTGGGTTTCTGGCATTGCTACAACACACATCGTCCCAATAATTTCTTTCATACTGACAAGGGGTTTTGTTAGTATTTAACCAGTTATCTACCGTCCAATGTATCGTCACCGCATTAGCATTCACGGCTTGATTTACTGATACGGTAACAGGAACTTGTTTCTGTCTTTCAGACAAATAACTCTCAAAGCCAATATTTTGTATTAACTGGTCAGAAACAACTTTTATACCTGAATCCGATTGACTAGAATAATTTAAACCGTCATTGTTATCCCAGTACTCTTGACCCTGAGCTAAATAACGCACAGAAAAAATTATATTACCTGGAATTGATTTCTCACTCGTACCAACCCGTGTTATTTCGGCATGCCAATATTCCCTACCCTCTCCCGAAGCACTGTGATAACTTGCGGGTAATGAAGACCACTCACAATCTTCACCAGCCCAAACAACCTCACATTGTTTGTCATAACTAAGATTATCTAGTAGTATAAGAAAAGACAATGTTTGCCGAACCTTCTTATCATTCCTGGAAATTACATTTTTCACATACAGTAATTGAATTTTATTCACCCATCGTCTCCCACTTAAACAACACGCAGTACAACTCAATAATCGAAAAACGACTTATAATCTACAAATAATCAAGGAAGATGATATTAAAGCCGAAGCAATAATTAAAGCTTTTCATATAGCGCCAGGTATTCTTGAGCACTACGATGCCAGGAAAAATCTTTTCTCATCGCATTCAACTGCATTTTTTCCCAAGTGTCCGTTAGGCTGTATAAAACCAAAGTCCGTTTAATTGCCTCCAGCAAAGCACTTGGACTTGCCTCGTTAAAAACAATACCACTGGCTGTTTCATTGGCCAGTGTTTCTGGCAACGTATCTGTCACCGTATCAGCCAAGCCTCCCGTTTTTCTGACGATAGGAATCGTACCATAACGTTGACTGTACATCTGGTTTAAACCACATGGCTCAAACCGCGAAGGCATTAAGAAAACGTCAGAACCAGCTTCAATTAAATGCGCCAAAGCCTCATCGTAACCGATGGTGATTGCAATTGTATCGGGATACAATAACGCTAAGTCTTTAAGTTGCTTCTCAAACCCTTTATCACCACTGCCTAACAATACAAATTGCAGTCCCATCGTGACCATATCGGGCAAACATTCTATAATGAGATCAATCCCTTTTTGTTCCACTAAACGTCCAATTAAACCCAAAAGAGGCACGTCATCGTTAACAGGAAGCCCGAACCTTTCCTGTAATGCAATCTTGTTTAACTTCTTGTTAGCCAGTGTCGTCTCTGAATAAGTCTGTGCTATAGCCTGATCAGTCGTTGAGTCCCATTGTTCAAGATCAATGCCGTTAATAATACCGCCCAAAGATTCTTTTCGATACTCCAAAAGTCCTTCGAGGCCATAGCCATATTCTGGCGTTTGTATTTCCAGTGCGTACGTAGGACTTACCGTAGTAATGTAATCAGCATAAACCAAACCTCCCTTAATAAAGGATAAGTTATCGTGAAACTCAAGACCACCAAGGTGCCACAATTGACCCGGCAAATTCAGGGAGGTTGCCGTACTGGCAGGAAATATTCCCTGATAAGCCATATTGTGGATAGTGAATATCGTCAAAGGCCTATCGTGTTCAAGCGACAAAAATGCAGGTACCAAACCGGTTTGCCAATCATTGCAATGAACAATATCAGGCTTCCAATCCTGATGAACCCTATCCATAGCCACTTCAACCACAATACGACAAAACAACCCAAAACGCTCAGCATTATTTAACCAGGACTTGCCTTGTTCATCGACATACGGATTCCCCGGATAATTATAGTACGCAGGATAATCAACCAGCCAAACAATCACTTGACTGTCTGGCATAGTTGTTTCAAGTATATTAATGTTTCGATTATCAACACGCAGAGAAAAAAGAAAGCGCACACTTTCAGTCGTTTCCAAAGCCTGATAGTTAGGAATTATCAACCTGATGTCTTGGGACAACTCAACCAATGCCTTTGGCAAACTGCCACAAACATCAGCCAGTCCTCCGGTTTTAATTAAAGGATGTGCTTCACTGGTAACAAAGAGAATTTTTTTCATCTGAATTTTATTTAATAACCTGTCTATAATCTATGGATAACCTATAATTTTAATATCAAAGCACCTAACGGTGGTAAGTTCAGGCTAATAGAGTAAGGTTGATTCATCCAGGGCACTGATTCTGACACAACCGCACCACTACCCGTATTACTTCCATCATAGTATTTGGAATCAGAATTGAAAATTTCGGTATAGATACCTTCTTCAGGGACACCTAAACGATATTTTTCTCTAGGAACCGGTGTAAAATTAAGTACAACAATTAATTCTTCGAACTTATTTTTACGTCTATAACTAATAATAGACTGCTGCACATCGTGACAATCAATCCATTCAAACCCTTGATGTTCAAAGTCATGTGCAAATAAAGCCGGATGTGTTTTATATAAGTGATTAAGATCCTTAACCAATGTTTGTACACCTTTGTGATGAGGATAATCCAATACATACCAATCCAGCTCTCTATTGGCATTCCACTCAGTACCTTGACCAAACTCACAGCCCATAAATAACAGTTTTTTACCCGGGTAAGTAAACATGAAGGTATAAAGCAAGCGTAAATTTGCAAAACGCTGCCATTCATCGCCAGGCATTTTGTTAACTAATGAACCTTTTCCATGCACGACTTCATCATGTGAAAACGGTAAAGTAAAGTTTTCAGTAAAAGCATACAGCATACCAAAAGTTAACTGGTCATGATGGTATTTACGGTGAATCGGTTGTTCACTCATGTAAGAAAGCACATCATGCATCCAGCCCATATTCCATTTCATAGAAAAACCTAAACCGCCCGTCCAAGTGGGACGAGTAACTTGTGGCCAAGAGGTAGACTCTTCAGCCATCATCACAGTACCAGGATGTAAATCATGCGTTACGGCATTTAGTTCTCTGAAAAAATCAATCGCTTCTAAATTCTCATTGCTTCCATACATATTGGGAATCCAATCATTTTCTTCACGAGAATAATCGAGATATAACATAGAGGCAACCGCATCCACCCTTAAACCATCTAAATGAAATTCTTCTAACCAAAAGACCGCACTCGCCAACAAAAAGTTTTTGACTTCTTTACGTCCGTAATTGTAGATCAATGTACCCCAATCACGATGCTCACCTTTTCTTGGATCTTCATGTTCATAAAGGGCACTGCCGTCGAAACGAGCAAGTGCAAACGCATCTTTTGGAAAATGTGCAGGCACCCAGTCCAAAATAACGCCAATACCATTTTGATGACAGGTATCAATAAAATAACGAAAATCATCGGGTGTACCATGACGACTAGTGGGTGCAAAATAACCGGTTGTTTGATAACCCCAAGAGCCATCAAAAGGATGCTCGGTTACAGGCAA
Source organism: uncultured Methylococcaceae bacterium (assembly GCA_903839855.1). Lineage (GTDB taxonomy): Bacteria > Pseudomonadota > Gammaproteobacteria > Methylococcales > Methylomonadaceae > Methylobacter_C. The sequence continues at coordinate 20,306 of CAIMEB010000242.1, forward strand.
TAACTCAATATGCGTAAAACCTATCTGTTTGACATAATTAATTAATTCAACAGCCAAGGCTCTATAGGATAGGAAATTATTTTGATTGTCCCGTCTCCAGGAACCTAAATGAACTTCGTAGATAGACATGGGTTCGTGTAACCAGTCGAACTTGGCTCTTCGAGTTAGCCACTGCTCATCTTGCCAAGCGTAATTTTTTTCTTTAACTACAATTGAGGATGTATTGGGACGAAACTCAAATTGCTGACCATAAGGATCTGTTTTTAAAAGTACTTCCTGAGTATAGCGATTTAAA
>CAIMEB010000243.1 GCA_903839855.1 uncultured Methylococcaceae bacterium
ACATTTTCTGAATTTAAGGAAGCTATTGACGATTGTCTCAACAAGGTGAAATCGACTTATAAGGATCAGGTGAAAACGCTTTTGAATCCAAAGTTTCAGCTTTTTACAAAATCCGCATCTATGCCCGCGTGAAGTATAATCCGACTAATCAAAAACAATCTGCTATTATTTCGCACCTTTTAATTTATTTGAATACATCTAACAATCAGGAAAACCATGTCAGAATTTAATAATGTCACTATCGTAAAAAAAGCCAATGTTTACTTCGATGGTAAAGTCAGTAGCCGTACTATCCGTTTTGCAGACGGTTCCTTAAAAACACTCGGCTTTATGTTGCCGGGTGAATATCTTTTCAATACAGCGGCACCAGAATTGATGGAAATTATTGAGGGTGATCTTGAGGTTTTGCTGCCAGGCTCTGACCAATGGCAAAAAGTAGTCGGTGGGCAATCATTTGATGTACCGGCTAATGCAGCTTTCACTGTAAGAATAAATACTGCCACAGACTATTGCTGCTCTTTTAGCCACGAATAAAATGAAAAGAGTCGCCATCTTTGTCGATGTGCAAAACATTTATTACACCACTAAGCAATGTTATCAACGACACTTTAACTACAGTGCATTCTGGACTCAGGCAACAGCCAATAGAAGGGTTGTTGGTGCCTTTGCTTATGCCATTGACAAGGGTGACAAGAAACAGCAAGGGTTTCAGAATATACTTCGGCAAATAGGTTTTGAGGTTAAACTTAAACCCTATATTCAACGTAGTGATGGTTCAGCGAAAGGTGATTGGGATGTAGGCATTACTTTGGATGTTATCGAATATTCGATCAAATCGGACATCATTATCCTTTTATCAGGGGATGGTGATTTCGATTTACTGCTTAATAAAGTTAACCAAACTTACCCAGTTTGTACAGAGGTTTATGGCGTGCTATCACTTACAGCCCCTTCACTGATTAACTCAGCGAGTCGCTTTATAGAAATTGATAGCAAGCTGTTGCTCTAAACAATAGCTGACGCATAAAGAAACATAACTCATTATTTCTTGATAATACTTTAGAAATAAGGTCAGGATGAATAGCCGGAAATAAGCGATAAAAAAACTAAATTTTGGGGTAAACTCTGGTTAATGATGAATGCTATTTGTTTGCTTCCTCAAAGAGAGGGTAGGGGAGAATACCTACTTCACTAAAGATCTTTAACCATTGCCAAAGCAAGGGATTCAGCGACTTTAATACCATCTACAGCAGCAGAGAGTATGCCGCCCGCATAACCTGCACCCTCTCCAGCAGGATACAAGCCTCGGGTATTGATACTTTGAAAGGATTCATCACGCTTGATACGAATCGGCGATGAAGTACGTGTTTCAACCCCTGTTAATACCGCGTCCGCCATTGCAAAGCCTTTTATTTTTTTATCAAATGCAGGTAATGCTTCTCTTATGGCTGTAATCGCATACTCCGGTAATGCCGTACTTAAATCACCTAAATGTACTCCAGGGGTATAAGAAGGTTCGACAGAACCTAAAACACTAGACGGTCTATTCGCCAAGAAATCCCCCACCAACTGACCCGGTGCCTGATACGTTTCACCCCCTAATTTAAAAGCACCTTGTTCTAATTGACGTTGAAACTCAATCCCTGCCAAGGGATGCCCTGGATAATCATCTGGCGTAATCCCCACTACAATACCGCTATTCGCGTTACGTTCGTTACGTGAATATTGACTCATCCCATTCGTCACCACATGACCGACTTCTGAAGTTGCCGCAACCACAGTACCCCCAGGGCACATACAAAAACTATAAACCGCTCGACCATTTTTACAATGATGAACCAGTTTATAATCCGCTGCACCCAATAGCGGATGCCCCGCGCTCTTACCAAACCGACATTGATCAATCAATGATTGAGGATGTTCTATTCGAAAACCAATTGAAAAAGGTTTCGCTTCAATATAGACCCCACGGTCGTACAGCATCTTAAAAGTGTCCCTAGCACTGTGACCGACAGCCAATACCACATAGCGGCTGTTTAAGGTTTCACCATTAGCCAAGGTGACACCTGTCACTCGTCTTTGTTCGATGTTAAGTAAATCAACTCGACTTTGGAAACGAATCTCCCCATCTAAAGATTCTATCGTAGCTCTAATGTGCTCAACCATAGAAACCAGTCTAAAAGTACCGATATGGGGTTTACTGACCCTCAAGATTTCTTCAGGCGCACCGGCTTTTACAAACTCAGTGAGTACTTTTCGACCATAATGATTAGGATCTTTGATCTGTGTATATAACTTACCATCTGAAAAAGTACCCGCCCCGCCTTCACCAAACTGCACATTCGATTCTGGATTAAAAATACTCTTACGCCACAAACCGAAGGTATCTTTAGTACGCTCGCGTACTTCTTTACCACGTTCTAAAATGATGGGCTTAAAACCCATTTGCGCAAGAATTAAACCAACAAATAACCCACAAGGCCCTGTGCCAATCACAATCGGTCTGTCCGTCAAATTTGCGGGTGCTTGGGTAACAAAACGATACGTTGTATCGGGTGTTAAGGAGATATGCGGGTCTTCACTTTTACGTGCTAATAATGCAGCTTCATTTTTAAGCTCAACGTCTAAGGTATAAACCAAACTAATATCATTACGCTTTCTGGCATCATGCCCTTGACGAAATACGGTATAACTCAACAATTGCTCGGCAGAAATTTCCAGTCGCTTAAGAATGGCTGTTTTAATAGCGCTTTCCGGATGATCTAAGGGGAGTTTAAGTTCATTAATTCTTAGCATGTTTAATTTTTAAAGTGTTATCTGCAAAACAAAAAAGCATATCTTTTTTATGCTAGCTATTTTACATGACAGAGCTGTTTCTGGATTCATTAGATTTTCAGTACTAGATTTAAGTTTTGTGAATATAATTAGCAGACTTAGTAAAAGATTCGCCTAGAATAATAACAACACTTGGCGCGTTCCATAACAATACGTGAGGGAAAAACCTATGAAAAACAAAAAACTACTTGCCCTAATCTCTATAATTTCATTATTAATGACTGCATCTACGAATGCTGCAGAACATCACAGTGGTCATGGTGGTGGTATGGGTGGCGGTGGCGGCACTACCAGTTCTTGTGGTAAACCCAATCTGGGTAAGTTTTTACCCCCTCATTTAAGTACAGTCGTTCCCGAAGCGGAGTTTTCATTTTTAGTTTTTAATATCAATAATCCCGGGCAGGTCTTTGCGACTGTAAAAAACATACCCGTTGAGCTAACTTCAGAATTCAGAGACCCTTATTATATATTTAAAGGAAAACTCCCCGCTTCACTGGTTAACACACCCGCACGGATTAATATCAAAGTAAAAGCCAAATCTACCCATTGTGAAGCAGAAAATGGCTGGTTATTAACCATTGCCGATAAATAATTAGACGCATACTAACGCATAGCTTATCAACTGCGTTACAATTCAACTATTGTCGCAGTTGATAACACCTCAAAACTCACTATGTCAGAAAACAACCCCATTAAAAAATGCTCTGCATACTGCTTGGCATTGCGCTTTGATATTAATGAATTAGCCGCTGTGCTTTCAGAATCAACACTTATTAGAATTATCAAAGGTGCTTTACTCATTGAAGATGAAGAGTCCTGGTCTATCGTGTTCTCTTATGGTGCGGTCGTTCATTGGAATGTCAGTACCGAACAACAAGCTAAATTACACCTCTTGTTATTGAATTATGCTGAAAATCCGCTAACCACTATAGAAGAAGATTATTTTACCTTTACGCTCAATTGCTCCAGCACGCGCATTATTGAAGATCATATTGAAATAGAGTCCTCAGATCCTATTTTAATTTTTGCCTTATCTCAAGGGATGGCTCAATCAATTAAATTAGCATCATTTGAAACCAATGCCATAACAACCATTAATAACACCAGTTACATTCCTAGATCGTTAGCCGAAAATGGCAGTATTAAATTAAGTCGTTATAATATAGCCAAGATTCGCGGACAATTATTTTTAACCAAAAGTGATATTATCTTGAACTACGACTTGCTTGATACCCCAGAATTCTTTTGGGAGTACCCTGAATATGAAGCCTTTTATAGCATAACAGCAAAGTATTTAGAGATAGCCCCCCGCACCCAAGTATTATCCAAAAAATTGGAAACCATTCATGAGTTATTTGAAATGTTGGCGGATGAACAAAAACATAGGCACTCAACCATACTCGAATGGATTATCATCTGGCTTATTTCCTTTGAGATAGGTATGACAATATTCGATAAACTTTTTTAAGAAAGTCATCTTTATCTTACTCAACACGTTTTAATGCTTAGTTATCGACACTCATTTCACGCTGGCAATTTTGCTGATGTTTTAAAACATACTGTTCTAATCAAAATCCTTGAGCATCTGGTAAAAAAAGAGAAGCCGTTCTGTTGTATTGATACGCATGCAGGGCCTGGTGATTATCAACTGGGCAGTGATTATGCTTTAAAAAATAAAGAATTTGAAAACGGTATAGGTAGACTGTGGCAGTGTTCTAATTTATCTGAGCCTATTGCCGCATATATTAATATCGTTAAGCGCTTTAACTCAACTGAACAGCTTACCCATTATCCCGGCTCGCCCTTAATAATCCAACCATTTTTGCGGACTCATGATCGCTTGTTATTACATGAATTACACTCAACAGAAATCCAGTCATTAACGACGGCTGTTAAAAAAGACAGGCGTATCAAGGTGTTTCATGAGGATGGTTTGAAGCATAGCTTAGGCCTATTACCTCCCAAAGAACACCGAGGGCTGATATTAATAGATCCTTCTTATGAAATTAAAAATGACTATCAATTAGTCATTGAATCCTTAATACAAATGGTTAAGCGTTTTGCTATAGGGACTTATGCGCTGTGGTATCCCGTCGTGGATCGTAAACGTAATAAACACCTCGAACAAGCTATCAAAAACAGTGGTCTAAGAAACGTACAGTTATTTGAATTGGGTATCACTACTGACACTGAAGAACATGGTATGACCGCCAGTGGGATGATTGTTATTAATCCGCCGTGGACGCTAGCCAACGATATGCAACAAACATTGCCTTGGCTAGCGGATAAACTGGGCATTGAGGGTTTAGGGCATTATCGAATTGAAATACTCGTTAACGAATAACTCTAAATCGGGTACATCTACTTTATCATTTATACGTGATCTTTAAATTTCTCGCTTTTATACTGGTTGGTGCCATTGGAACTATCGTACATTATTCGATACTGTACGGTCTTGTTGAGTTTTATGCTGTTAATCCTGTTGGGGGGTCTGGTTGGGGTGCCTTGGCAGGATTATTGATTAATTATGTTTTAAACTATTCACTCACGTTTAAAAGCCAACAACCCCATGCTCAGACTTTACCCAAGTTTGCACTGATTGCCTCCTTGGGCTTTTGTTTAAATCTGGGCTTAATGGCACTATTTACACCTAAACTTTATTATCTTTTCGCGCAGATTATCACCACGGGTATCGTTTTAGTCTGGAATTTTTTTGCCAATCACTTCTGGACTTTTAAAATGGACTCCTTGGAACAAACGATTGACACACAGCTAGACATACAGCCAGTGGGTGATCTACAAAATGAGGTCAAAAGAGGGTGGATACTCAGCACACTTTTAGTGATCCGACTGCTGACTCTAGGTTTTTATCCACTCTATGATCCGTCTGAATCCCGATATGCAGAAATGGGTCGTAAGATGTTAGAAACGGGTAATTGGGTAACGCCTTTAATTGATTATGGGCGACCCTTTTGGGGGAAACCACCGCTTACCGTTTGGTTAACGGCCTCTAGCTTAGGCTTGGGGGGCATTAATGAATTCTTTGCTCGCTTGCCCTCGCTCTTATTAAGCGTCTGCATCCTGTGGATTATTTACCATCTGGTCAACAGACAACGTGACCGCACAACCTCCTCTAGCACCGTTATTATTTTAGCCAGTACGGTACTCTTTTTTGTCATGTCAGGTACGGTGGCAATGGATGTGTGCATGAACCTAGGGGTCACACTAGCGCTTGCCTCATTCTGGTTAGCGTTACGTGATGAATCTAGCCACATCTTTTGGTCGTATATTTTCTTTATTGGCTTAAGCATTGGGCTGTTAGCCAAAGGCCCCATCGCTATCGTACTTTCAGGTATCAGTATAGGCTTATGGACACTTCTTACCAACCAGTGGATACGGGTTTGGCAGCGCATACCTTGGGTTAAGGGTACACTACTTATGCTGGCTATCAGTTCCCCCTGGTATATAATCGCTGAACATAACACACCGGGATTCTTAGAATACTTTTTTATTGGAGAACACTGGAAACGCTTTACTGAAAGCGGTTGGAAAGGTGATCTTTATGGTAATGGCCATGCCCAACCTCATGGCAAAATATGGCTTTATTGGCTAGGTGGCGCCTTCCCTTGGTCTTTAATTTTTATAGGCATTATTGTTAATGCGTTAGTCAAGAAAAAATCAGTCGAATTAATCAAGTCAAACGACGGTTGGCGACTCTATTGTCTATTGTGGATGTTAGCACCACTGATGTTTTTTACCCTGTCAGCGAATATTATCTGGACTTACACCTTAACCGGTTTAACGGGGTTTGCTTTATTGCTGGCTGACTGGCTTACTATCCGTGTTGTTTACCGAAGAATGTTAGTACTGTGTGTCCCTCTTATTTTTGCAGGTTTAGTACTTTACTATCATTATCCGAATGTGGATTTTTTTAAATCACAACAACAACTCATCGCAAACTATCAAAAAGCCGCCCAAGCGGATGAACGCTTACTTTATTTCAACAGAAGACCTTATTCTGCCCAGTTTTATTTAGAGGGACAGGCAATAGACTTAGAAACAACTGAAGACTTGCAAGCAAGCTTAACCGAGTCAAATCATGATTTTTATGCCATAAAAAAAGATTTAGTGAATAGTCTTCCTGAAGCTATCAAATTACGCCTTGATCTAGTAAAAAGCTTTAGACAATTCTCTCTTTTTCATGCCCATGCCTTATACAAAAAATGATCAATCGTGCGCCCATTGAGCTAATCATTAACGCTGATGACTATAGCTACTATCCTTGTGTGAGTGAAGGAATCTTAGAGGCTGCTAAATCCGGCGCGATTACTGCAACGGGTATTCTAGCCAATAGCCCTGACTTAACGACCCAACTTGAATGGCTTAAGTCATTTGAAAACCTGGACTTGGGTGTGCATCTAAATCTGACCTCAAGACATCCTTTAACAGCCCCGATAACGGATAAACTATCTGCTTGGGACGGTTGTTTTCCTAGCACTTATATTATGAGTTGTTTGCTGTTAACCAAGAAAATAACTCTTCAGGATATTCGACTGGAATGGTCTGCCCAGATAGAGGCTTGCCAAGGACATAAGCTGGTATTTTTAAACTCGCATGAGCACATTCACATGCTTCCGTTGTTATTTCCCTTGACCTTAGAATTAGCGCACGCTTATAACATTCCTAATGTTCGTTTAACTCAAGCTGACTGGGTTAGCCCCTTTAATCACTCAACACTCATCCGAAATACTCTTATTCAGAGTATGTATGCGTTTAATCAATCGCGTATTAAACAAGTTACCCCTTTATTTTTAGGATTGAGCCGTAGCGGCAAGCTTGACTATGATTATTTGACTCGAATTTTTAGAAGACTTAAACCGGAGTATCGTTACGAGTTGATGTGCCATCCCGGACACCTTGATCCTACCCAAATTTCAGATCCAAAGCTGTTATGTTACCATGACTGGACATCAGAACTTGAGCTGTTACAAAACCCTAACGTGCATGATTTGTATCAGCAATTTAATATACGCTTAAGTCGTTATTGAAACATTTGACGGATTATTGCTTATAATTAAAGGAAACTATTAATTTTTTGGGTTCAAGGGGAACAGTTTGGTTGTAAAGTGTTTTTGATGTACGAGGATTAGTTATGGTTAAAGCAGTTAAACTATTAGCGTGTTTATCCGTTAAAATACAGCAGACAATATGTAGGTATTGATTTAAATTAATATGTTTTTACGTTGATTAAAAAGAGATTATAAAACGCCTGTGACGCCACTATTTCCTATTCCAAAAAATCATGCACAGCGCTTTGTACTTCACAACGAGGTACATGCACGAGCGCCTTTTATTCTGAATTTACCCGTTAGAGCCAGTCATCTTGCTTTATTATTAACGAACGAAGAAAAACTCTCGGAACGTCAGCATTTAATAACACTCTGTGAGCGATTTAGTGTTGTTCCACCAGAAAAAGAAGCGGATCATTTCGCTGCGTCGTTTAATTCGTTTCAAATCCGTTGGGAGCAACACGGTGAGTTTAGTACTTACAGTTTTTATGTTCATGATGCGCCGACCGATATTTTTTCAGATGCGGCTTTAAAAAAAGTACCTGTTGATTGGTTGTCGCAATTACCCGGGCAAACCATTGTTGCGTCTCATGCGGCTATCGTTTTGGCCGAGGATATTAATTATAAGGAAACTACAGACGATTTATCTACGCTGTCCGACTACTTTGCAGGTAATCAAGTGATTGGCTCCAAGGTAACAGGGGGAGCTGCCTCAGTATTTACAGATTTTAGGATTCATGTTGATGGCTTTAGCCGATTTCTGATTGTCAATAATGCCCTAAGATCAGAACAGGCAGGTCGTCTAGTCCAGCGATTATTTGATATAGAAGTGTATCGGGTTATGGCTTTAATGGCTTTCCCTATTGCACGTAAACTTTATCCAGCTTTAAATAAATCGGATCGGCAGTTATACGCCATTACTAATGCGATGACGTTGCCTGATAATAATGATGCTGCATTATTGGATGAGTTAACGACATTGGCGGCGGAAGTCGAAAATTATATTTCCAGTAATCATTTTCGTTTTGCAGCGGCAAGTGCGTATTATCAACTGGTTGATCAACGTCTCAATGATTTACGAGAAGTTCGGATTCAAGGTATTCAGACCTTGGGTGAATTTTTAAAACGCAGATTAGAGCCGGCTATTAATACCTGTGAGTCGATTTCTCATCGATTTACCTCTCTTTCTAAAAGAGTCAGTAATGCCAGTCAATTATTGCGAACTCGTGTTGATATTATTATTGAACGGCAGAACCAGGGCTTGCTGACCTCAATGGCCTTACGCGCAAAAATGCAATTGCGTATGCAACAAATGGTTGAAGGTATTTCAATGGTTGCCATTACTTATTACGCAGCAAGTATTATCGGCAAGATAGCTGAGGCTCTGCATGTACTTGGTTGGAAAGCGAATTCAGAGCTTATTGAGGGCGTATCCATTCCGTTTATTTTTATCATTATCTATTTTAGTACGCAGCGTATCCATAAAATAATTGCCAGTACGACCGAATAATGATGACACCTGATGGTCTTTGTTTTTACTCGAATTATCAAATTAAAATTAACTAAAGAAAATAAAAGAAATTAAATGAACACTGATAGTCAAAAAATTGAAATAGCTAAAACTTTCGAACAACTTCATGGGGCATCTTTTGCTTTATGGTCTGATGATAAAGAATATGACTCAGAGAATGAGCGTTATTTAGCAGTGTACGAAAATATTATTATGGGTGTTTATGGTGATTGTTATGGTGTGAATGCTGAATATGATGAGGAGGGTGAGCTAATTGTCGAAGCGACTGAGTTCGAGGTGGAAGTTGCCCGTTTTGAATCATCCAGTGAGCTGAGTGAGATATTTTCTTTTGAAATAACGACTGAGCCAACCGGTATTGGCAAGTACATTGAAGAGCAGGGGAGAGACGGTGCTTGGTAGCTTGTAAATAGCATCAAAGTTAGGTCTGATGCTACAATTGCCATCCAATTATTTTATTTTTTAGGAAGAACATGAGCAAAATTACTATCGAACACAATCCGAGTGAAGAACGTTTAATAGAACTGGGTGTATCCAACTGGGAAATATGGGAAAAAGAAATCTCTAAGTTTCCAATCGATTTTGATGAAACTGAAAGTGCTTACGTGCTGGAAGGTGAAATTTTAGTGACGCCTGCTGGTGGTGAGACAGTGCGTATTTTACCAGGAGATTTAGTTTCTTTTCATGCAGGCTTAGACAGCCAATGGGAAGTGGTTAAACCATTACGTAAACATTATAGCTACGATTTTCCTAACGGGGTCTAAACATTATATTTCATCTGACAGCTACAAAACTAACTGTCAGATGAAGTTTGGCTATCTGAATTTATTTAGGTTCAGATAGTTTAAGTGATTTGCCTGATCCATTTTTTGTTACTGGCGTTGGGCTGCCGACTTTTTTATCAGCGGAAGAGCTTTCATCATTTAAGTCGGGATCATTCTCATCAGAGGATTTTCCATCATGAATGAGGTATTCTCTATTTTGTTTATAAGAGTCCCTTATAAAGTCGTAACGATCTACCGAGCCTTCGTCGACAATTTTTTCAGTGGTCATTAACTCAGCGCGTTTATCAGTTATATCAAGGACTCTCGATCCAGCAGTTGCAGCGTTTACAACAGGGCCACCAAATATAGAAACATACGTAATAGGATTGAACAGGGTATCACCGATAAGTCCTACCGTATCTCTAGGAGAGCTAGGACCAAAAATAGGCAATACTAAGTAATTGCCTGATGGAACACCCCAATAGCCAAGTGTTTGCCCAAAGTCCTCTTTGTGCTTTGGAAGATCAAGCATGTCAGCAACATCAACAAACCCGGCGACACCTGCCGTCGTGTTAATTAAAAAACGACTACCGTCCATGCCCCCCTGAGACACTTTAAATTGCAGTAAATCATTAATAGTAACACCTACGTCATTAATATTACTAAAGAAGTTGGTAACTCCTGTATTAACAAATTCTGGTGTAATCCACTGATAGCCCTGGGCTAAAGGCTTTATAATAGCTTTATCCAGATTGTCGTTAAACAATTGACTGTCGTGGTTCCAGGCTGACCAAGGGTCGCCTGAGTCGGGAGCTTTTGTTTGTGTTGTAGAACAACCGAGTAGAGTTATTGATAACACCAGGCAATGGATTAGAGTTTTATTAAGTCTAGGGCTTTGCATGCTCATAATTAATTTTATCCTGGATTATTGTTATTGTTTAATATTCATTTATGGACTCATACTCAGCTTAGAGGCTGAATAAGTTTTTTATATTCTTAATCAATATCAGCCTGTTCAAGCTATTATCAGATTTTTTTTGATGATGTTCAAGAAATTGTCACGTCATTAGATTCAATTTCACCCTGTATATTCTACAACGGGTTGTTTTGTATTTGTAATTATTAATTTAAGAGTGATGGTGGTGTGTTTTGCCGGCTTTAGCTTTGGTGATAACCTTAGCTTTTTTATTCTTCACGGGTTGATTAGATTTGATTTTATTTGTAGATTTATGTTTAACTGCGACTATCACTTTTGCATGTGCTTTTGCTTTTACATGCGATTTGTTCTTAACTAAAACATGCGTGTTTTTAGTTGGGTGATGATGAGCTATAGGTGAACGATTATGTAATTTAGTGGGTTTAACATAACTAGCCGCTTCATTAACAGTATCGTCATTTGAAGCGATGGCGGTTGGAGCGGTATTTCCGCAACCTAGTTGATAGGGTGGAAGACCTGATGAATCGTTTGACATAGTACTAATGTTTTCAGTAGGACGATCATCATATTGATTGGCAAAGCCGTTATTCATCATATTAACCATTAGCTTATAACGTTCTGAGCTGGTTATGCCACCCAAGACTACTCCAATGAGGTGTTTGCCGTTTTGGGTCGCCGATGAGATCAGGTTATAGCCAGAACCGCAGGTAAATCCTGTTTTCATGCCTTCAGCGCCCGGATAACTAGCGGTAAACTTATTAATGCCGTGCAATTCCCGGCCTTTGAAATTAAAGCTATGCCAGGAAAAGTAAGGATAATAATTTGGAAAATTACGTTGTGTTTTCCAGGCAAGCATAGCCATATCACGAGAAGTGGTGACTTGCCATGGATGTGGAAGCCCTGTTGCATTCATAAAGTGAGTATCGTACATACCTAAGGAATGTGCCATGGTAGACATTTTGACAGCAAAATTTTCTTCTGTTCCACCTAAATGCTCAGCCAAAACAACGGCTGCATCATTTGCTGATCTCGTAATAAGCGCTAAGATGGCATCTTGAACAGATAGTGTTTCCCCTTGCCGAAGTCCCAGTTTGCTATTAGGTTGTAACGCTGCATGACGCGAGGTAACTAAGGTATCAGTAAGACCGATTTGTCCCGATTTTAAGGCATCAAATGTCATATAGAGTGTCATTACCTTGGTCAGCGAAGCAGGAAACCACGAATGGGAGGCATTTATTTCGTGTAATACACTACCGTTTTCGGCATCTATAATTATCTCTGCATGTTGTCCATAACTTAACTCTGACACCAGTAATAACAAAGTGGATATCAAAATCAATAGAATAGTCTTCGCTGTATTCATTTAAATAGGGTTTTCGTAAGTTAAGAAAAGTGGCTAAATTGGTACTAATTGTACAAAACTGATCATTTTATCAAATGATACGCAGGTATTAAACGCTATTTTAATGCCAAAATTAGATAATGGGCAGTAAGCATTCACCTCCATTTTTGAAAAAACGGGTGGAGAGGGGGATTTATCTTTGAATAAAACCTCCTTATTCCCTCTTTTTTAAAGAGGGTGGCTGAATACCTACGGTGAGTATTATCGAGCTATATTTAATTGATTAACGCAGGCGTAGGGTGGAGTTCCTTGGCAAAGTCCCCATGAGTTTCCAAATGGACCTTCTTCAGCGGGTTTCCAGTTTTCAGAAAAGGCTTCAAATACAGTACCAGACCATTTCTTTTTAGCAAGTTGCTTAAAGGTTGATTCTATAACTAATTTTTGATTACTTTTGCTGGCGATACCACAGCGTTCTCCAGTTTTAAGATTAGTAGATGAACTGTTCTCCGGGCCATTGGGCCAACCAAATTCAGTCATTATCACTTCTTTATCTGGATAAATGCGATGCAGATCTTCAAGTCTGGCAATATGGAAGTCAGCGGCCTTATTTGCCGGGATACAGCTATAAATACCGGAGTATTCGTTTTCCCACCAAGGAAAAATATTAGTCCCTATCCAATCAACCTTAGAAGCAAAACTGGTTTGCTGACACTCTAAAGAGCGATTACACCATTCCCACCAGGTATCAATGGTAGTGATTGGTTGAGTGACGCCAGCTTTGTGAAGACTATCGATGCAGCGGGAAATTTCACCATCATAAATATTACCATGTCTAGTTCTTACTTCTGATCCGCAACTGAGTCGTATGATAGTTTTGGGAAATGCTTTCGCAACTTCAATACCTTTTTCAATAGACTGAGAATTAATGTTGATATCATCATCCAGCCAGAGGATGGCGATGACTTTAATGTGTCGTGCCTCAGCGGCGGTAAAAATAGCATCGAGTCCGTTCAATACACCATAGGTCATAATACAGCGAAAAGGCGTTTTCTTGATCAGTTGATCCAAGAGGGTATCGATCAATTCCTTTGATGGATGGGCGCCAAAATTAGGTGTCAACGTCCCAACATAGGTACTAAAAGCCGCGCATTGCAAGGTGTTTTGCGGTGTTACTTTAACTCGTTTTACTGCATAGGCATTTTGCCCAAAAACTAACACAGTTAATAGAGTTAAAAATAAAGAAAAATGCTTCATGAAGTCCTCATTAATTAATCCAATAATATCCAGATGTAGGCCATTTCGATCCACTATGATAGGCGAATTTACTTAAATTAGTGTGATTAATTAAATCACCAATCATCAAGTTGCACTAAAAATCAGTAAAGCAAGTAGATAAATTTCTCTATCCGAATAATAAAACATCTGATATTTTATAATATCGAGTAGAACATTAAAAAACTAAAATTGTTTGTCAGATGAACTTGATAAGAGTTGGGTAACGACGGCGCTCCCCAACTGTACAAATAATAGCTACAGCTAAGGATGATTTAACTGATTTGATTCATTTTTCAACAAGAACCTTTATCTAGATAAAACATCTTTTCGAGTACTTTCTGCAAGGGTTTCTACTTCTGTTATAAGATCTTTGGGTACATTTAACTCTTTTAGAGTGGCGCTTAAATGTTCCATAACTGCATTAAAGTGATCATTACCAAGCCCCATTTTAACCAGTCGAGTATGCGCATTACGTAAATCAGTTCCTGTATAAGTGTTAGGACCGCCAAATGCCAAAGTAAAAAACGCTTTTTGTTTAGCCACCTGTTTTTCCATATCGATACCATCAAAAAAACGGTTGATACGATAATCAGCCAGTACTTTTCGATAAAATACCTCAACGGCGGTATCCACGGCAACTGCGCCACCAATTCTTTCATAAAGGGTCAGTTCTTTATCTGAAGTTATTTCTGTTGAACTCATTTTAATTCCCAGTGTTATTTTAATTTATTATTCTAATTCTATTAATTGAGCTTGCTCATGCTCGAAGAAAGTTTATAGTATGATGGACAGTTATACAACTTTTACAATTAAAACCAGCAATTCCCTATTCAAGACACTGAAATATAGTCAGCGAATTAGTTAAACGTTAGATTAGACAAACTCCTAGTAATTGCCGGAAAACAAACTTAAAATAGTCAATTGTTAATTTTATAATAATAACCCATGAGTAACTTACCTAATTGCCCAAAGTGTGACTCCGAATATACCTATAAAGACGGAACCCTGAATATTTGTCCTGAGTGTGCTCACGAATGGCAAGCAGACACAGAAACAGAAAACCTTAACGATGTTAAAATCGTCAAAGATGCTAACGGAAACGAATTACAGGATGGTGACACCATTACTGTCATTAAAGATCTTAAAGTAAAAGGTACTTCACTCGTTGTTAAAGTGGGCACTAAAGTTAAAGGCATACGTTTGGTAGACGGTGATCATGACATTGATTGTAAAATTGATGGCATAGGCCCGATGAAACTCAAGTCAGAGTTTGTAAAGAAAGTCTAATTATTTTAACCTTTTAAAATCAATACTATGGCGCAATATATATATTCAATGAATAGGGTCGGAAAGATTGTTCCACCCAAGAAATACATTCTTAAAGATATCTCTCTGTCTTTTTTTCCCGGTGCAAAAATTGGTGTACTTGGTTTAAACGGCTCGGGAAAATCAACATTACTCAGAATTATGGCGGGCATCGATAAGGAAATCGAAGGTGAAGCGATTCCTCAAAAAGGCATTAACATTGGTTATTTGCCACAAGAACCTCAATTAGACTCCACCAAGACTGTACGGGGTAATGTTGAAGAAGCGGTTGCAGATATTAAAGCTTCCTTGGCTCAGTTAGATGCTGTTTATGCAGCTTATGCCGATCCCGATGCTGATTTTGATAAATTAGCCGCCGACCAGGCACGCCTGGAAGATATCATTAATGCCTGTGACGGTCACAACCTTGAGAGACGGCTTGAAGTGGCAGCGGATGCTTTACGTCTACCCGATTGGGATGCGGACGTCACTAAGTTATCAGGTGGTGAAAAACGCCGAGTTGCGTTATGTCGTTTATTACTCTCTAATCCAGACATGCTGTTATTAGACGAACCCACTAACCATTTAGATGCAGAGTCGGTTGCCTGGTTAGAACGTTTCCTACATGATTATACCGGTACCGTAGTGGCTGTGACTCATGATCGTTATTTCCTGGATAATGTGGCGGGTTGGATCTTGGAACTGGACAGAGGCTCAGGAATTCCCTGGGAAGGCAACTACTCCAGTTGGTTAGAACAAAAGAGTAACCGCTTATTGCAAGAAGAGAAGCAAGAATCTTCTCGTCAAAAAGCCATGAAAGACGAGTTAGAGTGGGTACGCTCTAACCCTAAAGGTCGTCATGCTAAGAGTAAGGCCCGTCTGGCCCGATTTGAAGAGCTGTCATCATCCGACGTACAAAAACGTAACGAAACTCAGGAAATTTATATTCCACCGGGGCCACGTTTAGGTGATATAGTCATTGAAGCTGACAACATCAGCAAAGCTTTTGGTGAGAAACTATTAGTCAACGGCTTTAGCTTCAAATTACCACCCGGCGGTATCGTCGGTATTATCGGTCCTAACGGAGCCGGTAAAACAACTCTGTTCCGTATGATGGCAGGCTTTGAACAACCCGACTCGGGCAGTGTGACATTGGGTCAAACGGTGCAATTGGCTTATGTTGATCAGTTACGTGATAACCTCGATCCTAAGAAAACAGTTTTTGATGAAATTTCTGATGGCTTGGACATCATTACTGTTGGGAAATATGAAACGCCATCACGCGCTTATGTCGGTCGCTTTAACTTTAAAGGCGCTGATCAAGGTAAACGGATTGGTGATTTGTCTGGGGGTGAGCGTAACCGGGTACATTTGGCTAAATTGCTTAAAACCGGTGGCAATGTATTATTATTAGACGAACCTACTAACGATTTAGATGTTGAAACCTTACGTGCCCTAGAAGAGGCTCTACTCGCATTCCCAGGTTGTGCCGTGGTTATTTCGCATGATCGCTGGTTTCTGGATAGGATTGCTACACACATGCTGGCATTTGAAGGTGATAGCCAGGTGGTTTGGTTTGAAGGCAACTATGAAGATTATGAAGCTGACCGTCATCGCCGCTTAGGCAGTGATGCGGATAACCCTAAGCGCTTAAAATATAAGAAACTGTCTTAATTAAAAAAATAAAGTCCGCAAGGATACGGACTTTGTCTTGACATCTTCGCACTAAAGAGGCGGCGTGTTTCGGACGACATGGATAAAGTGCGGGTTTATTATGATGACTTCCTATAGCTGTAATACATTCCGAAATGCGCGAAATATCAAGTTCAATTAGGTGAATTATGAATATTTGGGCGCTTAAAAAAGATATTCCACTTAAGTTTTTATTGTTGGAATTAGTAAATCGTTATGGTGAAAAGGTAGTGGCATTGAATAATACCGAACAGAATTTTCAAGCTATCGATATACATTTACCCAATGAACCTAAACTTTCGGCGTATATCTATACCTTCGGTCAGACCCAAGGCTTGTATGGCATTGATCTTAGATATCCCATCACGACCAATAATATTGTCGGCGAAAATGAAAATTTAACCCTGGAACAAACCATCGGGATTGTTGTTACTCATCTGTTTTAAATCAAAAAACTGAATACTATTGTGATAGAGCGATGCGCTTCATTATCGTTCAGCACATCCGGGGGTATTTTATTTTTTGTGAGTTACAAAAGCCGCTAACATATTGGTGCTTAAATAATTTAAATTGACGCTGGTTGTAATGGTGTTATTATTCTCAATAAAACCTAGTAGAATGCTTTGTTTTTAAGATGCCGATTTATTACTGCCAATTGTTAATTTATTAATAAGGATTAAGCCATGTTAGAAATAAACCAACAAGCCCCTTCGTTTAGTTCTCGCAACCAGTTGAATAACGTTGTTAATTTATCAGACTTTACGAGTAAACAGAACGTTGTTTTATATTTTTACCCCAAGGATGACACCCCGGGTTGTACTATCGAAGCCAATGATTTTACCCGTCTAGCAGACGAATTTAGTCAACTCGATACGGTGGTTATAGGGGTGAGCAAAGATACCTGTGAAAGCCATGTCGATTTTATAAACAAGTTTGGTTTAAAGGTCGTGTTACTGGCGGACACGAGTGGTGAACTTTGTGAAAGTTATGGTGTTTGGAGGGAAAGAGACAAGAATGGCGTGAAGAGTATGGCTATTTTTCGTTCTACTTTTATTATTAACAAGGAAGGGACGTTAGTTGATGTTGAATACGGTGTAAACCATGAAGGTCATGCGGCAGCTGTTTTGGAAAAAGTAAAAAGTCTTTAATCCGTTGAAGTCAATCAGGTGATCAAGATGGTTCCAGAACAAACATTAGATTTAACAGGTAAAGTCGCCCTGGTAAGCGGTGCGGGTGTGGGGATTGGTAGAGCTGTTGCTTTGGCATTAGGTCAGGCGGGTGCTTTTGTCGGTATACATTACCATTCCAGTCGGGTAGGAGCTGAACAGCTTCATGATGAATTTGCTATCAAGGGCATTAAGTCGATATTGTTATCCGCAGACCTTACTCAAGAAGACGAAGCCAACGAGCTGGTTGATAAACTGGTTGCCAAGGCTGGGCATCTGGATATTTTAGTCAATAATGGTGGTGGTCTTGTTAAACGCGCCAAGATTGAAGATTGTACGCTGGAGAACTGGAATAAATCCCTTGATCTTAATTTGACCAGTGCTTTTTTGTTAACCCGACGAGCCATACCTCATTTACGTGCGACAGGAAGTGGACGCATTGTTAATATATTATCGCTTTCGGTACAAACTGGTGGCGCTAATGGCGGCGGTTCTTACGCGGCTGCAAAAGGGGGACTTATGGTCTTTACACATACGTTGGCCAAAGAACTGGCTCCTCATGTTAGAACTAATTCAGTGATGCCTGGTACAGTTGAAACACAACATCATGAGATTCATTCGACTGAAGAGATGATGGAAAACTACCGTAAGCAAACGCCGTTAGGCCGTAATACCTTTGCTGAAGAAGTTGCCAGTTCCGTACTTTTCCTAGCAAGTGATATGTCATCTCATATTAATGGCGCGTTAATTGATATTAGTGGGGGTCGGTTCTTACGGTAAGCTGGGTTTGCCAAAACGTTGACCGCACCAGGACTGAAAACAGTCCAGGTAAAGATAAATCGTGAGTAGTTGGCTTAATATCAGGCTCCCAGCAATAGGGCTATGCCTAAGGGGCGTTTAAGTTCTGCACCATAACCACTGCCAAGCGCCAGCGGCATTGCTAGAAAAGGTCTGAGTGCCGCTGAAAAGTTCCAGCAACGTTGTAAAAAAGCCGGCTTATTTTGGATGAAATAAAGAAGTACTTGGGAGATAACCAACACAAAGTACCCAAAGATGGCTTAACTGAAAACGCTATTCGTGCATTTGTCGTCGGTCGAAGAGCCTGGCTATTCTCTGATACGACCAGGTGCACCACAAGCCATCGTGATTCTTCTGGGTAGGGGAAGTATGCGTTTTATTGAGCGCTTACGCCGAATATTTACCAGTTCATAAATAAAGAAGCCATAATTAAATGATGCATAGTATCAGGTGTCGTATAAATACGGGTTAGATATTGGTTTAGATACCCCCCCTCGACCCGAAAGTTTTTATTAAATGACCAGCCCAGTCCGGCAAAGAAGCGATTTTGATCAAACCCGGCTTGACCACCAGTGGGTGTTGAATTGACCCTGACAAAGGCTTCATCCCAAGTAATCAAACTTAACCGTGGTTCAACTTCCAGAGGGTGCATAAAACGAATCATCTGCCGTGGACGCACGCGAACTTCATTATTATTGTAAGGTATAAAATTACTTTCAATGATCGTTCGAAAAGTAACCGTTCCGATATCAGTGGGTAAAACATAGCGAAATGCAGGCCAAATATCCTGCTGTGCTTTATAAGGTGCTACAACACCAGAAGCACTTATCTGTTGGGTCGGCAAATAAGTATAGCCCGCCCAAAAGGTTGCGCGATCAGTGAATGAGTAACCTATCGCAGCACGCGCCATACCCTGATACCAATGATTCCAGTCATGATCCCAACGAGATTGCCCCTCTAACCAGAAACGCACTTTATCTAACTTTGGATCAACCGCTTTCAGACTACCTTCACCAACGACTTGTGCCCAACTTCCCACATCCTGAACTAAATTATCTTGTACAACAGGTGCCGTAGCCGCCATCGTGGTGTTATTTGAGCTGAACTCAGCAAGCGCTGTTAAAGCTATAGCCAGCGTTTTGATTGTGTTGTTTTTCATCAGGAAAACCTTATTGTTGTAGCTGTGAATGAATCTTATTAAGCTATTTTTATGCCATATTTAAAAATCATTACAATTCAAGAAGTAAAAATTATAGGGCATTAAATTGAACACTTAACGCACGCTTAAAAGGTTCTAAAAAACCAATTTCCAGTCTTTATTTCAACCGATGGTTCATTTGATGCAACAGATTAATTGATTCAGATAACAAATCGTAATTGGGGTTTTTAACCCTAAATAAAATCGCGAATTATATTAGTAGTTTTGTGAAAGAACGCCACTTTCGGGTCTTAAAAACTCATCACTTGGTAGATTTCTTTGCTTCTTTTTTTGCCGCCTTTTCAGCTCGAATAATAGCCAGCTCAACTAACTCTTCTTCCATCATTGCTGGGGTTTCAAGCGTCAGTCGTCCTATCATGCCGGCACGCAATTCTGCTAATAGAATTTTTGAGACTCGATCAGCATCCACATGACCTCCGCCTTTTAGGCAACCCCGACTTTTACCAATCGCGGCTATTAAAGCTTGTTCTGATGCAGGTAATTCTTGTAGTTGATAACGTGCTTTTACTTGTTCAGGATACTGTTGCAATAAAAACTCCGCTGCAAAATAGGCAATTTGCTCATGATCAATCGCTGTATCTTTAATGGCACCCGTCGTAGCAAGCCGAAATCCACTGTTTTTATTATCTACATTCGCCCATAATACCCCCGGCGTATCCATTAAGACAATACCATTATCAATTGCTATTCGTTGCTGCATTTTTGTAATAGCAGGTTCATTGCCTGTTTTAGCGATCATTCTACCGGCTAATATATTAATCAATGTTGATTTGCCCACATTAGGTATACCCACAATAAGAGCATTGATCAATCGCCCTCCAAGAGCTTTATCAGGCAACATCTTATGACACAAATCCGCAAGTTGGCGTATTTTGTCAGGATGCTCAGCGGTTACTGCCAGGGTTTTAACTCCCTGCTCTTGCTCCAAATAGGTTTGCCATTGTTGGGTTTTTTCTGGATCAGCCAGATCGCTCTTACTGAGTATTTTAATACAGGGCTTATCACCTCTAAGAGTCGCTAACATGGGATTTTGACTACTGAAGGGAATACGTGCATCAAGCACTTCAATCACCACATCAATTTGATGCAACGTTTGTTTAATCTCTTTGCTGGCCTTGTGCATGTGACCGGGGTACCACTGAATAAGCATAATTTAATAATTGAGTAAGTAAAAATAACAAGTATGCGTAAAATACGCTGAGGTTTTAACAGACACCTTAGCAGATTGGCACCTTTTAAAGTAGAGAATTTAATATAATGAAAGAGATATTAGTATCAAGTAGTTTCTATGCTTATCTATCCAGACTTCGCTGGATTAAACGTTGGGGACTTAAACGTAATGCCCATGAAGAAAATGTCATGGAACACAGTTGGGAGGTTTCCGTGATTGCTCATACCCTTGCGCTTATCAAAAACCGCTATTACAACGGCACGGTCGATGCCAATGCCATTGCAACTGCTGCTCTTTATCATGATATTACCGAAGTGATCACGGGTGATCTACCCACCCCCATTAAATATCATTCCTCAGCCATTAAAGAAGCCTATAAACAAATTGAACATCAAGCAGAATTAGAATTACTGGCTCTGCTTCCCCAAGAATTACAAACTGATTTTGCAGCTTTAATCAACCATGAGCAACTGCCCGAAGAGCATGTCAAAATTATCAAAGCGGCAGACAAAATATCCGCGTATTTGAAATGCCAAGCTGAACTAAAAGCCGGTAATACTGAATTCGAAATTGCTGCGGAACAAATCGCCTTAGCTATCGGTGAGTCAAATCAATCTGAAGTGATATTCTTCATGCAAGCCTTTGTGCCCAGTTGTGGCTTAACCCTGGATGGTCTAATGAAAATCAATTAAGGCATCAAACTTAATCCATATAAACTCAAGTTATCTAACAGGGCATTCTGCTCAGGATGTGTTTCACGTAGGGCTTTTATGCGCGCTTGATAGGCTTCAAAAGTAATGCTTCCACCGTCTTGCTGACCTGTTAAGCGGTTTTTACAAAAATCAGTCCAACGCACTTGTTCTACCTGAGTTAAGGTTTCGGGGTAGTTTCGGGCTTTGTATCTAAATAACATTTCAGGCAAACGCTTATCCGTGAATCTAAATGTCGCTTTGGTTAGTTTAGCCGATGGTGTCATTCTAATTTTAGCAAATGCGTGCTTATCAGTGTCAGAAAAAAATCCACCGCTATAAAGGGTTAAATCAGGATCAGAACTGGATTCACCATATTCCTTATTTAAAAAAACTTCAGCGACCTTTTTATCTAAATGAATGAAAGCTTTAATTTGTTCGTTATGAGAAAGACACTTTGCCACATCAAGAGCTAAACGTTGCTGATCTTCTTGCCTAAGCACATTCAATGGTGCTAAGACTGGACATTTATTAATATGTACTGTCTTTAGGGGTATTCTTTTTATTCCATCAGGCAACTTTTCCGTGCGGGTAAAAATACGTTGCTGAATCTCTGGTACGGATAACGTTAATAAAGCTTCTGGATCAACTGATAAATCATAAACAAGCACCCCGTTAGTATTGGTGGGATGTTTACACACAGGTACGACTATAGCTAATGAGCTTTTAGCCGTACCGTATTGACCTGAAATATGTACGAGCGGTTTAAAACTACCCAGTTGCAGTAATTCAAGTACCTTGGTTTTATGGCGATGCGCCATTAAATACTGAAGCAGTTTAGGTTGGGCTTGTTTAATTAATTTGGCAACATTGATAGTTGCAACCACATCCGATAACGCATCATGAGCTGATTCATGGGCGATATTATTCACAATGGTGAGTTGATCCAGCCTGATATTAGCGATACCCTGTTCATCAACGGGCCAATGTATACCCTCCGGTCGTAGCGCCCTTGCTGCCCTGACGACATCAATAATATCCCAACGAGAATTTCCATTTTGCCATTCTCTGGCATAAGGATCATAAAAGTTTCGGTATAAACAATGACGAGTTATTTCATCATCAAAACGCAAGGTGTTATAACCTAATGTACAGGTATGAGGTTGAGCCATCTGCTTATTTATCTGGGCGATGAATTCGGCTTCACAGACCCCTTTTTGATAAGCAAGCTGCGGACTAATACCGGTGATTAAACAGGCATCTGGATTAGGTAAGTAATCGGATGTCGGTTTGCAGAAGATAACCAACGGCTCGTCAATAATATTAAAATTCTCATCCGTCCTAAGTCCTGCAAATTGAACAGGGCGATCACGTTGAGGATCAATGCCGAAGGTTTCGTAATCGTGCCAATAATATGTTTGCATTCAGTCTTAACGCAACTTACCCTTGATTTAACTGTGCTTCAGCATCCATCTTTTTTCTTTTGTCGCATTTCTCAACGCAGACACATTCCGCTTTACTCATACCACCACCACAAGAGCCTTTAATGGCGCGTCTGCCAAAGATGACACCGATTGCCATAATAGCAATAACGACTAACATCACTACAAACGTAATTAAAAAATAAGTCATGATTTTATCCTCAATAGTCGGTATCTGTGAGTATTATTTCAAATCACTGATAACAAAAAAACGAAGAATAGACTGAGCTATTCCTCGTTTTATTTTTTCTTAAATTACCTCTTAAACAAGCTATTTGTTTAAGAGGTAGGCTTCAGATTTCATTAACCGCCGAAATCGTCCAACATGATGTTTTCTGGCTCTACACCATTTGCTAACAACATGTTAATAACCGATGTATTCATGATTGGAGGTCCACACATGTAGAATTCACAATCTTCTGGGGCTGGATGGTTTTTAATAAACTCTTCAAACAATACATTGTGAATGAAGCCTTTATAACCGTCCCAATTATCATCCGGTAATGGATCTGATAAGGCTACATGCCATTCAAAGTTATCGTTCTCTTTAGCTAACATATCGAAATCTTCTACATAGAACATTTCACGTTTACTACGAGCACCGTACCAGAAAGTCATTTTACGTTTAGATTTCAATCGACGTAATTGGTCAAAGATATGTGAACGCATCGGTGCCATACCCGCACCACCGCCCACGAATACCATTTCTGCATCCGTCTCTTTAGCATAAAACTCACCGTAAGGTCCAGATACGATACATTTATCGCCGGGTTTTAAATTAAAGATAAATGAAGACATAATGCCTGGCGGAACAGTATCTGGAGCACCTGGAGGCGGTGTCGCAATACGTACGTTAAGCATAATTTCTTTTTCTTCAGGATAACTCGCCATTGAGTAAGCACGCAAAGCAGGTTCTTTAACGTCTGATACATAACGCCATAAGTTAAATTTATCCCAATCTTCGTGAAAACGTTCTTCAATGTTAAAGTCACTGTATTTAGCAACGTGTGCAGGACATTCAATCTGAATATAACCACCGGCACGGTAGTTAATTTCTTCACCCGCAGGCAATTCAAGTACCAACTCTTTAATAAAAGTAGCTACGTTATGATTTGACTTAACGGTACATTCCCATTTCTTAACACCAAACACATCGTCTTCGACTTCAATGTTCATATTGTGTTTGACAGACACCTGACATGAAAGACGCTCACCATGAGCTGCTTCACGTTTAGTGATATGGCTTAATTCAGTCGGTAATATTTCTCCACCACCTGAATGTATTTTTACTTTACATTGCCCACAAGTACCACCGCCACCACAAGCAGATGATACAAACAAACCATTATCAGCCAAGGCAGTTAATAATTTAGATCCTACAGGCACATGAATTTTCTTTTCATCATTGATCAGGATCTCAACATCGCCTTCAGCGACCAATTTGCTCTTCGCACCGATGATAACGAATACCAGCGCGATCACAAAAGCCGTGAAAATAATGATCCCTAATAGAATTTCCAGCATTACCTTACCTTCTTAAAGTTGGATTCCAGAGAAAGCCATGAAGCCAAGTGACATCAGACCCGCAGTAATAAAAGTAATGCCCAAACCTTGTAAACCGGCTGGAATATCACTGTATTTAAGTTTTTCGCGAACACCTGCCATGACTGTAATAGCCAATGCCCAGCCCAAGCCACTGCCTACGCCGTAAGTAACACTTTCACCGAAATTATAATCACGCTCAATCATAAACAAACTACCACCTAGAATAGCGCAGTTTACTGTGATTAAGGGTAAAAACACACCTAAAGCATGATACAAAGCAGGAAAGAATTTATCTAAAATCATTTCCAGAATTTGTACCAAAGCAGCGATCATACCGATACAACTTAATAAGGCCAAAAAGCTTAAATCAACCCCTGTTATACCTATCCAAGACAATGCGTCTTCTTTTAATAATGCATGGTAAACAATATTGTTAGCCGGTACAGTAATGGCTTGTACCACCATCACAGCAACCCCTAAACCCATAGCAGTAGAAATCTTCTTTGATACCGCGATGAAAGTACACATGCCCAAAAAGAAAGACAAGGCAAGGTTTTCAATAAAGACAGCCTTTACAAATAAACTGATATAAGCTTCCATTAGTGATGCCCTCCTTCACCATGAGCAATCGACAAAATCTTAAATTCTACTTTTTCAGCTTGACTGGGTTTCCATTGACGAACACCCCAAATAATCAGGCCAATAATAAAGAAGGCACTAGGAGGCAATAACATCAGACCGTTTGGATCATACCATCCGCCATCTTTAGTTAATTTAAAGACTTCAATGCCCAATAATTTACCAGACCCTAAAGTTTCCCTAAAGAAAGCCACGATAATCAATATCAAGCTATAGCCTAAACCATTACCGATACCGTCCATGAAACTTTCCAAAGGTGGATTTTTCATCGCATAACCTTCAGCACGACCCATAACGATACAGTTAGTAATAATCAAACCAACGAATACTGATAACTGTTTACTCACATCATAAGCAAACGCTTTTAAGATTTGATCCACCACAATTACCAATGAAGCAATAATAGTCATTTGCACAATAATACGAATACTGCTTGGAATATGGTTTCTAATCGCACTAATGGCCGCACTTGAAAACGCTGTAACCAAAGTCAAAGCCAACGCCATAATCAGCGAAGTAGACATTTGTGATGTTACCGCTAATGCAGAACAAATACCCAATACTTGTAGCGTGATTGGATTATCATTAACCAATGGTGTGGTTAATACTTTTTTTGTTTCATCATTTAAAATTGCACTCATGATTTCACCCCTTTAACCGTTCTTACTTTTTTCAAATACGGTGCAAAGCCTTCATTACTGGTCCAATATCTAACCAGATTAGTCACACCGGTACTGGTTAAGGTCGCACCTGCAAGACCATCAACCTGGTATTGAGAACCAGGTTTAGTAGTATCGACTGACCCTTTAATCAAACTTAACGCTGGCTCACCAATATCCGCCTCACCAATCATACCTTTATCTAAAGCAGGCTGATCAGTTTCAGCATAGACCTTTTTACCTTTCCATAAAGCACGCCAGTTTGGATTAACAACTTCACCACCTAGCCCCGGCGTTTCTTGTTGATCATAAAAGTTGATACTTTGAACCGTTTGACCATCTGCCTCTAAAGATAAAAAGCCGTATAAAGTTGACCATAAGCCATAACCGTTAATTGGCAGAATAATTGATTTAACTTCTCCGCCTTCTTTTACTAAAAATACTTTAGCGTATTTAGCTTTGACACGGATATGTGCAATATCTTTATCTTTTGGGATTAAAATACTTTGAGCTGGATCTTTAGCTGCTTTACGTTGATCATATTCGTCAGCATTAATACCATCGACATAATCCCCGGTTTCTAAATCAACCAGTTTAGATTCAATCTTTTCAGAAAATGCCGCATTAATATCTGCACCTTCTTCCAATAAGCCCGCAACGTCCAGAATATTCTTCTTCATGTCGGCCGCTTTATTATCTACTTGTAACGGTTTTAAAGCGACCGCTGCAAACGATACTAATACCGCACACACAAGACATAAAGACACTGCAATAGCAATTGTTTTTTCTAAGCTATCATTTCCAAGAGCCAGTACCTTATCTTTATAAATAATGAACTTACGATACTGTTCGTATTGCTCTAATGTAGCATTCAATTTTTCTATGTGTTTACATTTATTAGGCATTACGCTTCACCCTTCTTCTGATATTAGCCTGAATGACAAAATAATCAATCGTAGGCGCAAACATGTTTGAAAATAGAATTGCCAACATAATACCTTCAGGGAACGCTGGGTTAACCACTCGAATTAACACGGTCATCCCCCCTACTAAAGCACCAAATACCCAACGACCTGTATTAGTCATTGCAGCACTCACTGGATCAGTAGCCATATAAACCATACCAAAGGCAAAGCCGCCAACGGTTAAATGCCAGTACCAAGGCAATGCAAACATAGGATTGGTATCGCTACCAATGAAATTAAATAACGTTGATAGAACCACCATGCCAGCAAAAACGCCACCCATAATGCGATAAGACGCAACCCGGGTATACAACAGGAACGCAGCACCAATCAAAATCGCTAACGTTGAAGTTTCACCCAAACAACCCGGCTCAAAACCAAAGAAGGTTTGTATCCAACTGTAATTAGCGGCATGAACTGCATCCAGACCACCGTTTGCAGCCAATCCTAAGGGAGTAGCTCTAGTATAGCCATCCACCGCAACCCAAATTGAATCACCCGTCATTGACGCTGGATAAGCAAAATATAAAAATGCTCGTCCAGTTAAAGCAGGGTTCAAGAAGTTTTTACCTGTACCACCAAATACTTCTTTGCCGATAACAACGCCAAAAGAAATACCTAAAGCTACCTGCCACAAAGGCATATCAGGTGGCATAATCAAAGCATACAGCATTGATGAAACCAGAAAGCCTTCATTGACTTCATGACCGCGAACAGTTGCAAACACTACTTCCCAAATACCACCAATAGCCAAGGTAGTGATATAAATAGGTAAGAAATATAAAGCACCGTGAACCAGGTTAGAAAATGGATTAAGCGTGTTATATCCGAAAATCATCATCGGAATACTGCGCCAATTTCCTATTTTCTCTAAGCCCATTGATTCCATGGCTAAGTTGGCTTGATAACCAGTGTTATACATAGCCATCAGCACACAAAACAAGGTGGCGATTACTACAAAAGTCATCGTTCGTTTCAGGTCATTACCATCACGAACATGCGTTGTACCGCGTGTTACATCAGCAGGCGTATAAATGAAAGTATCCACCATCTCATAAAGACCGTAATACTTGGCAAACCGACCGCCTTTTGTAAAATGCGGCTCAATACTATCTAATATTTCTCTAGCCGACATTATCCTTCCTTCTCAATCTTAGTTAAATTCGCTCTCAGTACAGGACCAAAGTCATGCTTACCTGGATCTACAAAAGTAAATAAAGAGACATCTTCTTCATCAAGTTCTAAACAACCCAGCAATTGAGCCTGATCAGAATCACCAATTACTAAAGATTTTAGTAACGGTGTTGCCAATATATCCAACGGCATCACAGTCTCATAAACACCAACAGGTACAATCGCTCTGTTACTGCCGTTTTTATCAGTCGTTAATGGAAAAAGACGGTTATCTTTACGATCAACACTTGATGTATAAACATTCAATGCTGAATATTTATCTTTACCAGCGACAATCCAGCCAAACAGCTCACGCGCACGACCTTCTTGTAACGCAGAAACCTGATTACTGTACCAGCCTAAAAATGCTGCCCAACCTTGCGCCGTATGACCGTATAATACAGAACCCGAAACCACACGGTTCTCAACATCATCCTGCAATTCACCCGCCACTAAATCATCAGTGTTAGCTCCAACTCGGGTACGGACTAAACGAGGATTTTTGACAGTAGGTCCTGCTAAGGAGACAACTCTTTCAACATTTAACTTGCCAGTAGTAAACAAAGCACCAATAGCAATCACAGCTTGATAATCGATATACCAAACGGATTTAGAAATGTTGACTGGATCAATAAAATGAATATGTGTACTCGGCAAACCCGCTGGATGTGGGCCTGAGAATTCAGCAACGGCAGTTGCATTTCCCACAGCTATATCAGCACCGGTCGCTTTAACAACATACGTCTTACCGTCAGTCAATTTAGCGATAACCGCCAACCCGCTGGCAAAATCATTCGCACGTTCTCTGATAATAACCGCAGGATCTGCTGCTAAAGGTCTAGTGTCAATCGCTGTAACGAAAATTGAGCTTGGTTTACTGTCAATAACCGGTACTTTTCCATAAGGACGGGTTCTTAAGGTAGTCCATAACCCAGAAGCCACTAAATTTTCTTGAACTTGCTCAGCCGATAAATTAGCTAATTCTGCTTCAGCATATTGATTAAAAGAAACCTCTGCAGTGCCTTTCAATTCAATGACGACTGATTGCAATACCCGTTTTTCACCACGATTAATCGCCTTAACAACACCCGCACCCGGTGAGGTAAATACAACACCAGGATTTTTTTTGTCAGCGAAAAGAACCTGACCTAACTTGACTGTATCCCCCTCATTAACTAACATAGTAGGTTTCATACCTACATAATCAATCCCCAGAATCGCAACAGAATTAATCTGATTGCCATTCTCAATAATTTGTTTAGGACCTCCCGTTATGGGTAGGTCTAAACCGTTTTTAATAGTAAATCGCATAGTTGATAAGCCTACTCTCCAAACAAGTTGCGGCGAACTCATCCCCCTATAACAAATAAATGTTACAAGAGGCGCATTAAGACATAAAACGTCTGCATTACATCATAAAATCAATGTTTTCTCAATGCTGGATTTAGTTATCAATTTTTATCATTACTGACCATAAAGAAAGATAATGACATCTACCAATAGGTCTCTACACATTTCATAATAATCATACAATAACAGGACAAGAAGATTAACTTGATTACAAGCTTTATGCAGTCATTAGCGATTAACGATTTCAGTCAATGCTGTTGCAAGGTCTGTGTATTTAAAACTAAAACCTTGGGCTTGTAAACGCTCGGGCAAAACTCGCTGACTACCCAATATCAGGCCAGACATTTCACCCATTAATAGTCTTAATAGATTAGCCGGGACAGGCAATAAAGCAGGTCTCTTTAGTGTTTTTGCCAATACCTTAGTAAACGTTGCATTCGTGACAGGATAAGGTGCGGTCGCATTATAAGCACCGGACATTGAGTGATCGGTAATCATCCTTTCAGCAATTGAAATCCAATCGTGCAGATGTATCCAGGACATCCATTGTGTTCCATCACCTAAGCGCCCACCCAGACCCAACTGGAAAGGCAATAACATTCGCTTTAATAATCCACCCTCACCCAGTACCAGACCTGTTCTTATTAAACAGACTCTAACCCCCAGTTGCTCGGCATTCTTTGCTGCCAGCTCCCAGTCTGCACAAAGCTGTTGCGAAAAATCAGCTTTAACCACTGACAGCTCAGTCATAACGGTATCGCCTTGATCACCATAGTAGCCAATAGCAGAACCACTTATTAACAGATCTGGTTTAACCGCCATTCGTGCTATATAAGCAACTAATTGTTCAGTCAGATTAATCCGACTATCACGTATCAATTGTTTCCGTGCGTCTGTCCAGCGGGCATCAAAAATAGGCGCACCTGCTAGATTAATAATAACCTGAAAATGATCATTCGGTGTTAACTCACTTAAAGAACCCAATACATGAACACTCTCTAAGCCCAACTTTCCAACTGTTTCAGGATGACGCGCTAAAAGCGTCACCTTATAATTTTGACTCACTAAGCGTTTTGATAATGCGCTACCAATAAATCCAGTACCACCCGTAATTAATATTTTAGTCATAAGAGCCCCACTTATTTCATTAAAACTTATTGTACATGTTTTGTTCAACTATAGTTTGACAAAGTGACATATGAAGGGTAAGTTATCAACTAAGTTATTACTCAATGTCCTCCTCTATAGGCCCTCCCTGATTGTTTAAGGGAGGGTCTTTTTTTATAACATCTATTTAGCGTAGTTAATTGATATGAGATTTATAAAAGTAGAAAACTTAAAATACCTGCTGGAAATTAACTTCTACACATCTGTTATTTTACTCTTGGCAGGCAGTTTCCTATCAGTATCGGATAATTATTCACTGTTTGAGTTTAAGGAAGATCTTTATGGCGCCTTGAATAACAATTTACGTATGATAATGGTCTACTTAGGTATGACTGAGCTGGTTATTTTAATATACTGCTTCATTAAAAAAAACTTTCGGTCTATGATATTCGTAGGGTTCTTTTTAATTCTCATGGTTGGATCTATGGAGTTTTATGGTGAAATAAATACCATTGAAATCGATAGTAATTTCCCGGTTTTCTTTTTCTATACGGGTATATCACACGTCTTATTCGGAGTGATTGAAGATATAGTAAAAAACAGTCCTCTAAAAAATACTCAGTAACTCAAAAAATAATCAAACAAGGCCTTTTAATACGACTACCTTGAGAATAAATTCTCTGCACCAGCTGAAGATATTCGACGAAAATATCTCTTAATTTCATGAAAAATAGGCAATTTTTATATGATTGATGGTTTTTTTATTTCAGCTTGCACTGGAATAACAAACGACTTAACAGCGGTTAGAGATTTCGAAGTTAACAGATACCTGGGTAAATGGTATGAAGTTGCCAGACTTGATCGCTACTTTGAATTAGGCTTTATGGATATTATAACGCATTAAGCAATTGCCTAAAAACATTCAGGATACGTTAATTGCAAAGCCAAAAGACTTGGGCTTTACGACCGATAAACTCATCTTTGTCACGCAAAATTAACGGACAAGCACTTTTGACAGTCATATTATACTCCACCCTTTAACCTGAAATAATAATATTAAACTGTGTCATTAAATTGGCAATATCCTTTCTGTCAATCACTTGAACAGATAAGCACAAATCAGCAGCGTTTAAGCCCCTATCCATTAAAGATTCTCGTTCGGTATATATATCATCAACATCATACAACGCTAACGCTTTAAAAATAGTCGCCGTGTCTTTCATATTGCTTTTTTCTGGATGCTGACCCTTCTTTAAATAAAACACCCCATCATCCAGTAATAACACGCCTACTTTCTGATCAAAGGCTGCAGTCGTTAAAATAATATCCAACGTTTCTTGCAGATAAATCCCACTGTGAGCGGGTTTACGTAGAACAAACAAATAATGTTTCATCGCCACTTAACCAAAAGTAATCAGCCGATCAGCAATTAGGGTCGCCTCAACCCATTGTCCTAATCCGGAAATTCTAAAGCCCTCCGCCAGATCATCCTCTTGCTTCCCTTGTCTTTGGGCTTCATCTAAACATAACAAACCACGCCTTTGAGCAGCAGAAATACACACCACTAAATCAATCTGATGATGCTTAGCTAACTCAGTCCATCGCTGAGTCAATTGAAGTTCATCGTCGGGTGGCGTTGCATGTTTAAATGCGTGTAAAATCCCGTCATGATAAAAAAACACTCTAAAAATCTCATGACCTAAAGCCAAAGCGGCATTAATAAACTGATAGGCTGTTTGTCCGGCACTAGAGTGATAAGGGCTCGCATTAATTTGAATGGCATATTTCATTTTAACTGTATTTCTTAAGTTATATTTAATTGAGATGTTTTATAATGTTAAAACCATATTCTATTACGATTGAATAGCTCTCTGCTGATTTAGTTACTCTATTATTGTAACCTTGAGACACCATGTTTAAACCCTCTACAATTACCCTGGCTCTAAGCCTTATGCTATTCTCAACATCTCAGCAGGCTGAAGATCAGCGCGTCATTGTCACCAACAAAGGCTTGCCATCCACTCAGCAGATAATACCCCATGACCCAAGTGTTGGAAATAACAAAGACTTAAGCAGCTCGACACAGCAACCTGGAGCCATTAAAAAAATTGAATTGCCTGATATGGGTGATTCTTCTGGTATCCTGATTTCACCTGCTGAAGAAAAAGAATTTGGTGAAGAATTTTTTAGAAGCTTGCATGCCCAAATTACCATTAATCAGGATGCAGAGATTCAAGAATATATTCAATCAATTGGTCAAAAACTAGCCGCTAATAGTGACGCACCCAGTCATCCCTTCCATTTTTTTGTAGTTATGGAAAATGACATCAACGCTTTTGCGGGACCAGGTGGTTATATTGGGGTTAACTCCGGCCTGATTACGATGACCGAAGCTGAAAGTGAATTAGCTTCAGTTATCGCGCACGAAATTTCACACGTTACTCAACGGCATTTATTTCGTGCCGCTGAGGCGGCTGGTCGATTAACTATCCCAAGTGCAGCAGGCATGTTAGCCGCTATTTTATTAGGCTCTCAATCACCTCAGATGGGTCAGGCGGCTATTATGGCGATTATGGGGGGTAGTATTCAATTTCAAATTAATTTTACCCGCGAAAATGAAGAAGAAGCTGACCGTGTAGGTATGCAAACGTTAGCCGCTTCTAGCTATGACCCTCGGAGTATGCCAACCTTCTTTGAACGCTTACAACAGGCAACCCGTTTTTATGGACAGGGTGTCCCTGAATTTTTAAGAACGCATCCAGTCACAGAGTCGCGTATTTCTGATACCCGTGGACGTGCGGAAACCTATCCGTATAAACAGTATCCAGACTCACAGGGTTATCTGCTGACCAAAGCAAAAATCCGGGTCTTGTCAGATGCTAATACCGGTGCGGCTGCTGAATATTTTCAGGCTCGACTCAATCAAGGAACCCCGGAACAACGTGCTGTTGCTCGTTACGGTATGGGTTTACTTGCTCTAAAATCTGAAAAATTTAAAGAAGCTGAAACTCTTTTTCTGGCATTGGCGCACGATTACCCAGAACAACACCAATATGCAACCGCCTTCGCTCGAACCGCTTTTGATTCTCACAATTATGCAGTCGCAGCTAACCGTTATCAAAAACTGGTCGAACAATTTCCTGATAATGATGCTATTAAGCTTGAATATATAACGACCTTATTAAAAACTGACAAACCGGATTTGGCTCGAAGCAATTTGTTATCGTTAAACCCCCAAATGCACCGATTACCAACTTATTGGGAGTTACTAGCCCAAGCTTACAGCGATTTACATCAACCCGTTGAATCACATCGCTTTCTTGCCGAGTATTATTATGCTATGGGGCAAACGCAGGACGCCATTTTGCAAATAAGATTAGCACAGGCATCTAAAGGGCTTAACTTCCAATTGTCTTCAATTTTAAACGAGCGTCTAAACTTTTTCTATAGTCAAGAACAAGAGGCTAAACGCAATCGTTAATTTTTTAAACTTAATGTAATATGTAATACGTATTTTATGCCTATAATTTTTATAGTTGTTACAAATATATAATAACAGATTGTTTTATTTAACTATTTAATCTTCTTTTAATTCTTTAGTGAAAATTTAATATTTTTTTAGACGTTGGTGATTTTTAGGCTTATAATGCGTCAGCTTCTGGAGCTAGGGCTAGGTCAAAGTTAAGGGGTTGACCTAAAGAGGGGGAAGACCGCCGCAAGGCATATAATAACAATAATTAAAATATAACACCGCTTGAGTTAAGTTGTACAAATGACAACTAAAATATAACAATAATAACAATACTCAACACGCCCGCTTTATGCGGGCTTTTTATTGCCTGATTATTTTACACGCAGCCTGCTTTTTTCCTCTAAAACGAGTACTATGTAACAAAAAGATGATATTTTCGTCCTTCAAACAGAAGAGCAATCAGGAGATACAAAATCATCAATTCAACAGACAATAGCCCAGGTGCTTGCCAAGCAGTTCCAACCGGCAAGATAATTTTGAGAAAATACAAGGTCACACCCAGTAGAATATAAGCCAGTATACGTTTAACTTCATAAGCTACGGGATAATAATGCCTACCCAGCAAATAAGACAATATAGCCATGCTGACATAACAAGCCAGGGTGGCCCATGCAGAACCCACATAACCCAATATTGGAATCCACCATACATTGAGTACGATTGTTAATAACGCACCCAATAAAGAAACAAAAGCGCCCAACAAGGTATGATCCGTCAATTTATACCAGATTGATAGGTTAACGTAGATACCCAAAAACAGATTAGCCAATAACAAAATTGGCACAACCTCTAGTCCAACCCGATATTCTGCACCGACAAAATACTTAAAAAAGTCTATAAAGAGCGTAACTAATAAGAAGATAAAGACACAAAAGATAACAAAAAACTTAAGGACTTTAGCGTAAATAGGTCGCGCATTGCTGTTGGCAGCATAAGAAAAGAAAAAAGGTTCAGCCGCATATTTAAACGCCTGAATAAATAATGACATTAAAACTGATAATTTATAGCAAGCACTATAAACCCCCAACATTTTCAGATTGGTTTGCACATCATAAGGTAATAGATATTTCAGCAAGACTCTATCTAACATTTCGTTAATAATTCCGGCAAAACCAATTACCACCATCGGTAACGAATAACGAATCATTTTAACGAATAGCTGGCGATCAAATCCCCAGGCCAAGCCTTTTAATTGTGCAGAAAGTAATACAAATTTGCAGATACTAGCCAGCAAATTAACGACAAAAATATAGCCAATACCCATTTCCGGATAATAGAGCTTATTTACCCAAGACTCAGGGTTTTCGGCTAAAGCTTTGGGGCAGTAAACAATAAAGAATAAACTCAGCAGCACAGTTATCAATATCTCTGCAATCTTGATAGCCGCAAAACGAAACGCTTTAGCCTCTGCCCTTAAACGCGCAAAAGGAATAGAGGCGACTGCATCCAGCGTTAAAATAAACGTAAAGCACAATATATACTCAGGATGAGTAGAATAATTCAGTGCTGTAGAAAGCCACGGATTAATAAAATAAATGATTAGTAAAAACAGTAGATTAACAAATGAGACAAAGATGAGTGCCGTTGAATAAGCAACATCCCGTCCGCTATGATTCTTATCGCGAAATCGAAAATATCCTGTTTCAAAGCCCAAAAGCAGTACGACTGAAAAGAAACCTGCATAAGCATAAAACTCAGAAACAACACCGTATTCCTCTGCAGAGAAATAATAAGTGTATAAGGGGACTAACAAATAATTTAGAAATCGGCCAAAAATACTACTAAGCCCATAAATTGCAGTTTGTGAGACGAGCTTTTTTATAATTCCCATAATAGACGGTTATAGCGCATTTAATCAGTTAACGGCTTTAACCTAATAACTCCCAAACTGGTTTAATATTATCTGGCAAAGGTGCCAAGCGTCCTAATTCTACATAAGGATTGCTTGCATTATGAAAATCTGAACCCACCGAACCGGTTAACTCAAAACGTATTGCATAATCTGCTGCCAAGCGGATTTCATCTGAATTCATTCGACTAGTAACCACTTCAATGCTTTGTCCTCCAGCCAATTTAAATTCATTGAGTAATCGCTTCATCCAATTAGCCGTCAGCTTATAGCGCAAGGGATGAGCCAAGACTGCGATTCCGCCTGCTTCAGTAATCCAACTGACAGCCAATTTAAGATCTGCCCAAGGCGTAGATACATAGGCGGGCTTACCTTTGGCTAAATATCGATCAAAGGCTTCTTGCTGGGTAGACACATGATTTTGCGATAATAGAAAATCTGCAAAGTGTGTTCTTGTAATCATACCTTCCCCTGCTGCTTTTTTAACAGCGTCAAATGCTCCCGGAATGTGTTTCTTCTCTAGTTTTAAAGCCATCTGTTCAGCACGCGCTAAACGCATCGATTGTAAGTTATGTGTTGCTTCTGCCAAGGGTGGATAATTCGGATTTATGCCTAAACCAACAATATGGAAACACTGATTCTGCCAATTCGTTGATAGCTCAATACCCGCAATAAAATTAATACCTATTGCATCTGCACACAACCTGGCCTCAATCAAACCAGCGGTCGTATCGTGATCAGTCAATGAAAGGTAGGTGACGCCTTGCTGATGAGCACGATGCACTAGCTCTGTTGGCGATAAGGCGCCGTCAGAAGCGGTGGAATGGCAATGTAAATCGTAAAGTTGGGTCATATTAAGAATGATAAAGGCAAAAAATAAAAGGCAAACGAGATTATTTACATCATTTTATTGATATTCGCCATAGAGTTTTGCGTACAAACCTTTATTTTGAATTAATGTTTCGTGTCTCCCTTGTTCACAAATAACACCCTGCTCAAACACATAAACATGATCTGCCTGTTTAACTGCACTTAAGCGGTGGGCAATGATAATCGTGGTACGATCTTTTAAAAAGTTAGCCATTGCCTGATGTAATTTATACTCCGTTTCACTATCCAGTGCCGAAGTCGCCTCATCCAAGATCACTACTTTAGGATCAGCAATTACCATCCGGGCAATCGCCATCCGTTGTCTCTGGCCTCCTGAAAGCCGCATCCCTAATCGCCCTACTACCGTATCCAGGCCCTGCTCTAAGTCTTTAACGGCATCCATTAATTGCGCTATCGCCAGGGCTTTCCATAATACTTCATCACTCACTGATTTGCCCAACGTCAAGTTAGCTCGAATCGTATCATTAAATAGCACAGGATGCTGTAGTACCGTCACTACATTTTCTCTGACGACCTCCAAACCTATTTGCTCAATGGGCACATTATCAAAGCTTATTTGCCCTTGACTAGGCAAATAAAGTCCTATCAACGTTTGTATCAGGGTAGACTTACCTCCGCCACTTGCCCCGACTAAAGCTACCTTCTCACCCGCCTTAATCTTTAACTGAATACCATTAAGAATAGTTTCTTCGCCATAACTAAAGTGTAAATTATCGACACGAATAGCAACCGTTTTTTTATTCAGAAACGGATTTTTAAGATGCGGATAATAGGGTTCCTGTTTTAAGGCATTTAAACGGTTGATACGGACTAGCGCCGCTTTAGCTGCATAAAAAGCATATTGTATTCCTAGAATTTCTTGTACAGGTGCCATCATAAACCAAAGATAACCGAATACGGCAAGCATTTCACCAATACTCAGATCAGAATAAAACACCATCAACATAGCGCAAGCACGAAATATATCAAAGCCAAACAGAAAAACTAAAAAACTCAACCGTGAAGCGGCATCACTTTTCCACGCATAAGCCGCTGAAAATTCATTAACGGATCGGGCTGACTCAATCAACTGTTGACAATAATGCTGTTCTCGGTTACTGGCGCGAATTTGATGAATTGCTTCTAATGTTTCGGTCAGTGATTGCTGAAATATCTCATAAGCAGAATTTTCTTTAGACTTAAGATCTTTAACTCGTGAGCCAACTACCCGCGTAAAATAAATAACAACTGGATTTAAAAGCATAATAAACAAACCCAGTTGCCAGTGCATCCAAAGCAGAATTACAGCGGTTCCTATAATTGTTAATACTCCGACTAGCAGTTTACTGACCGTTGTACCAATAAAAGTATCGATCGTATCCAGATCTTTTACTAAATGACTAACCACTGTTCCTGTGCCTAGGCTTTCGTATTCAGCCATAGAGATAGTCTGTAAATGACTGATCATATTCCTGCGAATACGAAAAATAATATCTTTAGAAATACAGGAAAAGTGTCGAGCCTGAATAATGTTAAAAATACTGGCGATTACTCTAAGTAATAAACTGAGTACCAGGATAACTGTGATATAAAGAATAGGTAGATGCCATTCAGAGGGAAACAAAGGATTGATCAGTTTAATTACCCAGCCCGGCTTGTTAAGTAGAACCTCATCAACCAGCAACGGCATAAGTAAGGGCACAGGAACACTGACAATGGTAGCTAAAATCGCTATAATATGGGAAAGAATCAGTGCTTTTTTATGCTCTAATGCAATCTTATAAATCGCATACCATGTATAGGTTTGTTGTTTCTGTTTAAATTGCACGTTGGAGAAGAGAAAAAGTTAATTGACTGACAAAGGATGATTGTAACATCTTGTCTTCATAATATTAAATCTCCGATTACTGTGAAAGATACCACAAATGGCGAGAAAAATTCTGACCCTAATGCACGAACCCCCACGTTTATTGAAAAACTTCTGACCTTGAGCATCTACAGGTCTTTTTACCAATCCTTGGGCTACCCACTTTTACATTCCTGTTCTAAAGAGACTGGGTTTTTCAGACAAAATGGATAAATATTTAAAACCAAGTAAACTGGAAAATGAAGTATGTCGAAATAACCCGATACCTATCGGCGTAATTCTGGTAGTATCTTAGGCAATCGCTAAAAAGCAGCCCTACGGAATCCGATTTATGTCGTCTCTAGTTGAGGATACCCCAGGGTTCACTCTGGTGGAATTGTTGATTACCGTCATTATTGCAGGCATTCTTTTGGGTCTGGCAGTACCTGGTTTTTCTGATCTTGTCGTGAAGTATCGTTTAATTACCGTGACGAATGATTTTGTAACCGCCTTGAACTTTGCACGAAGCGAATCCATTAAACGGAGTCAACAAGTGGTTGTCAGAAAAGTCAGTACTCAGTGGGAAGGGGGTTGGCAAGTTTTTGTTGATATTGATCGTTCGACGACCGCCAGACAAAATGTAATGGATGCAACTGATATTCTCCTGAGAGTTGATCCTGCTTTGCCAATCGCCCTTACCTTAAGGGGGAATAGTAGTTTTCTTAACTTTATTCGCTTTCAACCTGACGGGGGCAGCAGTAGTTTTGGGAGTTTTGTGCTCTGTGATAACCGGGAGGGTAAAAATATACCACAAGCCAATACAGCTAAATTGATCACGGTGAATGCAGCCGGACGGTTACATTTGGGGCTTGATGCCAATAAAAATGGAATTCCCGAAAAAGATGATGGAACAGAAATTGTCTCCTGTACGGTCTCGCCGTTTTAGCTTGATAATGGCGACTGAGGCGGGTGGTTTTACTTTAATAGAAGTATTAGTCGCATTGGTGGTGTTAGCGGTTGGTTTACTTGGGCTGGCCGCGTTACAGGTGATGAGTCTTAAATACAACCAAACCGCTTATAACCGTAATCAGGCGACCGTAATTGCTTATGACCTGGCTGATAGAATGCGGGCGAATGCGTCTGTGAGCGGAAATTATTTGACGACGACTTTGGCTGAAACTGCGGCTACCTGCAAATCAGGAAGTACACCCTGTACACAGTGTATTGATCCAACCAATCGGTGCTCACCAACACAATTAGCGGTTAAAGACCTTTATGAATGGCATAGCTTATTAGTCAATCAACTTCCTAATGGAACGGGTTCTGTCACACAGTCTGGAGCAGTCTACACAATTACTGTTAACTGGGATGATAATCGGGATGGAGTAATTGATAACCGTGACCCGACGTTTGCGGTGAGCTTTCAATGAGCTTCAGGCGAGGGAACCGTAACGTTTTTTCTCGACAACAGGGATTTTCTTTAATAGAGATTATGATTGCCTTACTGATCAGTGTATTTTTATTGCTGGGGGTTATTCAAACATTTATCAACGCGCAAACCACTTACCGTTTGCAGGAAAGCATGTCCAGAATGCAAGAAAGTGGTTCTCTGGCGTTGGAGATTATTGGCCGGGATTTAAGAGTAACGGGCTATTGGGGCTGTATGAAAGGTTCGACTGGAGATTTATTCGGGACTGATGCGACAATTACTTTAAAAGCGGCTTTTGTCAGTAGCCCAACCGGTGGCTGTGGTGGTGTGATTGATAAAACCATGGCGTATTACCTCGCAAAAACATCAACTATCGTTTATGTCATTGTTAACGGGGTGTTACGGAAAAACACGAACAATCAAAATAATGACTTGATTGAAGGCGTTGAAGCGATACAGTTTTTGTATGGTGAAGACACCAATGGAGATCATGCTGTAAATGACTATGTGTTAGCCAATCAAGTACTTAATTGGGAGCATGTAATCAGTGTGCGGGTGTTTATACTCATCACCAGTCTTGAAGATAATCTCACAGCTCAACCAGTTTTATACTTCTTTAATTCCATAACAACACTGCCGACAGATCGTCACTTAAGGCGGGTTTTTAGTGCAACCTTTGCACTCCGAAATCGTCTGCCTTAAGGTATAAAATGCATCAGTCAAAACAATACGGGGTGATATTAATTATTAGTTTGGTAATGTTGTTATTACTAACCTTGATTGCGGTGTCCGGTATGCAAACAACGACTTTAGAAGAAAAGATAGCGGGTAATAAGCGAAATAGAAACCTTGCCTTTCAGGCAGCAGAATCATCCTTACGTGAAGCTGAACAATGGATTCAAGGATCAGATACGGCATTTAATCCTTTAAAGTTAAGTAATGGCCCATTTCAGGGAACGGATTGTTCTAATGGCTTATGCCCAACCACAAATCCTGCCATTTGGGCGGCGGCTGATTTTAATTGGAATCTTAAAGGACGTAGCTATGCGGGTGTTTTACAGTCTATTAATCAGCAACCTCGGTATGTCATTGAGTTATTGGAGCAAAAAGTGAACGTGGATTCCAATCGAATGAGTGCTTTGTTTAGGATAACGGCAATGGCTTGGGGAAGTGATCCAAGTGTGGTTGTTCAATTGCAGAGTCTTTATAATCTGAAGGTTAATTCTTTTGTCTATTAGCGGGTTGATAAAGTGCTGTCTATTCACCTTTAGTTTATTTGTTAGTTTGGGTTGCTTTTCAGCGACGATGTTTACCCCTGCGTCTCAGCCAACGGGTTGGTTATCCCGACCGAGTTTAAGTAATAACCATCTGTTGTCGAACGCTGAAGTCATCTATCAATTAAATTATGATAAAAACAGTTGGCGGGGCGATATCTTGGCGAAATATATCAATAATCAGGCTGTCGTGGCGAGTAATGGACCTTGGAACCCGAATACGGCGGGTCTTTTATTGGATGCAGTCAATTATGACACGGGTCGAAAGATAATCACTCGTAATGGCAGCGTTAATATAGCTTTTAGATGGGCTAATTTATCGACAACCCAACAAGCAAGTATGGGAGATGCGACCACAGGGCCTAAACGGCTTAACTTTGTTCGGGGTGATCGCAGTAATGAAGAGCCGTCAGGAGCACTTTATCGAACCCGGGACAGTGTATTAGGTGATATTCTGCATTCGCCCTTAGTGGTCTGGAAACAGGATCTCTCAACACAACGTCTTTATGTGGGCGCCAATGATGGCATGTTACATGTGTTTAATGCGGCTAATGGGCAAGAGGTCTTTGCGTATATTCCTTCGATGTTAATCACTAACTTAAAGAATCTAAGCACCAAACCCTATGTTCATACCTATTTTGTTGATGGGGGAATCGCTTTGGCTAATGTTGATATTTCGGGTGTTATTAAAACTATTTTAGTTGGTAGCTTAGGGGCAGGGGGCAAGGGGCTTTATGCCTTGGATGTAACGAATACTACAGCAGTTGATGAGGCGTCAGCGGCCAGTAAAATTAAATGGGAAATTACCAACGCTTCAACAGGGTATACGGCGCTGGGCTATACGTATGGCTCCCCTCGTATGGGTAGACTGAATGATGGAACGGCTGTGGCGATAGTGGGTAATGGTTATTTGAACACCAGTAATGGTCACGCTATTTTGTATCTGATTAATCTGGATACAGGGGGTTTAATCAAAGCCATTGATACGGGCTCTGGTACGGTATCCAGCCCGAATGGTTTATCAACGCCAACGCTTTTTGATAGTAATGGCGATGGAAAAGTCGATCTGGTTTATGCGGGTGATCTTGATGGTCATTTGTGGAAATTCAACTTGAGCGGGACGACGCCAAGTCTTTATGCGGTTATTGATAATTCAGGTGGAACCAAGGCATTATTGACGACCTCTCCTTTACAAGCTATCACCACAGCACCGGTAGTCATGACACATTCCAGTGGCGTGGGCAGTATGGTCGTCTTTGCAACGGGGCGTTTTTTAACCAGTTCGGATATAATAGATACCACACAACATGCCGTTTATGGGGTATGGGATGGCGCTCCAGCTCTCAACACAACCCAGTTAACGCAAACACTGACTGCGGTAACCGACAGTTTGGGTAAAACTCGCATAGTGACGGCGAATGTGCCCAATTGGACGAGTGGCACTGGTCACCATAATAGCTGGAAAGTCTTGTTACCCGCCGGAGAACAAGTGACCGGCGAGTTTCCCTTTGAAAGCAATGGCCGCTTTTATTTTATGGCTAGCAACCCAACGACTGTTAATGCCGTACTTCCTAATGGGGCGAGTTGGCTTTATGAGTTGCAAATGCATTCAGGTGGGTCGCCTGATGCTCTCGTCTTCGATCGTAATAATGATGGTCTCTTTAATACCCTGGATTTGGCAACGGCTTGTACACCGACTGCCTTGGTGAGTTGCATTCCGGTGGCAAAGTTAATGGGTGCGGGTGTTTTCTCACAAGCTACGGCGGTTGAAGCCAATGGTTTTGATACCTTATTGTTTACTAATCATCCTGATACTGCTTTTGGTGCAGGGTATACCGTTAAGAGTGTCGTTTCTACCGTTAATGGGCGTATAAAAACAACGGTCACCACTTACAGTAACAATGCCACTTATACCCGTGTCGAAGAGACGTTAAGTAATGGCTTAAAAACTATTACCCAGACTTATCGTAATGGGGTTACGGTTGTGACCAGCGTGAGTGCCGGGAATGATAGTCAATCAGTGATT
This sequence comes from uncultured Methylococcaceae bacterium, assembly GCA_903839855.1. Lineage (GTDB taxonomy): Bacteria > Pseudomonadota > Gammaproteobacteria > Methylococcales > Methylomonadaceae > Methylobacter_C. The sequence goes on from CAIMEB010000243.1 coordinate 43,536, forward strand.
ACCAGTAGTCCTGGGGAAACTTCTTCGCTAGATAGGTTTGGGCGTCAATCATGGTGGGAGATTTTTCAATAAATGGGTTTTTGCATCAAGAAACAGCTTGCCTTCACCTTAATTGAATTGATGATAGCAGTGGTTATTGTCAGTCTATTAGCGGGTATTGCTTATCCCAGTTATCAAGAAATAGTGATGAAGTCTCGACGAACCGATGCAAAAGGGGCGCTAATCGGGTTAGAAAATGCTATGGAAAGACATTTTACTGAAAGTAATAGTTATTTAGGGGCTGGTACAGTAAGCGGTAATACCGGAGCACCCTCAGTATTCTTTGCAACCAGTCCGACGCAGGGAAGTGTGGTGTATTATCAATTAACAATTAGTGAAGCAAGTAGCACGGCTTATTCGTTAGCGGCAACACCGACTGGACTTCAGGCTAAAGATAAATGCGGTATTTTAACGTTAACGAGTACTGGGGTTAAAGATATTGTGGGTGAGGCGGCTGGTGTTAACGTGGGTAGTTGTTGGTGACTACAGACTGAACTGAATTTTATCCCTGGAAGGCCGCTATATGTCCTCGTTTCTGGCATTAATACAACTTTGAATAAATATTGTAGAGAAGCCTGTTTTTCAAGTCATTTCGATTTTCTATTAACAAAGGTTTATAGGATAATAGCCACTTGTTAAATCAAACTATCAAGCAAAATAAAGTAGCTTGTACAAATATTACGAGTGAGGATTCATGAAGATAGCAGTCGCGGGTACGGGTTATGTGGGACTTTCAATGGCAGTGTTGTTATCTCAGCACAATGAAGTGGTTGCTCTTGATATCGTTCCAGAAAAAGTGGCTCTGTTAAATCAGAGGCAATCGCCTATAGAAGATACCGAAATTGAGGACTATCTAAGTCACAAGGTTCTTAATTTTAGAGCGACACTGGATAAGCACGAAGCCTATATCAATGCAGATTTTGTCATCATAGCAACACCAACGGATTATGATCCTGAGACCAGTTATTTCAATACCCGCTCAATTGAAGCAGTGATACAGGATGTTTTGAGTATTAATCCGGCGGCTGCGATGATCATTAAGTCAACAGTACCGGTCGGTTATACAGCGAAGACGAAAGCCGAATTTAATTGTGATAATCTTATTTTTTCACCCGAATTTCTTCGTGAAGGTCGGGCGCTTTATGACAATCTACATCCTTCACGTATTGTAGTGGGCGAGAAGTCCGAACGAGCACAAACGTTTGCTAATTTACTTCAACAAGGTGCTGTCAAACAAAGCATAGATGTTTTATTAACGGGTTCAACAGAAGCAGAAGCAATCAAGTTGTTTGCTAATACTTATCTGGCGATGCGGGTGGCTTATTTTAATGAGTTGGATACCTATGCGGCTACGCATGGCCTGGATACCAAGGAAATTATCCAGGGGGTCAGCCTGGATCCACGTATCGGTGATTTTTATAATAATCCATCCTTTGGTTATGGCGGGTATTGTTTACCTAAAGATACTAAACAATTACTGGCTAATTATCAAAATGTACCCCAGAACTTAATGCACGCAATTGTTGAAGCCAATTCAACCCGCAAGGATTTTATTGCTGATAGTATTCTTAAGCTTAAACCTAAAGTAGTGGGCATTCATCGCCTCATCATGAAAGCAGGCTCGGATAATTTTAGAGCCTCCAGTATTCAAGGGATTATGAAACGGATCAAGGCAAAAGGCGTTGAAGTTATTGTCTACGAGCCAGTGATTGAAGAAGCAAGGTTTTTTGGTTCTAGAGTTATTAATGATATTGTTCAATTTAAACATGAAGCCGATGTCATTGTTGCTAACCGGATTACCGATGATCTTGAAGATGTTGTACACAAAGTCTATAGTCGTGATTTATACGGCAAAGATTAATCGGTTTTGATTGTTCGTATCAAGGAATTATTACTTAGCGCCCAAGCCCATCAAGGTTTCCGGCGCTTTTTGCGAATACCTCATGGCTGTTTGCAGAGCAGGTATTAGGTTTAATGGCAGTAAAGTAATATAAGGTTTTACGGACACTGGCCTCCTGTGCTTCTTTTGGTTTGATAACCGCCTCGGCGATAGTTTTAGTTTCGGTTAAGGCTTCCTGTTTATTACGACAATAAAGTTATAGCCTGTGATTTAAAGATTACTTTTAGGAAACAGAATATACTCGGCGCGGTCACAGATGCGGAAAATGAAAGAGGTATAATGCTCCAATTTACCTAAAAATATGACATGCTTAAAATCAAATTCACAGAGGCCGAAGTTGAACAGTTATACCAACAATTCATGGAACATCCTTCT
>CAIMEB010000244.1 GCA_903839855.1 uncultured Methylococcaceae bacterium
AACATTTTCTGAATTTAAGGAAGCTATTGACGATTGTCTCAACAAGGTGAAATCGACTTATAAGGATCAGGTGAAAACGCTTTTGAATCCAAAGTTTCAGCTTTTTACAAAATCCGCATCTATGCCCGCGTGAAGTATAACTCAGTGAGGAATAGCCGGTACCAAAATCATCGATCGACATACGGATGCCTCGCTCATGTAGATTTTCCATTACGGCGATGGCTTTTTTTGGGTTATGTATTGCAACGCTTTCAGTTAACTCCAATTCCAAATACTCGGGCGGCAAACCTTCTTCATCAAGCAGGCGTGTGATTAGCTCCGGCAGGTCGGGATGACAAAATTGTACTGCTGATAGGTTAACTGCCATAATCATCGGAGCAAAGCCCTCATTCATCCAAGCTTTTGCTTGTCTTATGGCGGTTCTTAATACCCATTCGCCAATCGGCAGTATTAATCGACTCTCCTCGGCTATGGGAACAAATTCTGCTGGTGACACTCTACCGAGTGTGGGATGTTGCCAGCGCAATAACGCCTCAGCCCCAATAATAAGGTTGCTCTGTATAGCCACTTGGGGCTGGTAATGTAAATATAATTGCTCATATTCCAGCGCATGACGCAAGGCATTAACCAATTGTAGATTGCGTTCAGATTGTTTCTGCATCTCTGGAGTAAAGAAACGATAGTATTGACGGCCTTCTCGTTTGGCACGATACATCGCGATATCAGCACTCTTGGAGAGAGTTTCCAGATCCTCGCCATCTTCTGGATAAAGTGCAATACCAATCGATGCCGTCAGCGTCAGGTTTTGATGCTTAATTAGATAAGGCGTGGAAATGGTATCCAGTATTTTTTGAGCAACTTGCGCAGCGCCGAGTTGATCGACACCCGATAGTAACAAAATAAACTCATCACCGCCCAGTCGTGTTACCGTGTCTTCCTCACGCAACAGTAGACTTAGGCGTTTAGCCAACTCAATCAAGACGGAATCTCCTACGCTGTGACCGAGTGAGTTGTTGATATCTTTGAAGTGGTCAAGATCCAGGAACATCAACGCCAATTGTCCTTTACTGCGTTTGGCTAAACTAATGGCAAATTTAAAATGATCGTTGAGTTGAATACGGTTCGGCAATCCAGTAAGTAGATCAAAATTGGCCAGAAAGTGAATTTCTTCCTCGGAGCGTTTACGGTCAGTAATATCAACTACAGCGCCTACGATGCGAATAGCGTTGCTGCCAAGTTCATTCGTTTCAAAAAATGTTTGTGCTCGAGTGACCAGCCATCGAACTTCGCCATTCCGACGAATAATTCGGTGTTCAATATCGATAAGACCACCTTCATAAGGATTATGACCATGACGAATAGCTTCCATAACCTTTTTACGGTCTTTTGGGTGGAGATTTGAAATAAATGTTTTAAAAGTCACTCTTTCATTACTCTCCCACCCACAGAGTTTGCGCAACTCAGGTGAAGAATAAATTAACTTATTGCAATAGGTTTGATCGAAAATACCTATGCCAGAGGCATGAGTTGCTTGATACAGTCTATCCTCGTTTATTCGAAGGATCTCATTGGCGCGCTCATTTTCTTCAAGGTTATGCTTACGCTCAATCTCCATGCCAATACGCTGACCGATGATGCGCAAAATCGATTGATCTTCAATAGTAAAATCATGCGGTTTATCGTCTAGCAGACAAGTAACGGCCACCACTTTTCCTTGATTATCTAAAGAAGGAAATCCACAGTAAGCAAAGGCGTTGTGATCTTGAAGGAAAGTTGCCTCAGGGAAGAGTTCGGCTACTCTGTCATAGACTTTGATGTCTTTGGATTGCTCAACAGTTGCACAAGGTGTTATTGCCAGTGAGCAAGCTCCCGCATTACTGTAGATTTGGCCTTCGATATAGACGGCAAGGAAATTAAGCTGCTGCCCTTGAATTTCTGACAAGCATACAACCTTGACCTCCAGCATTTCACCAATCATTTTGGCTGCATGTCGGAATATTTCTATTGGGTCACCCGATAACGTCAGACTGAGTTCAAATAACTGTTTAAGTTTGTGTATTTGGGGATTGTGCATGAACTGTTAGATATAAATCATATTCGGTTTAATTGTACTCTAAAACTATTTCAAACAGTGTAAAAACTATCACAACAAAAGATTGCAGTTGGCTGTACGCCATTATCAGTGGCAATCAAGCGAATAAATTCAAGTGTGATCAATGTGAGCGGTTAGTCAGAGCGGATTTGTTTAATTTCGGCTTCCGACAAGCCAGTCACCTTAGCGATGACTTCAACACTTGTGCCTTCTTTAGCCAAGTTAATAGCTATGTTTTTTGTTGTCTGAGTTATGCCTTCAACAATCCCTTCCGCCTTGCCTTCTGCCCTGCCTTCTGCTTTGCCTTCCGCCTTGCCTTCACTATAACCATCACCAAAAGAAGACTCAAAGATGCTGGCCTGGTAATGTAAATCGTCTTTGTAATGTTCGTAAGCTTTTTGTTCATCTTCGGGCAGTTTCATGATACTGAGTTTTTCTTCTGCTTCTTTTAAGCCTTTTGCGGTGAAGTTTTCCTTAATTTCTTCATTTTTTAAGAAGTAAATCCATTCGTCCAGGGTGTCTTTGGCGATGTCGTTAAACCGGTTTATTTTGATCAAATAATATTCTGGGTAAAGGGCTTCTACACTGTCTTTTTTGAAGAGTTGTTTTTGCTTGGCGTTGAGTTCCAGCAGATCATGATTGTGCAACCCAATAAAGCGGGTGCTACCTTTGTAGATATAATCAGTGCCGCTGCCCAGATCAAAGTAAAGGATGTTGATGGAAATGACTTTAGTGATGCCTGCATAGGATTTATTTTCTTCCAGATGTTCTATGGCTGTTTTTGAAACCCCATAAAATATGCGCTGCAAGTAGTCATATTCCCGATCATATTGTATTTCTATGATGATTATTTCTTGTTTGCTGTTGCGTACTTTTAAATCAACTCGGTTAAATTTGTCCAGTGGATAGTCTTTATTACTTTCGCTTTCCAGCACATCCAGAATGGTGATTTCTTCTTTAAGCAGCTCGGCTAAAAAACCTTCAAGGATGCCAAAATTGGCTTTACTGCGCAGTAAGCGTTTTATTGCCCAGTCGAAGGTGATAAGTTTTCTTTTTGTGACCATCTTAAATTTTCCATAAGTTAAAAGCCGATGTTTTGTTGTTACTCATTCTTCTGTGCTTATTTCACCGGCAGAAACGTTTACAAAATCCGTGTAGTATTAGGCTTCTATACTGGGTTGAAATGTTTTATCGTCCTCTTTTTGCTTCTGCGCGTAAGGCTAACGTCTTTTGACAAATGATAACACATTCATTGGGACTGGCATGTATTGCCATAATGTTAATATCATCATATTTCAATCACCTAACTTAACTCCTATACATCTTTAAACAAACAAACAAACAAACAAACTAACTAACTATCGATCCAACAAAATAGCCTTCTGTATCAACATTTGATTATTCTGATAAAAAGAAACGTTTGTATTACCCCAAATTAATAGCCCGTTCAATCGCACTGTCCACAGAGACATTATCCAGTACAGCAAACTCACCTTTAAAATTTTTTTGTAAAATCGTCTGTGGGCATCACCATGGATACAAAAGATTACGGGTCAATAAGCTTGGTATTGTCGATTTTTATTAGAAGAGAATTGAATAACGTCACTACACAATTGGGTATATAATGAAACACTCATTTCCCAACTAAAATAGCTTAATTGAGTCATCTAAGTTTTCAATTGAAGATCAGTAGATCTCTTCCAGTTTTTGTCATCGCACTCTTTCTCTCGTTATTTACAAGTGACGTTCTGCTGGCTATGACACCCGTCAACCAAGCTAGCGCGAATGAACCCTCCGCCCTCTCGACTATTCAGGCTCAAAAAGACATTTTGGTCGTGGGCAGTGAACAAGACTATCCACCTTTCGCTATAGGCATGACCGATGACACTGCGGATGGGTTTACCGTTGATCTATGGAAAGCAGTCGCGGCAGAAGCGGGCTTGAACTACGTCATCCGCGTGTTGCCTTTTCATGCGATTCTTCAGGAATTTAAAGAGGGCAAGATTGATGTCCTAATTAACCTTGCACAATCTGAAGAGCGTCACCACTTCGCGGATTTTACTGTTCCTCATGTCATCATTCATGGTGCGATCTTTGTGCGCAAGGGCGAATCTCAGATCCATTCGGAGGACGATTTAGTAGGGAAATCTATTATCGTGCTTAAAGCCGATCTGGCGTATGACTATGCCGTATCAAAAGGATGGGAGAAACAACTGGTACTTGTAGATACGGCAGAACAAGGCTTGCGCTTACTGGCATCGGGTAAACATGATGCAATGCTACTAAGCAAATTGGCTGGGATGCAGACCCTGCGAGATCTTAAAATTTACACTATTGGGCCGCTGGATGTAAAAGCTGGTTTTACACAGAAATTCTCGTTTGCCGTTCACAAAGGAAACGCTGATCTGCTGGCTAAGATCAATGAGGGACTGGCGTTGACCAAACCCAACGGCACTTTCGATGCGCTCTATGAAAAGTGGTTTCGACCGTATGAAGAAAAACAAGCAACGTTTTGGGAAGTGTTCTGGTATCTATCGTCCATTATTCTGCTTCTGCTTAGCTTCGCTGCCTATGAATTTTATAAGCGCCGGATAGAAAACAAACGGGCAGCGGCACAACTGGCCCTGTCGGCAAGGGTGTTTAAAGAAGCTCGTGAAGCCATCATGATTACTGATGCCGAAGGTACCATTATCGACGTCAATCCTACCTTCTGTGAGATCACCGGATATAGCAGAGATGAGGCCATCGGACAAAATCCACGCATACTCAGTTCCGGCAAACATGGTGCTGAATTTTTTGCCGCAATGTGGGCAGCGCTAAAAGAGCATGGCTACTGGCAAAGTGAAATGTGGAATCGCAAGAAAAACGGTGAGCTCTACGCCGAACATATTACGATCTCCACTCTACGCGATGAGGAGGGCGAGGTTATTCACTACGTCGGACTTTTTTCAGACATCACTGAACGAAAGAGAATTGATCGGGTACTCGCTGATAAAGAGCGACATCTTTCAACGCTGATTTCAACATCGCCAGTCGGGGTATTCGAAACTGACCCAGATGGAAAATGTACTTATGTCAACGAGCGTTGGTCAGAAATCACTGGATTGCCATTTGAGGCTGCAAAGGCCGATGGCTGGGTCATATCACTGCATCCAGAAGATAAGGAAAAAGTCTTTGCTGAATGGGTCGCTGTAATCACGGAACAACGTCCATTCCATATGGAGTACCGATTTCAACATACAGATGGAAATATTTTTTGGGTTCTCGGACAGTCACGTGATTCTCGCTCGGTAACAGGTGAGTTACTAGGCTATATCGGAACCATCACAGACATTACCGAGCGCAAGCAAGCCGAAGAATCACTACAGATGATGCGGTTCAGTGTGGATCACGCCGGTGATAGCATATTTTGGATCAGTCGTGAGGGGCGCATCCTTTATGTAAACAACGCAACTTGCATGGAACGGGGTTACTCCCGCGAGGAATTGCTTGGAATGAGCATTTTCGATCTGGATCCAGATTACCAACCCGACGTCTGGGGTTCGCACTTTGAAGACCTCAAACGGCGCGGCACGATCACACATAAGACCCGGCACCGCACTAAGAACGGGGTTGTGTATCCCATCGAAGTTAATGCCAATTACGTGGCTATCGGCGGACATGAATTCAATTTTTGCTTCCTTCGCAATATCACCGCTCGTAATCTCATGGAAGATGAATTAAAAACCCGTGAGAAAAAATTCCGTTCGATTATTGAAATTTCTCCGGTGCCGATGGCATTAAATGATGAACAGTTGAATATTACTTATCTGAACCCGGCGTTTATACAAACCTTTGGTTACTGTTTGGAGGATATTCCGACTCTGGCGGAGTGGTGTCCGAAAGCCTACCCTGATTCCAATTATCGGGAATGGGTCAAGACTACGTGGCAAGCGACGTTTGAAAAAGCCAAACGTGAACATAAGCCATTTCCGCCCATGGAGCTTAGTATTTGCGCTAATGGCGGGGCATTGAAAACCGTGCTAGTGAGTGCAACGACAATTGCGGGTTCTGATGAGCATTTGGTCGTACTATTTGACATTACTGAGCGTAAACAAGCTGAAACCGATCTACGTATTGCCGCCACTGCTTTTGAATCCCAGGAAGGTATGCTCGTCACTGATGCCAATCATAATATTCTCCGTATTAATGGCGCCTTCACTGCTATTACCGGTTATTCGGCAGAAGATGTTTTAGGCAAGACCCCTCGGATACTGAAATCAGACCAACATGATGCAAACTTCTATGCTGCCATGTGGGAAAGCATCAATACCACAGACTCTTGGCAGGGGGAAGTTTGGAACCGCCGCAAAAATGGTCAAATTTTTCCAGTACATCTCACCATCACCGCAGTGAAAGACCAAAACAGCAACATTTCCAATTACGTTTCCACGTTCATCGACATCACCCTACGTAAAGAGGCGGTTAATAAAATTGAACAACTAGCCTTCTATGATCCGCTTACTGGACTGCCTAATAGACGATTGCTTCAGGATCGACTAAAACCTGCATTGGCTTCCAGTCATCGCAGTGGTCGGCAAGGTGCGTTATTGTTCATTGACATGGATAATTTCAAGACTCTTAATGATACCCTTGGTCATGACATGGGCGACTTATTACTTCAACAGATAGCAAAGCGTCTTGAATCTTGCGTGCGGGAAGGTGACACTGTCGCTCGTCTTGGTGGTGATGAGTTCGTCGTGATGCTAGAAGACTTGAGTGAACAAACCCTTGAGTGTGCAACGCTGACTGAAATTATTGGCAATAAAATCCTGGCTGCTTTAAATCAGCCTTATCAGCTTGATACCCACGAATATTACAGCACACCCAGCATTGGTGTCACCTTATTTAACGGTCAAGAACAATCAAGCGAAGATCTATTGAAACAGGCCGATATTGCCATGTACCAAGCCAAGACCTCGGGTCGTAACGCTCTGCGCTTTTTCGATCCAAAAATGCAAGCCTCCATCACTGCCCGCGTTGCACTAGAAGAAGACTTGCGCCTAGCGATGAAAGAACAGCAATTTATACTCTATTATCAGCCGCAAGTTCATCATAGCGGTAAGATCATCGGTGCAGAAGTACTTGTTCGCTGGCAACATCCACTGCGTGGCCTGGTAACTCCAGCGGAGTTTATCCCGCTAGCTGAAGAAACCCGCTTGATATTGCCCATTGGAGAATGGGTGCTAAAAACAGCTTGCGCTCAACTCAAAATCTGGGAAGGTAATGAGCATACACGGTCATTGCAACTAGCCGTTAATGTCTGTGCGCGTCAATTTCATCAAACCGATTTTGTAGAGCAAGTGAGTCAGTTTTTGATTTCTAATGGCATTAACCCCAAAATGCTTAAACTGGAACTGACCGAAAGCGTAGTCCTTGATGATATTGATGACACTATAGTCAAGATGAATGCACTTCGACACATCGGTGTACGTTTTTCGATGGATGACTTTGGTAATGGCTATTCGTCACTCTCCAGTCTCAAGAAACTGCCGCTGGATCAGCTTAAAATTGACCAGAGTTTTGTGCGGGACATCTCTATTGACCTGGATGACGCTATTATTATTGAGACCATCATTGCCATGGCTAATAAATTAAATATGGAAGTTATAGCTGAGGGTGTCGAAACGGAAGCTCAGCGTTCTTTCTTAGAGCATCATGATTGTCAACTTTATCAAGGTTACTTGTTTAGTGAGCCAGTCCCGCTTGAACAATTTGAATTGTTACTGAAGAAAAATTCGCCCTGAAAAATCTGTTTTATTTAACATCTGATGTCAGCTTTAAGGCGTTTGTAATATTTATACTCGATGTTCAAGTTTTTATATTGACCTTTAAAAACAGTAAGTTAAGAATCATAAAATTCATGTTTTTGAGGTTATTTTATGTTGTTTCAAATAAAATAAAACATAACACATTGATTTATAATAAACTTAAATTAC
>CAIMEB010000245.1 GCA_903839855.1 uncultured Methylococcaceae bacterium
AATCATAAAATTCATGTTTTTGAGGTTATTTTATGTTGTTTCAAATAAAATAAAACATAACACATTGATTTATAATAAACTTAAATTACTCCTGTTTAATTTAAAATCAACAAGTTATAAAAACTTGAACATCGAGTTATAGGGTTGCATAGTCACTTAACGTGGTTTAAGTTGATTGCTTTAAGCCGTAATCATATAAGCATTAATTATAATAGAATACGTTACGCATTTTGGGTATATCGCCATTTACTATAGCTTAATAACAACTAACATCATGTCAGAAGAACCTACTAACAAACTCAACCTCTCTAAAAGCTCCACTCAATCGTTGTTAATTGGCTTAAGAAATTTTATTAACGAGCAGATTATTGGCCAAGACGTACTTGTCGAAAGAATGCTCATTGGCTTACTGGCTGATGGTCATATACTCGTTGAAGGCGCTCCAGGTTTAGCAAAAACCAGAGCGATTAATGTCCTAAGCAAAGGTATTGACGGTGATTTTCATCGTGTGCAATTTACTCCAGATCTATTGCCTGCTGACTTAACCGGAACAGAAATTTATCGCCCCCAGCAAGGCACCTTTGAATTTCAAAAAGGCCCTTTATTTCATAATCTAATTTTGGCTGATGAGATTAATCGGTCACCCGCAAAAGTTCAAGCGGCTTTGCTTGAAGCCATGGCAGAACGCCAGATAACCGTTGGACAAGCGACTTATGCATTACCCAAATTATTTATGGTCATGGCGACTCAAAATCCGATAGAGCAAGAAGGCACCTATCCGTTACCTGAAGCACAATTAGACCGTTTTTTACTGCATGTAAAAGTCGATTATCCTAAAGCCGAACATGAAAAAAGTATCTTATATCTTGCTAGAGCAGAAGCACGCGCTGAATCCTTAAAAAGTACTGAAAAGTTTTTCCCTATTACTCAAAACACGTTATTTGATGCGCGTAACGAGGTTCTTGATATCTACATGGCAGACAGCCTTGAAGATTATTTATTGCAGATCATTCTAGCAACCCGACATCCCGTTGCTTATGGGCAAGACCTTGCCGCCTGGTTGCAATATGGTGCAAGTCCCAGAGCCAGTATCGCGTTGGATCGTTGCTCCAGAGCCAAGGCCTGGCTAGCACAACGTGACTTTGTTAGCCCTGAAGACATTCAGGAAATGGCCTTTGACGTGTTACGACACCGTTTGATTTTATCGTATGAAGCGGAAGCCGAAGGCATTACAACTGATCACTTCATTAAAGAGCTTATTTCCAGGATTGCTGTACCTTGATGTTATTCAGTAAAAATAAAAACAGTGCTTCTAGTAACGCAACACCCAATGAACGGGTTTCTGTTTCGTTAAAGTCATTAATTGATTTAGCAAAACTAGCAACCCGTATCAATTTGCATCACTCTGAAAATCGTTCCCAGCAAAGTGGTGGTTATGTATCACGCTTTAAAGGGCGAGGTATGGAGTTTGACGAATCCAGATTCTATCAACCCGGTGATGATATTCGTAGCATTGATTGGCGAGTTACAGCGCGAACTGGAAAAACCCATACCAAGGTTTTTAGAGAGGAACGTGAAAGACCCGTGTTCATTTCTGTGGATAACCGAAAAACTATGCAGTTTGCCACACGCGGAGTTTTTAAGTCCGTAGTAGCAACAAAACTGGCTAGTTTATTAGCGTGGGCTGCTGAATATCATGGTGACAGAATAGGTGGGCAAACGTTCTCTGATTATGAATGCTGGGAGTTAAAACCCCAAAATGGCCGACATGCTGTACTCCGCTTTTTGAATGCGCTGGTCAGTAAAACTGACGTGACTTCTTCAAAACCGGAATCCAGCACCCATATATTCGAACACACTACTTTAGAACAGATATTAGCCCGCTTAACTCAACATGCCCGCCCTGGCAGCCTAGTTTATATTATCAGTGATTTTCGTGGACTCAATGATTCTGCCGAAATCCACTTATCCAAGTTGTCCAGACATTGCGAAATCGTGCTTGTTTTTATCTATGATCCTCTGGAAATCAGCTTACCTGCTAAAGGTCGGTATCGTTTTACAGACACAGTTCGAGATGTCATTGTTGATACAATGGATCAACAATGTTTATTAAATTATCAGCAGCGCTTTGAACTTCGTAAACAATGCCTTGAATTATTGGCTAAAAAACAGGGTATGTCATTTATTCAATGTAGTACCTTAGACGATCCTTTGCAATGTTTAAGATAATTTTAAATTAAATCATTACTTTTATAAAAAACATGCAACCCACGCAACTTCCTCTAAAAGATATTCATCTTCCAGACTCTATCGGTTGGTGGCCACCCGCTATCGGATGGTGGCTATTGGCTATTAGCGTTCCAATTGTATTGGTTTTTTTATACTGGCTTTATAAACACTTAACACGCAAAACCGCCTTTAAGACTGCCAAAAAAACGCTGGCTATGATCAAGCACTATGGCGCTGAAGAGAATGACAAAAAATTACGGGAACTTTCTATCCTCATTCGACGCGTTGCCATTAGTACGTCACCCAGAGCGCATGCAGCCAGTTTAACCGGTCGAGAATGGTTAGCTTTTCTTGATCAATCAGTCACAGGATCTCCGTTTAGTCAAGGTTGTGGTCAATTGTTAGCTGAAGCAGCTTATCGGAAAAATACACCCACCGAACTAGAGATAATTCAGTTGATCAGTTTATGTGAGAACTGGCTAAACGCTCAAACTCAATATTCCAAAAGAAAACATAAATCATGATTCATTTTGAGTGGCCTTGGCTATTAACAGCCTTACCGTTACCTTTGTTAGTGCGCTGGTTGATTCCAGATAATATGCCTGTTGAAGAGTCAGCTTTAAGAGTTCCTTTTCTGGATGATTTTTCGGAAGGTAAAACGCAATCTATATCCCAGGATCAACAATGGCCTTTATTACTGGCTGCAACCGCCTGGTTTTTTTTAGTGCTTGCCTGCTCGCGTCCACAATGGCTAGGCGAACCCATTGAACAAGCCATCAGTGGTCGTGATTTAATGCTGGCGGTGGATTTATCGGCGAGTATGGAAGAACAGGATTTTCTGATAAATAATAGACCCGTAGATCGACTCACCGCTATTAAAGCCGTTGCAAGCGATTTTATTAATCGACGGGTTGGTGATCGAGTAGGGTTGATCCTGTTTGGTACGCAAGCTTATTTGCAAACCCCTTTAACCTTTGATAGAAAAACTGTACAAACATTATTGGATGAAGCGGTTATTGGCCTTGCCGGCGATAATACCGCGATTGGCGATGCTATTGGTTTGGCTGTTAAGCGCCTTAAAAATCAACCTGCTAATAGTCGTGTACTTGTATTATTAACGGATGGGGCTAATACGGCAGGTGAAGTGTCACCCTTAAAAGCGGCTGAACTTGCGGCAGCGAATCAATTAAAGATATACACCATTGGTGTGGGTGCCGATGAAATGATAGTCCGTACTTTTTTTGGCAGCAGAAAAGTGAATCCTTCTCGTGATTTAGATGAAAACACTTTGGTTAGAGTCGCTGAAAGCACGGGGGGAAAGTATTTTAGGGCAAGAAACTCTGATGAACTGAATAATATTTATATGTTACTCGACAAACTGGAACCCGTTGAAAAAGATAAACAGTATTTTAGGCCTCAACATGAATTATATGCCTGGCCTTTAGGAATGGCGCTGGCGTTAGTTGCATTTATCTGTTTATCACGAGTGAGATTGTCATGAATCTGACTGAGTTTCACTTTATCAGACCCTATTGGTTACTGGCGATGATCCCGTTTGTGGTTATCGTTATTCTATTATTGAGAAATAAACTCAGCCGTGGCAATTGGGCATCTGTATGTGACGCGGAACTATTACCCTATTTGTTAGAAGAAAAGTCAACAAACCAAAGCCGTTGGCCGTTAACAACGGGCACACTCGCTACTTTCTTGATTATCACTGCGTTAGCGGGGCCTACCTGGAAACACTTACCTTCTCCGGCTTTCAGAAATGAGTCTGCCTTAGTAATAGCGCTCAATTTATCACGCTCAATGAATGCTGAAGATATTAAGCCCAATCGCTTAACAAAAGCACGCTACAAAATTGCCGATATCCTAACACAACGCAGAGATGGTCAAACGGCATTACTGGTTTATGCGGGTGATGCCTTTACGGTCACCCCCTTAACCGATGATGCTGAAACGATAAAAAGCCAACTACCTGCGCTGGTGACTGATATTATGCCCAGTGAAGGTAATAATACAGCACTTGCCCTTAATAAAGCCGTTGAACTGTTTAAACAGGCAGGACTTCAAAAAGGTCAAATACTCTTAGTAACTGACAGTGTCAACGATGATGACTTAAATGCGGCAAGTAACCTGGAAAGCTACACTCTCTCTATATTAGGCGTTGGTACAAATGAGGGAGCTCCTATTGCCTTATCTGAAGGTGGCTTTCTAAAAGATGACCAAGGCCACATCGTAGTTCCTAAATTAAATGCCGACGAAATGATAAAGCTGACTGGGGCAGGTAAAGGCTATTACCAAACCATCACTGCCAATGATGCAGATATCAAAACCCTATTAGCAACTATAGATCAACCAGTTCAACAAGACGGTAAAGAAAATAAAAATATATTACTAGAGCAATGGGATGACAAAGGGCCTTGGTTATTATTGCTAGTTCTGCCTTTAGCAGCGTTGAGTTTTAGAAAAGGCTTATTAGCCATTGCCTTATTCCTGCTGTTGCCACTACCTAAAAATAGTTTTGCCTTGGAATGGAAAGATTTATGGCAAACTAAAGATCAGCAGGCACAGACGGCTTTTAAAAATAATCAATTTGAACAAGCGGCGGCTTTATTTGAAAATCCTGACTGGAAAGCAGTGGCTCACTATAAAAAGGGTGCTTATGAAAAGGCTCTCAAAAGCCTAACCAATAATCAATCGGAACTCAGTACTTACAATCAGGGTAATGCACTGGCTCAATCAGGTCACCTAGAAGAGGCTATAAAAGCGTATGAGCACGCTCTCTCTTTAAATCCCAATAATGTCGATGCCAAATACAATAAAGAACTGGTAGAAAAAGAACTCGAAAAGCAAAAACAAGATCAACAAGATAAGCAAGATAAGCAAGATAAGCAGGATAAGCAGGATAGCAAAGACGACCAATCCCAAAAGGATTCTCAGCAGAACAAAGACGGGGATAACTCAGAAGATAAAAAACCCCAAGCGTCAGAAGAAAAGAAATCTGAACAGCAAGCTGACGAACAAAAGTCTAAGGAAGAAAAGAAGCAACAAGCTAAAAAAGAAAAACAAAAATCAGACACAGATAAGACCCAACAAGCTGAGCAAAAGCCGGAAACAGGCAACGAAGATAAAGAAAAAGCAAAACCAGTCCCAGATGAAGAGCAACAAGCTAATGAACAATGGCTAAAAAGAATCCCTGATGACCCCGCTGGCTTGTTAAAACGTAAATTTAAGTATCAATATAGCCAACGTGTCAATGGTCAATAGAACGGAGTCTGTAACAAAGATCAGACACCCCGAGCGCTAGGGAATTTAATTTGACCCCAATGAAGACCATGCGAAGAAAAGTTGGAGAAACAGATGCCATCTTCGACAATCTTGACGAGGTTAACACGGCATCAGACCAACGTGAAGATTCTTTAGAAAAGCAGTCAAAGCTGACGACCATGACAGGGGTCTCAAAGACAAGTTGGCGCCTTAAATTTAAGAAAATAAAATGGAGGTTATTTTTTGCGAATTTCCTACTCTTTTTCTTTTGCTGATCTATATACCGTGTCTTTATTGATGTTCTTAGCCATAGCGTACCCTAAAGTGTGTTCTTTTTTTGGCACACTATAACAAAGGACACGAATTAGGACACACTTTTGGTTGAATACCGTTGTATCTAGTTGAACAAAAACCCGCTAAGTCAGGTGGCTTACGGGTTCTTGTGCTTCGTTGGGTCTCCTTGAACCCCTATTTGGTACCGGCGGCCGGATTTGAACCGGCACGACTTTCGTCACCACCCCCTCAAGATGGCGTGTCTACCAATTTCACCACGTCGGCATTAATTTTTAAATTTACTTCTTTTCACCTATCGTCTTCATTTCTTCAGCTTTGGGTACTTCAGTATTTTGTATATCCGAAACCACAGGCGCCGCATCAGTCTTCACATCAGAAACCAAAGGCACTTCCACCTGCGGATTAACATTCTTTTGCGCTTCAACCTCTGAAATAGCATCATTGCCAGTTATAATGTCAAATGCTGCACCTTTATGACCATTGATTATTGCAAGACCCAAACTTGTTATAAAAAACAATGTCGCTAGAATTGCAGTCGCACGTGACAAAAATGAAGCAGCTCCTTGCGCACCAAAAACAGAACCCGCAGAACCCGTACCAAAAGTGGCTCCCGCATCTGCTCCCTTACCTTGCTGCATTAATATTAAACCAATAATACCTAAACCCAGCAATACATGAATAACGATAATTACCTGATACATGAAAGTCTAAACTGTTCTAAATCGAATTAAAAATCTTTAAAAAGGATTCCGCATCCAAGGAAGCCCCACCTATTAAGCCACCATCAATATCAGGCATGGCAAATAAACCTTTTGCATTATCCGGCTTAGCACTTCCACCGTATAAAATTTGTATTTTATCAGCAATCGCCTGATCTTTTGCTGCAATATATTGGCGAATATAATAATGAACCTCTTGCGCTTGCTCGTCAGTTGCTGTTTTTCCTGTGCCAATAGCCCACACAGGTTCATAAGCTATAACCGCAGTATCAAATGCAGCAATACCAACTAAATCAATCACTGCGTCCAATTGCTCATTAATGACCGCAAAAGTTTTATCCTGTTCGCGCTCTTCCAGCGTTTCACCCACGCAAAGAATAGGAACAACACCTTGTGCTTGAGCCTGCTTAAAACGAGCAGCAACAGAGGCGTCTGTATCACCATAATAGCTACGTCTTTCAGAGTGACCTACCAATGCATAGGTGACACCGATTTCTTTCAACATAATTGCTGAAATTTCGCCTGTATAGGCACCTGAAGCTTGATCAGCAACATTTTGTGATCCTAATGCTAACGCAGTACCTCTGACCACTTCAGCGATATACGGCAAATAAACATAAGGCACACAGACAGCGATATCTGCATGATCTGAATCTAAACCAGCAATAACACCTTTTGCAAGCGACTCAGAACTCGTACGAGTTCCATTCATTTTCCAATTTCCGACCACCAGAGACCGACGCATCAACACTACTCCCACAAAGAACCAAACTGCTAATGATATAGCCTTATAACTTATAATTCAAGCATCGATTGCTTTCTTAACATCATGAGCCAATTCTTGGGCTAAATTATTGACTAAAGTTTCCGACTCACCTTCAACCATAACACGGATTAAAGGTTCAGTTCCTGATGCTCTTAGTAAGACGCGCCCTGCATCACCTAGCTTGTTTTCAGCCGCAGATACTGCTTTTTGTAGTGCTGAATTATTATCCAAATCGACCGTTTTGCCGGTCTTAATATTGATCAACACTTGAGGATATTTTTGCATACCTGACTTTAATTCGGATAAACTCTTACCCGCATCATGCATTTCTGCCATAATCTGCAAGGCAGCAATAATACCATCACCCGTTGTAGTTTTATCCAAACAGATAATATGTCCTGAACTTTCTCCACCGAGAATTCCATTGTGCTCAGCCATCATCTCTAACACGTAACGATCACCTACTTTTGCCCTTAACAACTTGACGCCCAAGCGATTAAGACCATGCTCCATACCCAGATTTGTCATTAACGTACCAACAACCGGCCCAGGCAACTGCCCCACTTTTAATTTTGATTTTGCAATGATATAAATGAGTTCATCACCATCAACCACTTCGCCCTTGTGATCAACCATGATTAACCGATCACCATCACCATCCAAAGCAATACCAATATCAGCTTGATAAGCTAATACTGCGGAAACCAATTTTTGAGGCTTTGTCGCCCCACACTCATCATTTATGTTAAGTCCATCAGGATCGGCTCCGATGACAATCACTTGCGCACCTACTTCACTAAACACATGCGGCGCAATATGATAGGTGGCACCATTAGCACAGTCCACAACCACCTTTATACCGCTAAAATCAAACCGTGTTGGGATACTTGCCTTACAAAACTCAATATAACGACCCGAGGCATCAACTACTCGCTTTGCTTTACCTAATTCCGACGATTCCACCGTTGTCATAGGAGAGTCGATATAATACTCGATTTTTTCTTCTATATCATCAGGCAACTTGGTACCTTGTACTGAGAAAAACTTCACGCCATTATCATAATAAGGATTATGTGAAGCACTAATCACAATACCTGCTTTTGCCCTTAAGGTACGCGTCAAATAAGCAACCCCTGGCGTCGGCATGGGCCCTAACATACGAGTATCTACACCCGCCGCAGATAAGCCCGCCTCCAAAGCAGATTCAAACATATACCCCGAAATACGCGTGTCCTTACCGACAAGAACAAAGCCATGCCCCTCACTGGCAAAAACTCTCCCTGCTGCCCAACCGAGCTTCAGTAAGAAATCTGCTGTAATTGGAAACTCACCCACCTTACCCCTAATACCATCTGTACCGAAATATTTTCTTTCCATAACCATAAAACTCACCATTCTAAAAATATAGAGATTTACCCTATAAAATACCAATCAAAACTTACAATAATCAAGCTTCAACACAATAAAAAAAGGAGAGGCAGCAGGCCTCTCCTTATTCTATAGTCAAAACAAATTAATTTTGTTCTGCAGTATGCCCAATAGCTTTATCGTTTTGCTTCTCATCGAGCCCTTTTTTTTCGTCAACATTAATATCACTACGAGGCGGCTTATCATCCCAACCTTGAGGATCTCTTACCGGTTTACGAGCCATCAAATCATCAATTTGAAACTTATCAATCGTTTCATATTTCATTAATGCCGCAGCCATCGAATGCAAAATATCAATATTTTCTTTTAAGATACGTTCAGCACGCTCATAGTTTCTATCGATAAACGAACGAATTTCTTCATCAATAGTATGGGACGTTTCTTCTGCAACTGTTTTATGCTGGGTCACAGAACGCCCCAGAAAAACCTCACCTTCTTCTTCACTATAAGATAATGGCCCTAAGCGTTGGGATAAACCCCACTTGGTCACCATATTCCTGGCTAGCTCAGTCGCCCGTTCAATATCATTAGAAGCGCCAGTACTCACCTGTTCCCAGCCGAATACAACTTCTTCTGCAATACGTCCACCATACAAACTTGAAATCATACTATCCAGTTTTTGTTTACTGGCGCTGTACTGATCTCGTTCTGGCAGAAACATAGTGACACCTAAAGCCCGACCTCTTGGCATGATACTCACTTTATAAACTGGGTCGTGTTCTGGGACTAATTTACCAACAATGGCATGTCCAGCCTCATGATAGGCTGTCATTTTCTTTTCTTTTTCATCCATGACCATGGTGTGACGCTCAGCACCCATAATCAACTTATCTTTAGCTTTTTCCAAATCAGCCATGTTGACCACACGCTTATTCATTCTGGCAGCGAATAAGGCAGCCTCATTAATTAAATTTGCCAAGTCCGCACCAGAAAACCCGGGTGTACCTTGCGCAATATATTTAACTTGAACATCATTATCGGAAGGCACTTTTTTCATGTGTACATTCAGAATTTGCTCACGCCCCCTCACATCAGGTAAACCCACTGTGACCTGGCGATCAAAGCGACCCGGACGTAACAAGGCTTTATCCAATACATCTGGGCGGTTAGTTGCAGCAATAACGATAATGCCTTCATTACCTTCAAAACCATCCATTTCAACCAGTAACTGGTTTAAGGTTTGTTCACGCTCATCATTACCGCCGCCTAAACCCGCGCCACGTTGACGACCGACCGCATCAATTTCATCAATAAAAATGATACAGGGTGCATGTTTCTTGGCTTGCTCAAACATATCACGAACACGCGAAGCACCGACCCCTACAAACATCTCAACAAAGTCAGAACCGGAAATAGTAAAGAACGGTACTTTAGCTTCACCTGCAATCGCTCTGGCTAACAATGTCTTTCCCGTTCCTGGAGGCCCAATCATTAAAGCACCACGCGGAATTTTACCACCCAGCTTTTGGTATTTTGCCGGATCTCTCAGGAAGTCAACCATCTCAACGACTTCTTCTTTGGCCTCATCACAACCGGCCACATCAGCAAAAGTGACTTTAATCTGATCTTCTTCAAGCATACGGGCTTTACTTTTACCAAAGCTCATAGCACCTCGACCACCCGCACCGCCACCTTGCATCTGCCTCATAAAAAAGACCCAGACAGCAATCAACAATAGCATCGGTCCAAAAGACACCAATAACTGCATTAACAATGAAGGCTGTTCTGGCGGAACCGCTTTGATATCAACATTATTCGCCAACAGATCATCAATTAAATGCGCATCATTAGGCGCATAAGTCTTAAAGACTTGACCATTTTGGGTTTTACCTTTAATAATGTGCTCATCAATCATTACCTGCTGTACCTGACCCGCCTTCACTGACTCAATGAATTGCGAATAGGATAATGATGAATCGATTCTTTCTCCTTGTGAGCCAAAATTGTTAAATAGAGTCATCAACACTACAGCTATGACCACCCACAGGATTATATTTTTTACCATATCATTCACAAACACACCCTAGCCCCGAATGGCTGTCGGTTTAAAAAACTGATTAATTATATCAGGAGTCATCTTCCCGATCGTCGTTATTTATATTGATCCTAGTCTAAAGTCTAGGCCAAATTCTCGTTTCGCAGATATAAGGGCAGCATTCCATTATTTAAACCCTTTAGCCAAAATATAAACTTCATTACTGCGTGGCCTTGATGCTTTAGGCTTTCTGATAAGTACTTTTGAAAAACTTTGCTGTACATCCTGATAAAATGCCTCAAAGCCTTCACCATGAAACAACTTTACCAAGAAACAACCTTCTTTACTTAGAACAGCTCTTGCAGTTTCTAAAGCCAGCTCCCCCAAATGAATAGCCCTAGGCATATCAACAGCTTTATTACCACTCATATTGGGCGCCATATCCGACATGACCAATGTAACAGGTGCGCCCGCTAAAGCAACTTGAAGCTGCTCAAACACAGAATCTTCCCGAAAGTCACCTTGAATAAACTCTACACCTTCCAAGGCATCCATAGGCAAAATATCCAAAGCCACCAACTTATTTTTTTTACCCATCAACTGCCTTGCATACTGAGACCAGCCACCGGGAGCTGCTCCCAAGTCGACAATATTCATCCCTGGTTTAATCAATTGATCCTTCTCCTGAATTTCTTTTAGCTTAAACACAGCTCGAGACCGATAGCCCTGAGCCTGAGCCATTTTGACATACTCATCTTCAAAATGTTCTGCCATCCAGCGACTACTGCTTTTACTTCGACCCATAATATGTTGTATAGTACACGGTAACTTTTTGATTTAGGAATAATGAGTGAACACTGCAGACAAGAAAAAACTCCGAGCTGAGGCTCATACGTTAAAACCCGTCGTTATGATTGGACAATCAGGTCTTACTGTCGCCGTACTTGCAGAACTAAACATAGCGATTAATACACACGAGTTACTTAAAGTAAGAATACGTGCAGAGCGCGATGAACGAAAGTTAATTATTGAGCAAATGTGTACAGAAGCTAGCGCAGAACTCATTCAAACAATTGGTCAAATCGCAGTTATTTATCGACCAAATCCCAATAAATAAACGTGCGTAAGGCGAAAGGACAATGAACTTATTCTTTCGCCTTAACTAAATGATCAGTCAATTAAATATATTTAATTGAAATAATCTCATAATCAACATCGCCACCGGGTGCTTTAACCGTCACGACATCTTCAACTTCTTTTCCAATCAGCGCCCTTGCAATCGGTGATCCGATTGATATACGACCCTCTTTAATATTAGCCTCGTCTTCACCAACAATCTGATAAGTGACTTTTTTCTCGGCGTCGATATCCTCTATTTCAACCGTTGCCCCAAAAACTACCCTACCATTAGCATCGACTTTAGTGACATCAATAATCTGTGCATTAGATAGCTTGCCCTCAATTTCAGCGATACGTCCCTCTGCAAAGCTTTGTTGCTCTTTTGCTGCATGATATTCAGCATTTTCCTTTAAATCACCGTGCGCACGAGCAGTGGCAATAGACGCGATAATACGAGGGCGTACAAAAGATTTTAACTCATCCAACTCTGCACGCAGTTTCTCGGCGCCTTTAACGGTGAGCGGTACTTTTATCATTTTCTATAAACTCCATTAATCATTCTTCATTACCCTTATACCCTAACCATTCTAACCATTTCAAATTAAACTACTGTGTAAGTCTTGCAAACAATTCACATCACCTGCTTCTAATTCGCCTAAGGCGTAGCAAGCCGCCCGCGCACCTGCCATCGTCGTATAATAAGCCACTCTATGCTGCAAGGCTTCTCTACGCATAGCGAACGAGTCTGAAATAGCGGTTTTCCCTTCGGTGGTATTAATGATCAACTGAATCTGATCATTTTTAATCATATCAACCGCATTCGGACGTCCTTCGTTGACCTTATAGACGACCTCACAAGGAATACCGGCGGCTCTAATAAACTTTGCGGTACCATTTGTAGCCACAATCTCATACTTTTTATCGACCAACATCTTCGCGATATCAGCCACTTTAGACTTATCATTGTCACGAATACTAATCAGTACTTTGCCACTCTCATTCAAGCTGACACCCGCAGCCCGCTGTGATTTGGCAAAAGCCTCACCAAAGGTTTTACCAACACCCATTACTTCGCCCGTCGATTTCATTTCAGGGCCCAGTAAAGGATCAACCCCCGGAAACTTCACAAAAGGAAACACCGCTTCCTTAACTGAATAGTAACCAGGTATACGTTCTTCAGTCATACCTTGTTGCGCCAATGTTTGTCCCACCATCACCCGCGCGGCAATTTTTGCCAAGGGATAGCCGGTCGCTTTAGAAACGAATGGCGCAGTACGTGATGCTCTTGGATTCACTTCAAGTACGTAAATATCGTCACCCTGAATGGCGAACTGAGTATTCATTAACCCCCTAACACCCAGTGCTTCAGCCATTTTAGCCACTTGTTTACGTAACTCATCCTGAATACGGGGCACAAGATCATAAGGTGGTAACGAACAGGCAGAATCACCCGAGTGTACACCCGCTTGTTCAATATGCTCCATCAAACCACCAATCAAGATACGCTCACCATCATAGATAGCATCCACATCCATTTCTACCGCATCATCCAAAAAGCGATCAAGTAAAACAGGTGCATCATTCGAGACACTGACTGCCTCTTTCATATAGCGCTGCAAGCCTTCGTCATTGAAGACTATTTCCATACCACGACCACCCAATACATAAGAAGGCCTAACCACCAAAGGATAGCCCAACTCTTTAGCGACAATAAGCGCTTGCTCAATCGAACGCGCCGTGCCATTAGGCGGTTGCTTTAATCCCAATCGTTCTAATAACTTTTGGAAGCGTTCTCTGTCTTCTGCCAAATCAATGGAATCAGGTGAAGTACCAATAATAGGCACACCCGCTGCCTCCAGTGCTCTTGCCAATTTTAAAGGCGTCTGCCCACCATATTGAACAATGACGCCTTTAGGCTTTTCAAGATGCACAATTTCCAAGACATCTTCTAACGTTAATGATTCAAAATATAAACGATCAGAGGTATCAAAATCCGTTGACACCGTTTCAGGATTACAGTTAATCATAATGGTTTCATAACCGTCTTCACGCAGAGCTAACGCCGCATGAACACAACAATAATCGAACTCAATCCCTTGACCAATACGATTAGGCCCACCACCTAAGATAATGATTTTTTCTTTATCAGACACCCGCGCTTCACACTCTTCATCATAGGTCGAATATAAGTACGCAGTATCGGATGAAAATTCAGCCGCACAGGAATCAATACGCTTATAAACTGGACGAATATTCAGCTTATGTCGAGTATTACGCACTTCATTCTCAGAGGCATTCAGCAATTTAGCAATACGCTTATCTGAGAAGCCTTTACGCTTTAACTTATAAAGCTCGCCAGCGACTAGAGTAGACAGCGTCTTCGTGGACAGGGATTGCTCAGTAATAATCAAATCTTCAAGCTGAGCCAAGAACCAAGGGTCAATTTTACAAACCTCATGAATCTCCTCTACCGACATACCGCTACGAAACGCATCCGCCACATACAATAACCGGTCTGGCCCCGGATGCCGCATTTCCCTGTGCATCTTTTCTTTTGCATCATCGGCATTCAGGTCGACAATTTCATCCAAACCACTAATGCCAATCTCTAAACCACGCAAGGCTTTCTGCAATGACTCTTGAAAAGTTCGGCCAATCGCCATCACCTCGCCCACTGATTTCATTTGTGTGGTTAAACGATCGTCCGCTTGGGGAAATTTCTCAAAAGTAAATCGTGGCACTTTTGTTACAACGTAATCAATCGTCGGCTCAAAGGACGCGGGTGTTGCACCGCCCGTAATTTCATTCTTCAACTCATCAAGGGTATAACCCACCGCTAACTTAGCAGCGACTTTAGCAATGGGGAATCCCGTCGCTTTAGAGGCTAAAGCAGAAGAACGCGACACCCGCGGATTCATCTCAATCACAATCATACGACCGTTAACCGGATTAATGGCTACCTGAACGTTAGAACCTCCGGTATCAACACCAATCTCACGTAAGACCGCTATCGAAACATTACGCAGGATTTGATATTCTTTGTCCGTTAAGGTTTGCGCAGGGGCTACGGTAATCGAATCACCGGTATGTACACCCATAGGATCAAAGTTCTCAATAGAACAAACAATGATGCAATTATCTTTAGAATCACGCACCACTTCCATTTCATATTCTTTCCAGCCCAATACTGATTCTTCAATCAATAACTCGTTGGTCGGTGATAAATACAAACCGCGTTCGCAAATTTCAACAAACTCTTGTTTATTATAAGCAATACCGCCGCCACTGCCGCCCATAGTAAACGACGGACGCACAACTGTTGGGTAACCGACTTCTTTTTGAGCGGCTAAGGCTTCCTCCATGGAGTGAGCAATTTTAGATTTTGCCACTTCAAAACCTATTCGCCTCATGGCTTCATTAAATAACTGCCGATCTTCTGCCATGTTAATGGCTTCTTTAGTCGCACCAATCATTTCTACGTTGTATTTTGCTAATACGCCATTCGCATCAAGATCTAAGGCACAGTTCAACGCTGTTTGCCCACCCATCGTGGGCAAAATAGCATCGGGGCGTTCTTTGGCTATAATCTTTTCAACGGTTTTCCAGTCAATGGGCTCGATATAAATAGCATCCGCCATATCAGGATCCGTCATAATCGTCGCAGGATTAGAGTTCACTAGAATAACGCGATAACCTTCTTCCCTGAGTGCTTTACAGGCTTGCGTACCAGAATAATCAAACTCACAGGCCTGACCAATAACAATTGGACCAGCGCCTAATAATAAAATCGATTTTATGTCGGTTCTTTTTGGCATTTTATAATTCTAATAGTGTATTTATTGTTGGCTTGCTTCATTCATTATCTTGATGAATTCATCGAATAAAGATTCCACATCATTCGGTCCCGGACTGGCTTCTGGGTGCCCTTGAAAACTGAACGCAGGGACATCAGTGCGTTTAATACCTTGCAAACTACCATCGAATAACGAGCGATAAGTAGCAACTACATTGTCGGGTAAACTAGCCTCATTCACTGCAAAGCCATGATTTTGGCTACTGATCATTACGCGACCAGTGGCAATTTCTTGCACGGGGTGATTCGCGCCATGATGGCCGAACTTCATCTTTTCAGTTTTTGCACCACTGGCTAATGCCAATAACTGATGACCTAAACAAATACCAAACACTGGGGTTTTGCTCTCAAGAATCGTTTTTATGGCGTCAATCGCATAAATACACGGCTCTGGATCACCCGGGCCATTTGATAAAAACACCCCGTCTGGCTTCAGCGCCAAAACTGTTTCAGCGGCTGTTGTCGCAGGAACAACCGTCACTCGACAACCACGATTAACCAACAATCTAAGAATGTTACGCTTAACGCCAAAGTCATATGCGATTACATGCTTCGTTAAATTTTGACCTTGGGTATGACCGTCTTCTAAGCTCCAAGTGTTTTCAGTCCATTCATAAGACTCAGTAACTGTCACTTCTTTGGCCAGATCCAGGCTTTTTAAACCGGGAAAACCTTCAATCGCCGCTGTGGCAGTCTCCACAGAAATAGAATCCCCCGCAATGATACAACCGCGTTGTGCGCCTTTATCGCGCAATAAACGTGTTAATTTCCGGGTATCAATATCAGCGATAGCAACTACCTTGTTATCTAATAGATATTGCTGCAAGGTTTTTTCACTGCGCCAGTTACTGGCTAGAATGGGTAAATCTCTAATCACCAAGCCGCTGACAAAAACACCCGCAGACTCATCATCTTCGCTATTGGTGCCCACATTCCCAATATGGGGATAAGTTAATGTCACAATTTGCTGCGCATAAGAAGGATCGCTGAGAATTTCTTGATACCCCGTCATCGCAGTATTAAAAACGACCTCACCTACAGAACAACCGTCATCACCTATCGATACACCGTTAAATACTGTTCCATCTTCTAACACTAATAATGCAGACTTAACCAAACAACTTACCTCAAATAGACAAAACGGGATGAGCCGTTGAATGTTCATCCCGCTATAAAAAATCAAACCCTATCACTATACAAAATTATATCACTTTGGTCATTAACTATTATTAAAACCTGCATTAAAATAGGTAGCGATTCAACGGCTACTTTCAATGTAGCCCACTACTTTCTGCACTGGAATCTCTAACTTTAATAAAGCATAAGCCAGCGGCATAAAGGGGGTCAATTGCGGAATAACCGGTATTTTCCAGGCTTTTCCAAGAACAAAAGCAAATGAGTTATTAAGCCAAGGCTTATTTGATTTAGCCTGATGAAGAATAAACGTGTAAGAGTTTCCTTCGAGCAGGATACCAAAGTTCTCTACCCACACTTCAATCGATTCGGCTTCACCGTATAAATGGATGTGCGCATAAGCGGTTTTAGCATCAAGGTCTACGGCATAATCCTTAACGTCTGCAAGTCCTTTAAGTTTATAGTTTGCAACTCGCATGACTATCTTTTTTGGCGCCCACTTGATAGCTAGTTTTATTAACCATACCAGTCTGTTTATCATTTTGTTTGTCATCTTACTTTCCTTTCCTTCCTCAATCTGCAATCTATCTGTTCCTTTAAATAAGGATATTACGTTAGTTTTACTTATGTCCCATTTTTCGCTATTAGATATAACACATTGTTATTAACAAAATTATTTCAGTGGATTATGATTATACAAAACCTAAATCGTTAAAATTCAATAAATTACCTTCACAAAGAGCGAATAACTGGTTATGTTGCATTATAACACCTATTAAACATCAGTGATCTATGTGGCTAAATGCAAAAGGTAGATTCCCTATGTAAGCGGGGGTCAGTTTAAAGTTAGCGCCCTCGTAGTCTGTCAAATCAAACTGTGCACAACCGCACAACGTTAGTCGCCATCCTGCTGGATGGTTAAAACACAATCGACAAATGTTCAAATAATCATCTAACCGTTTTTAAAATATACTTCATTGGAGAATAACTGCGGTTTTTTTCTCCAATGAAGTACATTAAAATACAACGTAATCGATTTTTAAATTAATATAGTGGAAACTATTATGACACCAAACATAGGCATCCCAGATCGTATTATTCGAATAGCTATAGGTATTTTTCTACTGGGCTATGCTTACTGGCAAAGTAGTTGGGTTGCCTTTGGATTTTCAGTTTTCACATTTTATGAGAGCTGGGCTAGTTGGTGTGCTTTTTACCAATTAATAGGTCGAAATCATTGCCCTTTACCCAGAAATAATAAATAACTATACGCAATATATTCTATAGCTTGTCGCTACCAAAATGCTTGAGACAAATCGCAGAGCTTTTGTTATATTTATGCAGGTTAGTTACTATCAGATAAATTATGATGAAATTGCAACAAGATAATCTTGAAAATGTACTTGAGCTGGTTTTGCAATACGCTCAGGCATTAGTTGCTTCTGCATCGCACGAGCTGATTATTTCAGAGAGATATCAAAAGCGTATTAATGAATTACAAAAACATAAGTCAGAATTATGCATTGAGAATTTGACTTTGAGAACTGCCTTGCAATTCATACTTGAGGGTGAAGAAAAGCTGCTACAACGCGAAGAGTCATTATTAAAGCGCCAACAAAAACTGGAAACCATACACAATCATCTACCTGCGATGATTGCCTATTGGGACAGTAACCTGATCAACTGCTTCGCAAATAAGGCTTATGAAGAGTGGTTTGGAGTGACTCCAGAAACCATGGCAGGGATGCATCTTTGTGAACTTTTAGGAGAGCGGCTTTATAATTTAAACTTGCCTTATATTCAAGCCGCACTGGTAGGAGAGCGGCAATTTTTTGAGCGCCTGCTTACTGATGCCTCAGGCGTTGAACGTTTTGTCCAGGCGCACTACATTCCGGATGTGACTGATGCCCAAATTAATGGCTTTTTTGTACTGATCACTGATATTACCGAGTTGAAACACTCTCAGCAAAGACTTTTCAAGTCTGAAGCCAGCTTACGGGCCATGTACGATAACCTGCCGTTTTTAGCCTGGATGAAAGACTGTGAAGGCAACTACATTAGCGCTAATCAAGCCTGGAAAAATGCAGTCGGTTTAACTTACGATGACAACGTTGCCGGGAAAAACGATTTTGATTTCTGGCCTGAAAAGTTGGCTGAGCATTATCGACGTACTGACCTGGAAGTCCAACAAAACCTCCTGCAAAAAAGGCTAATTGAAAAAACACTTAATCTAGGCAAGGAGCATTGGACAGAAACCTTTAAATCGCCTGTGATCGATGTAAATGGTCAGTTACAAGGCACTGTTGGCTTGTCCCGTGACATTACCAATGATCAAAAAGCTGAAGAAAAGTTGAAATTAGCCGCTTCTATCTACGAATGTAGTAGTGAAGCCATGTTGGTCACTGACTCTGAAAACCTGATTATCGGTGTTAACCCCGCCTTTACCCAAATAACAGGGTATACCCTGGATGATGTATTAGGCAAAAACCCCAAAATATTTAGCTCTGGCAAGCATAACAAGGATTTCTACCAAGCAATGTGGGACTCGATTATCAATAATCATTTCTGGCAGGGTGAAATGTGTGATAAAAAGAAAAACGGGGAACTACACACCAAAAAGATGACTATAAACGTTATCACGGATAGTAACGGAAAGATTGACCGATACATCTGTCAATTTTCTGACATTAGCGACGTCAAGAAAAACGAGGCATTGATTTGGCACCAAGCCAATTACGACGCACTGACCAATCTACCCAACCGCCGACTGTTTATAGACCGTCTGGAGCAGAAAATCTATATAGCCGAACGAATTAACAGCACGCTTGCTGTGTTGTTAATCGATCTGGATCGATTTAAAGAGATAAACGATACCTTGGGTCATCAGGTGGGTGACTTCTTACTGATAGAAGTAACCAAACGCATAACTAACTGTGTAAGTGCTTCCGATACAGTTTCTCGACTTGGCGGTGATGAGTTTATGATTATTTTGACCGAGTTGGATGATCATTGTCATGCCGAAATCATTGCCGAAAAAATTCTCGCCAGCCTTAGTCAGCCATTAAAACTCAATAATGAATTGATTTATACCTCCTGCAGTATCGGTATTTCCATGTACCCCAACAACGGAAATACGACAGACGACTTGATCAAAAATGCCGATCAGGCCATGTATCAATCCAAACAATCAGGGCGTAATTGTTTCAGTTTTTTTACCGGCGATATGCAGAAATCAGCACTCGAACGGCTTAGGCTTTCCGCAGAGCTACATAGCGCTTTAACTGAAATGCAATTCTGTGTGTTTTATCAGCCTATTGTTGAAATAGCCACTGGCAAAATTCATAAAGCTGAGGCATTGATACGCTGGCGTCATCCGATCCGTGGATTAATAAGCCCTGCAGAGTTTATTCCTATAGCCGAAGAAACCGGGCTCATCGTTAAGATAGGAGACTGGGTTTTCAAAGAAGCCTGTTATTTTGCAAAACATATCAGTAATGTCAGTCAGCAGGCTTTTCAAATCAGCGTCAATAAATCACCTTTGCAATTTTGTGAACAGCAAAAGAGCGAGGATTGGGTAAATTACTTAAAGGAACTGGAGCTTGATCCAAAACAAATTGTAGTGGAAATTACCGAAGGGCTGTTGCTGAATTTAGATGCTGGAGTCAAAAATAGGTTAATGCAATTTCGCGACGCGGGAATTGAAGTGGCCATTGATGATTTTGGCACAGGGTATTCGTCGCTATCCTACTTATACACATTTGACATCGATTACCTTAAAATCGATCAATCATTTACCCGAAACTTAAGATTGGGTTCGCCTGAAATGGCAATTTCCGAGGCCATTATCCTGATGGCTCACAAATTGGGCTTAAAAGTTATTGCCGAAGGCGTGGAAACTAAAGTACAACTTGATTTATTAACTGCCGCAGGTTGTGACTTCGTCCAAGGCTATTACTTTTCCAAACCGCTCCCTGCAGATGACTTTGTGGCATTAATAAAAAATGTAGCTTAAAAATGTGATGTGCTTATAAACCAGCAACAGCTGCGGATACACTGTTCTTATAGCACCAACTTTTTTCTTCAATGCCGTACTACCACCCCATAACAATTTTTCATCAGGGTCTAAAGCTATAAATACAAAGCCATTTCAAATAGCATGCTAAATTCAACAAGCTGGTATATTTTTTGCTTTCACAGTTAGTACTCCCAAACTTACATTACACTATTTTCATGGCCGAAAATTTCTCACAATTTAGCGCAACTGAATTACTCTCACACTATAAAAGCAAAGGATGTTTTTATAGAAAATGGTAAGATGAAGCTGAAATACTTTCAGGCACTCTTATGAACATTTATGAAGAACATTCCAGAAATATACAAAAAACCGCTAAAGTACTTTTTTATAGTTTGTAGCATAGCTTCTATTTACAGTATATTCGGTTTTGTTCTTATTCCATCATTAATAAAATGGAAGTTACCTGAATTCATTCAAAGAGAAACGGGTAGAGACATAAAACTCGGAACTATTTATTTGAACCCTTTTTTGCTATCTGCCAGTATTAAGGGTTTTGAAATACAAGAACTTAATGGTCAAGTCTTTGCTTCATTCGATAATTTCGATCTTGAAATTAATGCACTGCAATCAATTAAACAATCAGCTTTGGTCTTTGATAAGGTTTGGCTCAATAAATTGTTTGTTCGTATTACGAAACAAAAAGACAGTGAATTTAACTTTAACGACCTACTCAAAACAAAAAAAACTGAAAAACCCAATGAACCAGCCAAACTGTTTCCTCTGATTATTTCTGTACTCTCTCTGACCGAAGGAAAACTGAGCTTTGAAGATCCTTTATTAGCCAAGCCAATAAAGGAAGACATTCTGCCGATTAATCTCAAAATCGAGAACTTCAGCACTCATACTGATCAGAAATCTAGAATTAACCTTTCTATGGTACTTAATTCAGGAGGACAATTGGAGTGGAATGGTGAAATTAACATTAGCCCACTCCATTCTTTAGGTAAAATAAAAATCAATGATATAAAATTGGAAGGGCTTTCAGAACTGATATTGCAAGATAAAATGCGCCTTGACTTAAAAGGCACCGCGACATTTGAAGCAGATTACGTCGTTAACAACACTAAAAACGGACTTGAGTTTAAGACAGACAACACCCGAGTCGACTTACAAAATATTAATCTGACAGGACTAAATCCGAACAAAATTTCGTTTAAAATCCCATCTCTCATATTAAAAGCCAATTACACTGCTTTTTATGCAAATCATGTGCTAGATTTTTCAATCAGCGAAAGCCAACTCGATGTTAAAGGATTAGAATTATACGAAAATGAACAACATAAGGTACTGGTCAAAATCCCCACCTTAAGATTACGAGGAATAGACGTTAGCACCAGCAAGCAGGAACTTGGTATTGGGTCATTGACTGTCGACAATGCAAACATCAATGCCTGGCTGACTCAGGAGGGCATTGTAAACTACCAATCCCTGTTTTCCACTCCCCTGTCTACTGAACCCACTCATCCTGCCCCAATCCAGGCTCAACCACCTGCACCAATAAAAGCACCGTGGTTAATCCATGTCAATAACCTTAATTTAGACAATCTAGGAATAGGATTTGAAGATAAGTCTCTCAAAACACCTGCCTTGTTCGACGTAAAGCCTATCAACTTTAAACTAAGCCAATTCAGTACCGAAAAGAATGCAAAATCCCTTTTCCAGCTTAGTATTGGCCTCAATAAAACGGGCTTAATCAAACTTAATGGTGACACTGTCATCGAACCCTTTAATATTCAATCAACTGTTGATATCAAAACAGTTGCCTTAGATAACTTTCAGTCTTATATGGATAAATTTGCCCGTCTTGATATCATTGACGGCACTTTGAACATCAATGGTCAAGCATCCTTGAGCATGGCTGAAAATAATAAGCTGGATATTAAATTTAAGGGTGATAGCGAAATTTCTGACTTAATCAGTCGTGACCGGAAACTCTATAAAGACTTGGTAAAATGGAAAAAACTTAGCCTAAAAGATATGGATATTGATTTGATATCGAACCGCTACACCGCCAAAGAGCTTGTTATCGATAAACCTTATGCCAGAGTTATCATCAGAAAAGACAAAACGATAAACTTTGCCGATATCTTCGTTGCTGCTGATGACAGCAAATCAGAAAGATCCATTAAAACAAGCACTGTCAAGCCGCCGGATTCCGAACAATCCAAACCTTATTTTAAACTGGATAAATTTCAGTTAACCGATGGTTCTTCTGATTTTTCTGACCTATCACTTGTACTGCCTTTTGCTGCGGAAATTGAAAGTCTGGATGGAAGCGCCAATGGTATTTCTTCGGATCAAAAATCTGAGATCAAAATTGATTTAAAAGGCAAGACTTACGACTTTTCACCGGTTGATATCAAAGGATCAATTAGCCCCTATCTGGGAAATTACACTATCGAGATGAATTTTCAAGGCATGTCGATGCCTTTCATATCGCCTTATATGGCAGAGTTTGCAGGTTATAAAATCGAAAAGGGCAAATTGAATTTAGGCCTGGAGTATAACGTGGTCGATAAAAATCTGACTGCTTCCAACCATATTTTGATGGATCAATTCGAACTGGGTGAAAAGGTGGAAAATCCCAATGCAGTTTCATTACCCCTTGAACTCGCTATTGCACTGTTAAAAGATTCAAATGGCAAAATAAAAATTGACTTCCCCATCACTGGAAGCCTGGAAGATCCAGAATTTAGTATTGGTAGCCTCATTGGTGATGCCTTTCTAAATGTACTATCCAAAATTATCACTTCGCCATTTAGCTCATTAATATCGATGATGGGTAGTGAAGAAGATTTGAGTACCGTTAGCTTTGCTGCCGGTGGTGCCATGTTAAATCAACAACAGATGAATGAACTGGAGGGTTTAGCCAAAGCGTTAAAAGATCGACCTGATTTAAGCCTGGAAATTAAAGGTGTCGCTTATCAGGAATTAGATTGGCCAGCAATGTTAGAGGGCGCGGTAATGGATCACTTAAGAAAATCAAAAGCGGCTGAAATTAATAAGAATGGAGGGAAAATAACCCGCGCCGAATATATTGATCTTTCAGTTGATGATTATATTCGCTTGTTAGCAAAAGAGTTATCAGAAAAATTCCCGACACTAACAGAACAATCAATTTTAGGCACGCCAAAACTGGTTGCTCCCAAAGAAGGTGATATTTATGAGGTTGCAAAGCAAAAGCTTTTTTCTACCCTTAAACCCGATCAGGAACGACTTAAGCACCTCGCCTCAGACCGAGCTCAAGCTATTGCAAAGTTAATTGTTCAGAAAGGTGGGATTGAAAATGACCGAGTATTTCTTCTTGATACGGTGATTAATCCTGAAAGGGACAAAAAAGAGATTGTTAGTCTATTGTCTCTGAAATCCACCCATTAGACTGAACGATTCACACCGTTTTTATCAATCAGCTGGGTGGGTGGAGCCAATGACGAGATTCGAACTCGTGACCTATTCATTACGAATGAATTGCTCTACCAACTGAGCTACATCGGCTTAGATGTTAGTCTTGATTTTCATTTTTGGCAATCTTTTTTAACGCAGTATAGTCGCAGCCATAGCCGTATCGATAACACTTAAAACGCGCAATATACTTCACGCGGGCATAGATGCGGATTTTGTAAAAAGCTGAAAC
>CAIMEB010000246.1 GCA_903839855.1 uncultured Methylococcaceae bacterium
CGCCTGTTTTGCCGCTTCTGCCTTGGCCTGTTTTTCCGCTGATCGTGCAACTGCCGCTGCTTCTGCTTTAGCGGCTGCTTCTGCTTCAGCCTTCGCCTGTTTTGCCGCTTCTGCCTTGGCCTGTTTTTCCGCTGATCGTGCAACTGCCGCTGCTTCTGCTTTAGCGGCTGCTTCTGCTTCAGCCTTCGCCTGTTTTGCCGCTTCTGCCTTGGCCTGTTTTTCGGCATCAGCTTTTGCCCGTGCGGCTGCTTCTGCTTCCTCATTAACCCGCTCAGCCTCTTCAGCTCTAGCCTGTCTTTCGGTTTCGGCTTTAGCCTGAGCAGCCGCTTCAGCCTGCTTTGCTTCTAATTCGGCTTTTTCTCTAGCTTCAAGTCTTTCCTTCTCTGCTTGCGCCTTTGCTGCCTTAGCCTTTTTAATAGCGTTCGCTTCGGCCTGCAAACTGGCAGTATCAATCATCGTCGCATGGATAACTTCGGTTACTGGCTCGGATTCAGCTTCTTTAACCTGTGGTTTATAGAGGGCACTTAATACAAACAAACCCAATAGGATAAGATGTAAAGCTAAAGCCAGTAAAAAAGGCCAAGTAAATCTTCTTTCGTTATCCATGTAGCTCTATTGTTCTTCCGGCTTGGTCATTAATCCTACAGTAGGTACACCCGCATTCTTCAGTGCAGCCATCACTGTAACCACTGTGCCATAATTCACGCCTTTATCCGCATTAATAAGCACTTGTGTTCTTGGCTTATTGCTTAATACCTGTGCTACACGCTCATTGATATCCTCAGGTAATATCGGCACATCGGTCTGATTATCAAACTTGATGTAATATTGCCCCTCGACTTTAATTGAAATAATGATAGGCGGATTATCACCTTCACCATCAGATTCTACTGTTTTCGATTGTGCCTGAGGAAGATCGACGTCTACGCCCGTTTGTAGCATCGGTGTCGTAATCATGAAAATAATCAGCAAAACTAAAGTAACGTCAATGTAAGGAACAACATTGATCTCCGCCATAGGCTTTCTACGCCCATTTCTTCTGCCTACCTGTGGTCCACTCATTTTTGATGTGCCTGCCTTTGTAATAGAACAACAAACTCTTCAACAAATAGTTCATATCGACCGGTCAGTCTGTCCAGGCGGGTAGAAAATCGGTTATAGGCGATAACCGCCGGGATAGCCGCAAACAGACCAATCGCTGTCGCAATCAGAGCTTCAGCAATACCAGGAGCAACTTGTGCCAAGGTTGCCTGTTTCACATTACCCAATGACATAAATGAATTCATGATACCCCACACCGTACCGAACAAACCAATATAGGGACTGATAGATCCGACCGTAGCAAGAAAAGCCAGATGCTCATCCAGTCTTTCCAATTCACGTGATAACTCGATGCGCATAGCCCTCTGTGCGCTTTCGACCTGTACGCCAGGCTCGACATTACCCGCCTGTCTCATTCTGGAAAACTCTTTATAGCCGGCCAGAAATATCTTCTCGATACCTTCTGGTTCAAAATCCTTTGCCGCCAGTTTTCGATACAGATCAGCTAAAGCAACCCCCGACCAAAACTGATCTTCAAACTCATCGGTAATTTCAATCGCTCTATTAAGCTCTTTACGCTTTGAAAAAATAAATGTCCACGATGCCAATGACGCCACTAACAGTAACATCATGACAAATTGAACAACAAAACTGGCTTCTTTGACTAAATGGAAAATGGATAAATCAGTATTCATTCTTTAACAGCTCTAATAAGTTTTCAGGAATTGCTTTAGGACGCAGGGTATGGGCATCCAAACAGGCGATACGACAAATGCTCTTACATAAAACGTCATCACCTCTTGTAATCTGTTGCTCAAAATTAATACTGGCCTTTTTAGCCAGCACCACCTCTGTACTCACCAGTATTTGTTCATTAAACCGAGCAGGAAGAAGATAATCCACTTGCACAGAACGAACCGCAAAAAGAACACCTTCTTTTGTGATAAGCTCATCCTGTTCAAAACCGACAGATCTAAGCATCTCGGTTCTTGCCCGCTCAAAAAACTTCAGGTAATTGGCATAAAAAACCACACCACCCGCATCAGTATCTTCATAATAAACACGTACGAGCCAGATAAATTTTTTAAATAACATCGATTTAGTGATACTCAAACAATAAAAAACCGGATTAATATTCGACGACTATCTACTCATTATTCAAATAAATCTTCAGGCACCCCTACTGAACGAGGGGGAGACAAGCCGAAGTGTAAATACGCATTCTGGGTAACAACACGACCACGAGGGGTACGCATAATAAAACCTTGCTGTAACAAATAAGGTTCTAATACATCCTCAATGGTACCTCGCTCTTCACTAATAGCAGCGGCTAGCGTATCAAGCCCAACCGGGCCACCGGCAAAATTCTCGATCATGGTCATCAATAGCTTACGGTCTAATGCATCAAAGCCATTAGTATCAACCCGTAACATATCCAAAGCCTGAATAGCAGACTCTTCCGTTATCGAGCCATTACCTTTTACTTCAGCATAATCACGCACGCGTCTTAATAGACGATTAGCAATTCGGGGAGTTCCTCTAGACCGACGGGCAATTTCATAAGCACCCTTTTGTTGCATAACAATGCCCAACACTTTTGCAGACCGTAAAACAATGCTGGCTAATTCATCAACCGTATAAAACTCTAACCGTTGTACTATCCCAAAACGATCGCGCAAAGGCGAGGTCAATAGACCCGCACGAGTGGTTGCACCAACCAGAGTAAAAGGCGGCAAATCCAATTTAATTGAGCGTGCTGCCGGCCCCTCACCAATCATGATATCCAACTGATAATCTTCCATAGCAGGATATAAAATCTCTTCAACCGCTGGACTCAAACGATGTATTTCGTCAATAAACAATACATCATGAGCCTCAAGATTAGTCAATAACGCAGCTAGATCCCCAGCCTTATCCAATACAGGCCCTGATGTCTGGCGAATTTTAACACACATTTCGGCTGCGATGATATTAGCCAATGTAGTTTTACCTAATCCTGGGGGACCAAAAATAAGCACGTGATCCAAAGCCTCATGACGCGCTGTGGCGGCCTGGATAAAAATTTCCATTTGCGAGCACAACTCTTTCTGTCCCACATAATCTGCCAGCTTTTTAGGCCGTATAGCCCTATCTTGCCGTTCTTCATCGGTATGACGTTGAGCAGTTATCAGTCTGTCGCTTTCAATCATCTTACGGCACCTTGTAGTGCCAAGCGAATAATAGCCTCGCAAGTCTTGCCTTCAACGCTAATATTTTGAATCATTTTACTCGCATCCAATGGTTTGTATCCCAGGGAACACAGGGCGCTGATCGCTTCCTGCTTAGGATTACCTACTGCGGGTACCGATGTAACGGCACCGGCATTATCGGTATTCGTGGCAGTTGATACGTCCAAATCTGGCAATCTATCGCGCATCTCAATAATTAAACGCTCTGCGGTCTTTTTGCCGACCCCCGGCAAACGTACCAGCGCTAGTGAATCATTATCCTGAATACAGCGATAAAATTCATCAGCACTCTGCCCTGATAAGATAGCCAAGGCCAACTTAGGCCCTACCCCGTTAACCTTAATTAAGAGTCTAAATAGAGTGCGCTCCGCCTCAGCAGAAAAGCCAAATAAAATATGTGCATCTTCTCGAACTACTAAATGCGTATGCAGTTTTATTTCTTCATTCAGTGCAGGTAAATCATAAAAGGTGGTCATAGGTGCTTCCACTTCATACCCGACCCCATTAACATCCATGATTAGAAAAGGTGGTGCCTTATGAACTAATCTGCCGCGCAAAAAACCAATCATCTCACCATTCCTTGATTACTGAGCATTTTAGCAGTTTGCTGATAATTACCATGACAAATAGCAATTCCTAACGCATCACTGGCATCCAAAGATAATTCACCCTGTACATTTAATAAAATCTTGACCATGTGCTGCACCTGAAGTTTATCAGCAGCCCCCTTACCCACCACGGCCTGTTTTATCTGCCGGGGGGCATATTCATAGACCGCGATACCTTGGGTTTGTACCGCACAAATAGCAGCACCTCTCGCTTGTCCCAATTTCAAAGCTGAATCCACATTTTTATGCATAAAGACCTGTTCAATCGCCATTTGTTCAGGCTTATAGTTATCAATGATTTCTAAAACACCATCAAATACTTGTTTCAGCCGATCTGGAAAATAATCCGCTTTAATTCGAATACTACCGCTGGCGATATATTTATAGCCTTGTGGCGTATCTTCAATAATACCGTAACCGGTTAATCTTGAACCCGGATCTATCCCTAAAATTATCATAAGTTACAGATGCAAAAAGTTACAACACATGATCCAATACGAAGTGTAACGACGCTTCTGTACTATAAAAATCGGCTGACTCCCGCACAATGGCTCTATCAATCACGCCGCCAAATCCTATGATATAAGCCCCTGCCTGTTTGGCTTCTAAATCTGTTTTACCATCACCGATCATAACTAAAGAGGCATCGGTTTTAAGCTCACTCACCACAACAGATTTACCGCCGGTCTTGGCTAAAGGCGAATGCTGATCAAAGCCTTGATAATCACCTGTGTCATCAAAATAAATATCTACCGCATGGACGTGACTTTCAGGTAATCCCAAATACCGAGCTAAGGGCAATATCGCTTGACGTAAACCGCCACTAATAATGTGTACTGTTTTACCTTGCGCCAGTAATGTTGAAAACACCTCTTTAACGCCGTCAACGATCTCTGCAATATATAAGTCAGCAACCCAGTCAATACTCTTCTGATCAGGTCTAATAATTGACAATCGCTTTTCGTAAACAGCTTCTAAAGGCAACTCACCATTCATTGCTGCATCCGTCAGCTTAAACATTTCCTCTCCCACGCCTATGCGTCTTGCTAGCTCATCAATCCCTTCTATCTTGCTTAATGTACTATCACAATCAAAGCAAATCACATCAAAACTCATTATTACCTCAAAGCCTTATTAGCCATAGTCTGCATCATACCCAGTTGCTATCATCTTTAATTAAGCGCACAGTTTAACAGCTTTGCTATAATCTCGGTATTATCAAGTGAGGCCCTCAGATGCAAAAGCGAGAACCAGCTAATTCGATTCAAATTAAGCATTGTGTTGGCATTTTTAAATTCACGCTACTAGCCATTGCCTTATTAGTATCGATATACCTGATTATTATCCGGCTAAACGACGCTACGCTTAACGTGTCAGAGGTTCAGTTTTCAACCATTACCGGTCAACAAATCGCTTTAAAGAGTCTGCAAGGTAAACCCGTCATTGTGACCTTTTGGGCGACAACCTGTCCTGAGTGCCTTAAGGAAATACCGCTGTTAATTGACCTCTATCAGCAGTTTCATTCAAAAGGCTTAGAAATTATAGCGGTGGCCATGTCTTATGATCCACCTAACCACGTGATTGCAATGGCTAATGAACTACAACTACCCTATGCCATTGCTTTAGATTTAAATGCAGAAATCGCTCATACGTTTGGTGATATACAATTAACCCCTAGCACTTTCTTAATTCGTCCAGATGATTCAATTGAAACCCACTACTTAGGCGCTTTTAATATCTCTGAATTAACATCCCGTATCGAAACCCTCATCAAAGGATAATTTATGCTCTGGCTAAAAGCGTTACACTTAATTTTTATGGTCACCTGGTTTGCAGGCTTGTTTTATTTGCCTCGATTGTATGTTTATCATGCCATGAGTTCTGATGAAATCAGTAATGAGCGCTTTAAGGTGATGGAGCGCAAATTGTTTTATGGCATTATGACGCCCGGTATGATTGTTACTTTTATCTTTGGCATCTGGATGTTAGTTGATTACGCCTGGGGCATTTATGGCAGCAGCGGCTGGTTACACGCTAAATTGGGGTTACTCGTTTTGATGTTGATCTACCACTGTTTCTGTGGCGTATGGTTAGTTGCTTTTAAAGAGGATCGCAATCAATACAGCCACATTTATTATCGCTGGATGAATGAAGTTCCTGTGTTGTTCTTGGTCGGCATTATCATTCTGGCTGTTGTTAAACCTTTTTAAGGTTTAACAATGATTGCAGGCAATATTTCCATGTTGTTGCAATTGTTCAGTCGTCACAAATGGCTTAGGTAACTCGCAAAAAATAACTTCCATTTAGGCAAGCACTACGCTGACCGACAAGTTCTGGCGGAAAAGCAGAAACAGGGGGTATGAATAATACGTACTAAATCCTATCCCCTTTTTGTGATCTTATAAATGCAATGCTCACCTGTTTCGTTAATCGTGGTTGCCATGACTTCATAATCAAAACCGAAAGCCGGGCATATCATTTTGGGATCATGTTCAATACCAACAAATTCCGAAAAGGGAATATAAATTCGGGTCTTATCATTGATATAAGAGATGACCTGGGTAAAAAAGCGCTCCAATATTTCACGTCCACCATCTTCATTTAAACCAAAATCACCGTTAGATGGATAATAGTTAAAGTTAAAAACGATGATATCGAAGCTTGTTTGGGGTACGTCAGCAAACAAATCACTGTGCAGAATATTAATGGGCGCTAATGCAGGATTCCGCTTTATATTTTCTGTCGCACACTTTACAGCGTCCCTATTAAAATCGACACCTAATACCGTTTCACAACCTATTTTCGGCATCCTTCATTTACCGGTTTACACTTTATGCAATTCCTGGCTTTATAAAGTCATGAAAACGGGTTTCTTTCGATGTACAAATGAACACAAACCTTCAGTTCATTGTACAATGAAGGTTTATATCCATGCCATTA
>CAIMEB010000247.1 GCA_903839855.1 uncultured Methylococcaceae bacterium
AACATTTTCTGAATTTAAGGAAGCTATTGACGATTGTCTCAACAAGGTGAAATCGACTTATAAGGATCAGGTGAAAACGCTTTTGAATCCAAAGTTTCAGCTTTTTACAAAATCCGCATCTATGCCCGCGTGAAGTATAACGCTTTCCAAGCTAACTGAATACTAGCGACTACATCTTCTGGCTTAAAATCAGCGGGTACTTTTGCTAAGCCGCCCTTAAAACGATTCGGCACACAACCTTGACTAGGTGCTTTGCGTTGGCCTTTATTTTCTAACCAAGCTAAATAATCATTATCAACGGTTGGAAAGATAATCTCACCGCCTTGCTTAATAACCGCTTGCATAGCCACAGCCGATAACCAAGACAACAAAAAAGAACCTGCCCAAAAGTCACGAGTACGACGTGCTTGAGCCACAAAGCTTTGCACTGGCCCTAAGGTAAAATGAAAGTATTGTTGACTCATACAATGCGCTCCCTGTTGTTAAAGCGTTCCAAATAATTTGTTATGTCCTTCCAGTCAATGTCACATGGAATGGATTTTGTTCTGTGATTCCTTTTTAACTGAATATTCTCACCCACTGGTAAAAATTGGGCTGGTAGCAGGGTCTGAACGGCAAGACAGTCCCCTGTAGGAAACTGATGAATATGAATTAATAAGGGT
Source organism: uncultured Methylococcaceae bacterium (assembly GCA_903839855.1). GTDB lineage: Bacteria > Pseudomonadota > Gammaproteobacteria > Methylococcales > Methylomonadaceae > Methylobacter_C. The sequence continues at coordinate 663 of CAIMEB010000247.1, forward strand.
GACGCACGTCGGCCAAAAACTTCGCCATTAACATCAGCATTCCCCACGTCATTAGAAAAAAAGTAATTATGGGGTAAGCCAAATACTACACGCTTTGGATGCTGTGTAATGGGTTGATTTTGAATAAATCTATAAACAATATCATGATCTTCTTTAAATTTCTGTTCAGCATCCTGTCCGTTAATCTTGTGCCCATTACCTTGATTTTGACCATAACTCCGATACATTTGCATCTGTGCACCGACCGACGTTAATAAACCCTCTGCATTAGTTGATTCCTCAGAAATATGAATTTGAGTCAGTTGAGAAAATGCCGTAAAAGGTGGTAAAGAAGTTGGAATATTAGTTAACAACTCAGATAAACAATGTTTAAAAGTTTCCTTGTTATGTGGTATTGATATTTGTTCAATCTGCTTCTCTGTATTGGTATAAGTCAATGCCTTAATGGCCACCGAACCCCAACCTCGACGAGCACGACTTCCTAAACCACCCAATAAACCAAACAACAGCAAAGCTTTTTTTATACTACTGGCATCCACATCATCATTTAACTTTAAAACGACTTTAAATGATTGATTGACTGTAATTGAAGCATGTAAATCATATTGTTTAAAATGATAAAGTCCTTGCCCTAAAAGGTATACTTGACCAGAAGGACGAGCCGCTTTGTTGAGCGTGAATTTTAACCCTCCCACTTTACTCACTTTAACTTTCAAAAGTACTTTACCCTGTCCATAGGCCTCATCTTTAGCCGCTGCACCAAACAATTTAGCTTCTTGCCTATGCAAATCTATAAGTGCTGCACTTACATCTTGATTCAGTGAGTTTAAACATTCTCCCCACTGCAATGCTCGCCACCAAAAACGTAACGCGCCTTTAACCGAAGGCGGTCTTATTTCTGGTGCCTCTTGCTTATCGCCACCCCCAATAAACATCGGTGTCACTATGTTGTAATCTGCTTCAATAATTTGCATGGGTTATTGTGTCCTTTAGTGTTATGGCTACATTGTAGGGAGTAGTTTCTCAAACAACTCAGAGAGCTTCTGTTTTAAATGAGCTTCTGATGATAATATTTTCTGTACCTCTGCCATATTTGATCGATTTGCATGTGCTAAAGAATTACGAATATTGCTCAACAATTTATAATCAGGCCACTTTATCGGGTCTGCGATACTTTTAAGGTTCGTTCTTATTTCATCACGCAACTCATAATTCTCTGGATCAGCATGCGGTGTTTTTTGTTTGAGATGATAAGTGATTAAAGCCTCGTACCCCATAGCAGCAGCCCTGACATAATCACTCCGCTGTAAATAAAACAATGCTTTCTCACGTTGCCGTAAATAAATATTGTCCTGATTAACCCAACTGATACGCTCTCTTAAACTGTCCTGAAACAAGCTGGCAATGCCCGGCAATTCACCGGCTGTATTTGTTGCAAAATTGCGTAATGGCTTACGTGCCTGAGTTACGCTTAAGGTATTTTCATAAAAAGAAGCTGTTTTTAATAAGCCTGCCGTGTTGGGTGATAGTCCTTCTTGTATTAACAGCTCACTAAAGGGCGCTATGTCACCCGTTTTATCAAAACCATGTAACGCCGTAATCCAGTCAGCAATCTTTAGCAAACCATCCAGTCTCATCACAGGGGTAAGGGGCTTATCATCTTTGCTTGTACGATCCATCGCGCCATAATATATACCTTTTATGTCTACTTTTTTGGCAGTCTGTAAATACATCGCACTTAATAAGCCCAGCATGGGTAAGTGTCTTAAACCATGCGTTAAATCCAGCGATACCTGATCACCGATACCAATGTCTTTCGCCATGATTTTTAATATTTCTACTTGCGTTGAGGTACTATCACCGTAAGGTATCAGGTTTAAGTGGCAATCAACACCCAAGCGCTCTTTTAATAACGCTTCACAGGCGGTTAATTGCGCTTGTGTAACCTGATCACGTTCAACGGCATCCATTAATTCTAACTTTTGCTCTTCATAGTCTTGAGCACTAGCAAAACTGTCAAATAGCACATCCCACATACTACCCGACGTCCCTAACAAGACCAGTCGGTCAGGCTTTATAACATTGTTAAGACCCAGTGAGAAAAACTGAGTCGTTTCAATGTATCCATCAAAATCATAATTGGCTGTGCTGTAACAGCCATCTCTTTTTTGTGATTTTCCTAAAAAACCGATCAACGTATGAGTCATATTATTTCCGCTCCGGTACTCACTTCATAGGTTCCGGTGATTTGTTTTGAGAGATCATGGTAGATTTTTCCCGCTGATATTGCTTTTTCAATAGTCATTGCTAAATTCCTTTAATTTAAAAAAATGTATTAAATCACAACTGATACACTCAAAATAGGCATACAAATTTGTTTGTTTGGGTAAAGGCTGAAAATGGAATAATCACAGTCATTCAGAATAGAGCGATGCGCATCACTATCGTTCAGCACATCCTATAGTTGTGATTATGACTAACTAAATATACGTTATTTGTTCCTTTCGTAAATTCGTGGCATACAGCAAATAGTTGTTCTTGCCTGTACTTGCTATTTGGTAAGCACGAGCAAGGTTCTCCCCTAATGCATCGGCTAACTTAGAATTAATTCGCGATATTTTTTCAGAAAAAAAGTTGCTATCCATCCCCCGTTGCAAAGCAGCAACTGTTTTAGCACCATCACCTTTCTTCCCTAAAATCTGCCTCCAAAGCACTAAGAACTGTTCACCATAGTCTGCATTGGCTTCCATATTGGGTTTGTAAAGTACGCTTTCTGATAACACGGTTTGCTCAATCATCCAACAATAAAAAACAAAATAGATATTTGTTAAAGGCACCTCAATACCATTAGCCATCAGTTTTTTAGCGGTCTTATCAATAATCAGTTCAGGCGGAAGTTCAGCTTTTCTGGCTAAATTAATGGTTTCTAAAAACCCCGCCTTTCCATCTAATAATTTTTTCGGGATATCGTTTCTTAAGCGCACAAACGGAATTTCGGCCAGTGAAATTTCCGCAAGCTGTGTATCAAGCGGTCTGTTATCGCGGGTATAAATCACTTTACTGTTTTTACTTGGATAATAAAACTCAGGATGGCCTTCATAGCCTTCAGATACCAGTACATGAGAGAGCCTGTCTTGGGTTCTGCCAAACAAAGAAAGTGCATAACCCAAATAATACCCCATGGTTTTGCGCCCCCCGGCTATCGACACATGAATCGCTGCGTCTTCTTCTTGCGTCAACCCACTGACGACCTGAGTGATATAATCGGCTGCCGCTTCATTCTGCTCTGGACTTCTTATATCATCCAGAAGATCACCGTGATGATCAGCAATCACATGAATATGGTGTTCATTAAACTGAATGGTCGGCATTTGGTATTCTTTACAGAAGGCCAGGAACTTACCGCTATCTAGATGCAACAAATCAAGCTTAGCCCGATGCGCCCCTTCAATGGTAGATATTAAATGAACTTCGGTCGGAATAAAGGGCGTCTCAGACGCAATCGTTAGACCATACAGGGTTTCAGTGAGTATTTGCGGCGATAAGCCACTGACAGCAAGCAGGATTCTTTTTTTATATTCGTGTGGTTGTTTCATTTGCAGCCCTTTCTGTATTTTTTATTTTTCACAACACACCTTTATGTCAATCGTGTCAATAATGCTAACTCAAAAGGCACGTGCATCATTTCTTGATCGTTTAATACCTTACCCTCGGGTAAGCGCTCTAATAAACGCAGAATTAATGCTTTATCTCCAGCCTTCATAGTGACATGAATACGATTAATCTGAATATCCAGAGCCAATAGTTTAGCCAATAAATCCGCGCTAGCCGAATGACCAATAGCTGAAATAAAGTGATCGCCCAAAACCTCTCTTGCCTGTTCTATCGAGAGTGGCCCTTCAAATCTCCAGTCCCCATAACTCGTTAAAACAGGCGTATTAATAATGTATATTGTCATAATTTACTCTTGCACAGACTTTTTAAAATAGTCATCGCTAAATACCTTTAATTTAAAAAACAAGCATTACATCACAACTGATACACCAGCAATAGGCATACAAATTTGTTTGCCTTAGTAACAGTCCCAACCCACAAAACTATTAAACCACACCCCAATACAGGACCCTTCTTTAACAAATTTGTTTGTTCTGTGGAAGATATGCAAAGCGAACGGATCTGAATAATTACAAAAAAATGTTGGATGATGTAAACAAGATTGAGTTAATAGTAGACCTATACCTAACCACAGCTAACGAACACTAGTTTGCTCTAAACCCTAACAGGTATGCACTCAGAGGAAAGACGTCCAGAATGGACGAGTCAATGTTTCGAGTAAACAAGTATTAGTTTGCAACAAACAAGGTCTTGTTTGCTCTAAACAGGGTTCCTTTTACTACAAACAAGACCTAGAACGCCCATTTTCTGGCTTACTGATGACCTTGCATCCAGTCGATAACTCTAAAATGATCTCTCCTATGAGTAAACAAGGTCTTGTTTACTCTAAAAGTGATCTTGTTTGCGACAAGAAGAACCTTTTCTGTCTTAAACAAGATCTTGTTTGTTACAGAAAGGGGCTTGTTTGCCATAAAAGAGTCCTTGTTTACGCCATTCTTACCCCATCTTAAGACAGTTCAAACTCTAAAAAGACCCTTAAAGTACCGGTTAAAATCTAACACTAAATATATTTCAAAAATAATCCATTTATATCGTACTTTAAATTTATAAAGGGCTATACTGGTTTGCGTAGCACTTAGAATCATCTATTTGTTACGAGGGGATTGAATAGGATTTCGATACATTACGCCTGTTTTTCAGGCAATCGCAGAGGGATTTATGAAAACACAAAAAGCAATAATCAGTTTCAGTGACGTTAAAGATAATGATTTGGTCAACATTGCGCAAAAAATTGTTGATAAAATGACCAACAATCTTAACTACACTGCTCCTCAACCCGATCTATCCACCGTTCAAGGTGCGATACTCGCTTACTCAGCCGCATTAGTTAAATGCAAAGATGGCAATAAAGAAGACACGGCTAACAAGAACGCCCTGCGTTTAGTGCTAGAAAATGCACTGTCTGCACTCGGCACCTATGTGAATTTGACTGCTGCATCTGATCTGGTTAAATTAGACAGTTCAGGCTTTCCGCTCTCAAAAACACCTCAGCCTGTTGGTATTTTAGAGGCACCGACTTTAAACGTGCAATATGGGAATAATCCCGGCGAGATAGGCGTTGAAATTGGCACAGTGGCCAATGCCAATGAATATCTCTTGCTGTTTTCGCCCTCTCCTGCACCGGTAAATGATGCCGAGTGGCGCAGTAAATTATTTTCAAAAACCAAGGCTACAATCACTGGTTTAACCAGCGGAATTAAATATATTTTTAAAGTCGCCGCTACCAGTTCCGAAGCCAACAAAATGGGCACCTATAACTTTTCCAACCCAGTTGAAAAATTAGTCCCATAGCGTTAAACAGCAGGAGCCTTTGTTTAAAAGTTTAAGTTGTTTTTAGATAAGGGCTCTTACCGTTAAAAATAGATTCCCCCCCAAGCATTAAGTTCTTAATGCTTCCAGTTATGTATCTCTCATCTCTAGTCAATAAATTGACTCTGACTCCTGTGTTTTTTGTCCTATTTAGTGCCATAATGAAGCAGGGAAATATTAAATGAGAGATAAAGTTTATGTTGCAAACTATTGAAGTGCAAATTGATTCAAATGGTTATATTCATCCACTTGAACCTATAAAAAAGCTGCCTACTGGCCGAGCTTTTTTAACCTTACTTGAGAATCCTATTACGCCATCAGAACCCGAAATTAAATCTCGGCAACCATTTGATAGTTTATTCGGCATCCTAACCGCACCTCATAGTGTTTCACTAGAAGAGATGGAGCAATCCATCGCAATTCAAGGATGCGAATCATTAAATGATTGCAATTGATACCAATGTTTTGGTACGCGTATTGGTCAATGATCCTCAAGCAGAGGATCAATGTCAACTTGCCCGCGATTTATTAATGACGAACAAAGCTGTTTGGGTTTGTCGTGTTGTTTTAGTAGAAACTGTTTGGGTATTACAAAGTACTTATAAATTCTCAAAAAACCAGATTGTCGGTGTATTAGAAAAATTGATGGAACACCCCGGCATTCATTTAGAAGATGCAGCTATTTTGGATAGTGTATTAACCCTCTACAGCGCAACTAATGTTGGATTTGCTGATTGCCTTATTTTAACTAATGCGCAACATAAACAACTTGTTTTACATACATTTGATTTAAAACTATCAAAAGTGCATGGTGCTGTGCAAGTTGGAAAATAATATATCACTGTGCCCCAAGTTCACTCTTCTTAGCGCTCCTCAACTAAATGGCTGAGACTATACGCGGTTTCTGTTAAAGGTGGCACTGGTTTTCCTTGCAGGTGTCGAAGACTGACCCGTAACATATCAAAAACAATAATCCAGAGTAAACTTACAAAGCTGATTGTAATCCAGGCATCCAGCTGTAGGTTAAAGATTAATTGTGGGGCAATAGCGGCTTTAGCAGGTAGTAACAGGCCATTAGCAAACTTGTCAGCCAAGTCGTTAGCCGCAGAAAAGAACCCCAGGCGAATATCATCGCTACAGACCTTTTGCCAAGCGGCTGTGGAGGTAATAGTCACTAGCCAGAATAAAGGGATACCGGTTATCCAGGCATACTTAAGTTTGTCAGATTTGACTAAAATACCGGTTGCAACCGATAAAGCGATTGCCGCTAACATTTGATTCGCGATACCAAAGAGTGGCCATAAAATATTCACACCACCATTAGGATCAATGACACCAATATATAAAAAATAACCCCAGCCTGCGACCACCACAAAACTGGTGAAAATGACGGAGGGAGTCCAAGAGGTTTCAGCCATTTTAGGCCAGACATTGCCGAGTATATCCTGAAGCATAAAACGCCCAACGCGGGTGCCTGCATCCAGTGTCGTCAGGATAAAAACCGCCTCAAACATAATAGCGAAGTGATACCAAATCGCCAATAAGCCTTCTCCAAACGCACTACCAAAAATACTCGCCATACCGACTGCCAATGAAGGTGCGCCCCCCGTGCGAGCAAATAGAGTGGTTTCACCCATTTGATGCGCTAACGTTTGCATTTGTTCGACAGTCACCGGAAAACCCCAGGACGCTATTTTGGCGACAGCATCAACGGCCTCTGCACCGACGATACCGGCGGGGCTGTTAATCGCAAAAAATACCCCCGGATCAAGTACGGTCGCTGCAATCATTGCCATGATGGCAACAAAGGATTCCAGGAGCATGCCACCATAGCCTATCATGCAGATATCTTCTTCATTACTGAGGAGTTTAGGTGTCGTGCCTGAAGCAACCAGTGAGTGGAAGCCGGATATAGCGCCACAAGCAATGGTGATAAAGACAAACGGAAATAATTTACCGCTGAAAATAGGCCCTGTGCCATCAATAAACTGAGTGATGGCCGGCATTTTTATATTAGGTTGCAACAGGATAATAGCGATAGCTAACAAGGTAATGGTGCCAATTTTCATGTAGGTGGATAAATAGTCGCGTGGCGCTAATAATAACCAAACCGGTAAAATGGCTGCAGCAAAACCATAGGCCATCACGTACCAGGCTAGCGTGAGTCCTTCCTGATCAAACAGTATTCGCAGGGTTTCATTTTCGTCAATAAAGCGCCCGCCGACCACGGACAGCAGGAGTAAGGTTACGCCTATGATCGATGCCTCAAGTACTTGACCTGGACGGATGTAGCGCATGTAAACGCCGATTATCATGGCAATAGGAATAGTCGCAGAGACTGTAAACGTGGCCCAAGGGCTGTGTTTCATGGCATTAACTACCACCAGACCGAGTACCGCAATGAGAATAATCATGATGGCAAAGGTGGCGGTTAAGGCAGCTGTTCCACCTAAGGAGCCTAATTCATCGCGTGCCATTTGTCCCAAGCTTTTGGCATCCCTTCGGGTCGATAAAAATAAAGTCACCATGTCTTGTACGCAGCCACCGATAACGGCGCCGAATAAGATCCAAAGTGTTCCGGGTAAATAGCCAAATTGTGCGGCCAGTGTGGGGCCTATTAAGGGGCCAGGCCCTGCGATAGCGGCGAAATGATGTCCGAACACAATCCATTTGTTGGTGGGTACAAAATCACGACCATTATCCAGACGCTCTGCGGGCGTTGCTCGGGTTATATCAACCACTAAGACGGTGGAGGCGATCCATAAGGCATAGAAGCGATAGCCAACGGCGTAGATGCAAAGTGCAGCAGTGATAAGCCAGAGCGCATTGATCGATTCACCTCGATTAATTGCGATACCGCCAACCGCTAAAGCACCTATAACGGTGATAGATGGCCAAAAGCATTTTTGTAGGATCTTATTCATAAGTTAGTCGTTTAATGAAGTGAGTTGTTCTCTTACGCGGATTATAGTGTCTGTGAGTTGATCTGCTGTATAAGGGATAGGCGCAAGTTTCCCCCAAACCGGAGCCGGCCAGGCTTTATCAGTTTGATAACGAACGATGTGGTGAAGGTGTAATTGCGGCACTAAGTTGCCTATCGAAGCAATATTCATTTTATCCGCTTCAAAGAGTATCGCTAAGTTTTTAGCCAGGTAATGTGATTCTTCTGTTAGCATAAGGCGTTCTGTTCTACTAAGCTGATACATTTCTATCATGTCAATTAATTCAGGCACTAAAATAAACCAGGGATACTGGCTGTCGTTCATGATGAGTAATTGACAGAGATCAAATCGACCTACAGTGATGCAATCTTCTTGTAAACGTGGATGTAATTGAAATAATGTGTTCATCTTTAATTGTATAGTCGTGACAGTCATGTTTTAGGATACTTAAAGTTTTCTCTAATTTAGCTTCTGTTTTAAAATATTACAACTATAACTCGACTTTGAAGCGTCAATGCTATTATTTAAAAAATCGACAGGGATTGCTATAGTGGTTAACTCACTGGCAGGGTTTGTTCGGTGAAATGCGGATTTTTAGGGTGAACGGTGGTACTTTAAAAACCTGAACGCCCAGTATAAACGAGAGGATATTTTATGTCTGCACAATTCACTACTTCTCTAGAGATGCCTGAAGTACGAAAACTGACGGTTTCTTTTAAAGTATTGCTGAGTCTGTATGCCATTATTCCGTTATGTTTGATTATACAAATGACGGACGGTTTGTATTTACATGGCTTTCTAAGGGAGAGTTTACCAACAAAACCTACGCACTTTTTATTATTCCAGATATTATTTGGGACACCTCATATTCTTGCAAGCACTTTTGTACTGCTAGGCACTCGTGATTATTGGGTATTTTATCGCCGTAAATTGATTGCAATGACAGTTGCCATTGCAGTCTTTTTTGGAGTAGGTAGTTTGTTTATTCCGTACCAGGCTTTTTATGTGCTGGTAGCGGGATGGACAGTCTTCCATGTTTTAAAGCAGCAGCACGGTGTGGTGCGTGGCATCTGTCGATTGCCTAGTTGGGCATTTTATCTTTTGCTGGCATTAAGCGTGGCTGCTGGCTTGTTTATTTACATTGGGATTTTTCTTAAAAACAGTTTAGATGCTCAGCAAACAGAATGGATTAAACAAATTGCCTTGATATTATCTGTTGGATTAGTCTCAACTGGGTTATATTGTCAGCGCTATGTTTGTACTTTATTGGGACGTTGCTTTTTATGGGCAAATATTTTACTGGTGATCAGCAGTTTTTATTTTTATGTTCAGCAGTATTATTTTTTTGCCATTTTAGTGCCCAGATTGGTGCATGATGCAACAGCCTATTTATTCTATATAACGCATGATTACAATAAGCATCATCAGTGTCCACAAAACTTTCTTTACCGTAGCGCGGCTCGATTGAAGCTCCATAGTTTCATTGTGTTGCCATTATTAACCTTTGCTTCAGCATTTGTGCTACAAGCTTATGGTGATCAGGCTGTTAGTGCAATAACAGCGTTCTTTTTTGGTGTTGAAGTTCGTAAGGTTATAACGTTAGGTTTATTGGGTTATCTTGCTTTAATGCACTATTACACCGAGTCATTTACTTGGAAACAAGACTCCCCTTATCGGCATTTTATCGGATTTTCAAAATAAAAGTCGTAATTCATCAATAAAGAACTTAAAAGAACTTATCGGTTTTTAGTTAACCCAAGAATTAAAATCTGGAACAAAAAATGCTATGCATATCGCATAGAGTTTCATTCAACAGCGAGTGGGTTGTTGAATGAATCCAAACTACCATTAGGCAATAGGAAAAGAGATTATGACCATACGCGTCGCCATTCGTCACAAAACGGTATACAACTTTGATAGGCCGGTATCTTTATCACCTCATGTCTTTCGTTTACGCCCTGCGGTACATAGCCGAACCCCTATTAAAGCGTATTCTCTGCGGATAGAACCCAAGAATCACTTCATTAATTGGCAGCAAGATCCTTTTGGTAATATTTTGGGTCGAGTGGTGTTCCCTGATAAATGCCAAAGATTGAGTGTTGAGGTCGAAGTGATTGCCGACATGACAGTCATTAATCCTTTTGATTTCTTTGTTGAGGATTATGCTGAAAATTATCCGTTTAAATACGATGCGTTGACGCTGAAAGAGTTGCAACCTTATCTTGAAGTCACTGAAAATGGACCGTTATTAAAGCAATGGGTTAAAGAGTTCGATAAGACCAAGCGGTCAATTAACGATTTCCTGGTGGATATTAATCGGGCTATTTTTCTGGCTATTAGCTATAACATTCGCATGGAAGTGGGTATCCAGAGCAGCGAAGAAACCTTAAAAATCCGCAGTGGTTCCTGTCGGGATTCGGCCTGGTTATTAGTGCAGGCGTTAAGACATCTTGGCTTGGCTGCACGTTTTGTATCGGGTTATTTAGTACAATTAACCTCGGATGTTAAAGCGTTGGATGGTCCTTCTGGCCCTGAGCAGGATTTTACCGATTTACATGCTTGGACAGAAGTGTACGTGCCCGGTGCTGGCTGGATTGGTTTAGATCCTACTTCGGGTTTATTGACGGGTGAAGGCCATATTCCATTGGCTTGTACACCTGATCCTGCCAGTGCCGCTCCAGTCACTGGAGGGACTGACAAATGTGAAGTTGAATTTGAGTTTAGTAACACGGTTGAACGCTTGCATGAAGATCCACGTGTCACCAAGCCTTATACCGAAGAGCAGTGGTATCACATTGATGCTTTAGGCAAGTTTGTTGATAAGCGCCTGGAAGAAGATGATGTCAGACTGACCATGGGCGGTGAGCCTACCTTTGTTTCTGTTGATGACATGGAAGGCGATGAATGGAATACGCACGCTGATGGTGCAAACAAACGTGAGCGCGCACAACATTTGACCATGCGTTTGCGAGATGTGTTTGCTAAAGGCGCAATGCTGCATTACGGTCAAGGCAAATGGTATCCCGGTGAACCGCTGCCACGTTGGCAATACGGTATCTTTTGGCGTAAAGATGATGAGCCTATGTGGCGTAATCCTTCATTGCTAGCCGATATTAATAAAGATTATGGGCATACCGTTAAGCAGGCTCAGAAATTTATTCATCAAGTAGCGCAGCGCTTAGGTGTGTCATCAAAGTATATTGTGACAGCCTTTGAAGATCGTTTTTATCATTTATGGCAGGAAGGGACTTTGCCAGATAATCTGGACTCCTTAAAGTATGATTTAAAGGATTCTATTGAACGCAAGACCTTAACCAAACTATTAGAAGCAGGATTAGACCAGCCAGTGGGCTTTACTTTGCCGATTAAATGGAATTGGTATGATCATGTCTGGAAAAGTGGTCCCTGGGAATTCAGACGCGGTGCCATGTTTTTAATTCCGGGAAATTCACCAATGGGTATGCGTTTACCCTTAGCCAGTTTGCCTTGGGTTGCACCGGATAAACGAGACACTCATGAGCCTCAAAGTTTATTTGGTGAGTTGCCAGAATTAGGTGATTATTACGGTGAGGTGGCTCGTAGATACAGTCATATCGAAACTAAAATCAATGAACATCCCGAAATAATTGAACAGGAAGTCGGAGACAGTTTCAACCCACAGGTTGAAGTACCTCATACGGCGTTGTGTATTGAAGCTAGAAATGGTCGAATCCATATCTTTATGCCGCCGTTAACCACCCTGGAGCATTATTTAGAGTTGGTTTCTGTCGTTGAAGCGACTGCAGAAAATCTGGCTATTCCTGTGGTGTTTGAAGGTTATGAGCCACCCAGGGATTATCGAATTGAGCGTTTGATGGTTACGCCCGATCCAGGTGTTATTGAAGTCAATATTCATCCCTCAAAGACGTGGGACGAACTCGTAGAAAAAACGCATATTATCTATGAGCAGGCGAGACAATGTCGCTTAGGCACTGAAAAGTTTATGCAAGATGGCCGACATACGGGAACGGGAGGCGGTAATCATATCACTATGGGTGCTGAAATGCCCTCAGATAGTCCGATGTTACGTCGTCCTGATTTATTGCGTAGCTTGATAACGTATTGGCAACACCATCCGGGCTTGTCTTATCTGTTTTCTGGTATGTTTATTGGACCCACCAGTCAGGCGCCACGTGTGGATGAAGGCCGTGATGAAAAACTCTATGAACTAGAAATTGCCTTTCAGCAAATGCCAGAAGGCGAAATACCCGCTCCTTGGTTGGTTGATAGATTATTGCGACATTTGTTGACGGATATTACCGGTAATACGCATCGCTCAGAGTTCTGTATTGATAAACTGTATTCACCTGACAGTTCTACCGGTCGTTTAGGTATTCTGGAATTACGTTCATTTGAAATGCCGCCCCATGCCCAGATGTCATTAGTGCAGGTAGTCTTGCTTAGATCATTAATTGCCTGGTTCTGGCGTGAGCCTTATAAGCATGATCTGATCCGCTGGGGTACAGAGTTACATGATCGGTTTATGCTACCGCATTATGTGCATGAAGATTTGCGTCAGGTAACTAAAGACTTACAGCGTGCTGGTTTTGCTTTTGATCTGGAATGGTTGGCACCGTTCTTTGAGTTTAGATTCCCTCGTTATGGTAATACCTTAATTGATGGTATGGATATGGAGCTGCGTTTCGCCATTGAGCCTTGGCATGTACTGGGTGAAGAAATGAGCAGTTCCGGTACAGCCCGTTATGTGGATTCGTCCGTAGAGCGAGTACAAATCTCAGTGACCGGTTTTACGGAAGGACGTTATATTATTGCCTGTAACGGTCGTCGTGTGCCTATGCGTAGCACCGGTCGAAAAGGTGAATATGTGGCCGGGGTTCGTTACAGAGCATGGCAACCGCCTTCGGCCTTACATCCAACGATTGCACCGCATACGCCTTTGGTTTTTGACGTTATCGACACCTGGAATGGTCGCTCAGTAGGGGGCTGTACTTACTATGTCGCTCACCCAGGTGGACGTAGTTATGATGATTTCCCTATTAACGATTACGCTGCGGAAACACGACGGATGACACGTTTCTGGGATTACGGGCATACCCCTGGGGTTATCATCAGACCACCTCTCGCGACAACGCGTGATGTGGCGTCTGATGAGCCTTTCCTGAAAAACTTTAAAGTGAGTGACGATTTGCCAAGAGCAATGGCGCCACCGGTTGAAGAGTTGAGTAAAGAGTATCCTTTTACGTTAGATTTGCGTCATTCTAATAGGTAGATTTTAATAACAGATTTCTAGGAGAGGTATTTAAATGAGCGATAAGTTGAAATTACTAACACCTGCGACATTAACACTCGAGGATAAAAGCTATTCCTTACCTACCTATATAGGGGTTGAGGGTGAAAAAGCGATAGATATAACCAAATTACGTAATGAAACGGGTTATGTCACCTTGGATGATGGTTATGGCAATACAGGCGCTTGTGAAAGTGCAATTACTTATATTGACGGTGAAAAAGGCATACTTCGTTACCGTGGTTATCCGATAGAAGAATTAGCTGAACATTCAAGGTTTGTTGAAGTTGCTTATTTATTGCTTTATGGTGAACTGCCTACGGCTGATAAGTTATTATCTTTTTCTACACGTCTGAATGAGTCCTCTATTATTCATGAGGATATGCATCATTTCTTCAACGGTTTTCCGCGTGGTTCACATCCTATGGGGATTCTTACTACGATGGTGGCTTCATTATCGACTTTTTATCCGGTGCCTGATCGTCTGGATGAGGCAACAGAAATACAAATTGTGGCTAATCTGGTTTCTCAGGTACGCACCATTGCTGCATTTTCGTACAAGAAATCGATTGGTGAGCCTTTGGTCTATCCGTCTATCAAATATAAATATACCAGTAACTTTATGAACATGATGTTCTCTTCACCGGTGCGTGATTATCAATTGGATGCCGATATTGTGCGTGCTATTGATATGGTGTTAATACTTCATGCGGATCATGAGCAAAATTGCAGCACTTCGTCTGTACGGACGGCGGGTTCAAGTATGGCTAATGTGTATGCGGTCATTACGGCAGGGATTGCCGCGCTTTGGGGACCTCGTCATGGTGGGGCTAACCAGGAAGTGATATCCATGCTTGAACAGATTCATGCTGAAGGTGGTGATGGTACAGAATTCATTAATCAGGCCAAAGACAAAAAGTCAGGTAAGCGTCTGATGGGCTTTGGGCATCGGGTTTATAAAAACTTTGATCCACGCGCTCAGGTATTAAAGAAACATTGTGACAAGTTGCTTAATAAATCGGGTATCAATGATCCTTTATTAGATATCGCAAGACGGCTTGAGGAAATAGCGTTAAAAGATGAGTATTTCATTTCCAGAAAGCTATACCCTAATGTCGATTTCTATTCAGGACTTATTCTTAGAGCCGCCGGTATCCCCACTAATATGTTTACGGTGATATTTGCAATTGGTCGAATGCCTGGTTGGTTAGCGCATTGGCGTGAAATGATTCATGGAGAGACTGTGACTATTTATAGACCTCGTCAAATATATACCGGGGAGAAGATGCGTCACTATCAGGAAATTAGTCAACGCACTGATTGATTGAGAAACAAAAAATCGTGAAGGAAGCCCCTATATCAGGGCAGTGACCTCGATAATGAATAAAGTATAAGGAAAAATACGTGCGTAACCACAATAATTCTGCCGATGATATTGGTGCACAGTATTACGCGACACAACTGGGTATATATGATGAGATGTATGCCACAGAAAATAAAGCGTTACCCTATTGGGAGCGCTTTATGGCCGCGCTTAATAGTATGGGAAGTGAAAAACTTGAGCTTCGTCGAAGAGAAGCGCAGCGTTTACTGCGTGAAAATGGCGTTACCTATAATGTCTATGGTGACTCGCAGAATCTAACCAGACCCTGGCGACTTGACCCGGTTCCCTTACTGATTAGTAGTGAAGAATGGCTGGTTATTGAAGCTGGCTTAAAGCAACGCGCTGACCTGCTGGATTTAATCTTAAAAGACATTTATGGCAAACAGAATCTCTTAAAAAAAGGTCTGTTGCCTGCGGAATTAGTATTCGGGCACGAAGGGTTCTTACACCCATGTGTGGGTGCTTTGCAAAATCAAAAGCGACATTTGACCATTTACTCAGCCAATCTTGCACGTGGCCCGAACGGTATGATGTGGGTTTTGGATGATAGAACTCAAGCGCCTTCGGGTTCTGGGTACGCATTAGAAAATCGTACTGTGATGACTCGCGTTTTACCGGATATTTTTCGTGAAACGCAAGTTCATCGGCTATCAGGTTTTTTTAAGTCCTTACATAAGGGACTTGTTGATATAGCGCCCAACAATAAAGAAGACCCCCGTATCGTCATCATGACCCCGGGACCACTGAATGAAACCTATTTTGAACATGCTTACCTAGCGGCTTATTTGGGCTATACCTTAGTACAGGGTGGTGATTTAACGGTGCGTGATGGTCGTGTCTGGCTTAAGTCTTTGGCGGGTCTACAGCCTGTTGATGTGATTTTAAGACGTGTCGATGATTCTTTTTGCGATCCTTTAGAGTTTCGTAGTGATTCAAAATTAGGTGTGGCTGGCTTGCTTGAGGTGGTTCGGCGAGGTAATGTTGCTATTGCTAACCCCTTTGGTAGTAGCGTGTTAGAAAACCCTGCCTTGTTAGCCTTCTTACCTCGATTAGCCCACTATTACTTGAACGAAGAACTCAAATTGCCTTCCATTGCAACCTGGTGGTGTGGTCAGCGTCGAGAGCGTGAATTCGTTTTGCAGAATATTGATAGTTTAGTCATTAAACCGATTAATCGCAGTATTGGTAATCAGGCCGTGTTTGGTGGCAGCTTAAGTAGTAAAGAGAAGGATTATTTACGGGATCAGATTTTGGCTAAACCGCACTTGTTTATTGGTCAGGAGCGGGTTAGCTTTTCTACCTTACCGGCATTTATTGATCATCAGATTGAGCCGCGTAATGCAGTATTACGTAATTTTGTGGTTGCCTGCGGTGACAATTATGAAGTGATGCCAGGAGGCTTAACCCGTGTCGCTCGTCAAAAAGATAACTTTGTGGTTTCAAATCAGGCGGGAGGAATAAGTAAAGACACTTGGGTTTTAGCTTCTGAACCGGATAAACCTGTGAGTTTATGGACTCAACCCAAACGAAATCAACTCATTGATGCAGTTACTGAACCCTTAACCAGTCGTGCGGCGGATAATCTTTTTTGGGTCGGTCGACATCTTGAGAGAACAGAAGCCGTTACCCGGCTGTTACGTTCTGTTTTGACTAAATTTAGAGTTTCTTCTGAATCTAACGATCCGATTGACAAAGACTGTTTGAACGTTTTGTTACGCACTTTGACCCAAGTGACAGGTACTTACCCAGGGTTTATCAATGGTGATGAAGAATTACTCAATAGACCCGTGCCAGAGTTGTTCTCGCTTGTTAAAGACAGTTATCGCAAAGGTTCTCTGACGGCTAATATTCAAGGATTTTTTCAGGCGGCTTTTAGTATCCGTGATTTGTGGTCACAGGATACCTGGCGAAGTGTTGATAATATTCAGCGGCGTTGGCATCAGCGGATTATCAGTAATGAAATTAATATTGAATACTTACCAAGTCACTTAGACGATTTAATTACCGGTATTGTTGCTTTTACAGGTTTAACCAGTGAAAGTATGACCCGAGAAGCAGCTTGGTTAATGATGGATAGTGGGCGTCGGTTAGAGCGTGCGTTGGCTCTGATTGCTTTAATGCGTGCTACGTTAGCGTTAAAACACGGTGATATTTTACAAAATCAGGTACTCGAAGCAGTACTCGTATCAACGGATAGTTTAACCATTTATCAGCGTCGTTATCGGTCTTATATTCAGCTACCTTTGGTACTGGAGTTATTGTTGCTGGATGAAACGCATCCACGATCGGTTGCCTATCAATTGCATCAGTTATCAATTCATATCTCTGCGTTACCTAGAGTGAAGATGACCAGTCAGCTAAGTAAAGAAGAGCGTTTGATTTTAAAAGCGTACACTGATTTGCGTTTGTGTAATGTATTTGAATTGACTCAAGCGAGCGAGGAAGAAGGTATTTATACAGAGTTTGAGCAGTTACTGGCTACTACAACCGATCTGTTGTGGCGGTTAGCCGAGAGTATTGCAGATGCTTATTTTAGTCATTCTCAAACTTCACAGTTGATCATTCATAAAACGACTGAGGATGAACTGTGAAATATAGAATCACGCACAGTACGCTGTATCAATACAGTCAGCCGGTTGGCTTATGTCAGAATGAAGCGCGATTGCAGCCCAGAAACTTTTGGCGTCAGCACTGTCATTCCAGTTATTTCGAGATTGTGCCTGAACCCATAGACCTTAAGGAGAGGGTGGATTTTTTTGGGAATCGGGTAGCTTATTTCGCTGTTCAAAAACCGCACACTAAATTGAATGTGACCGCTGTCAGTGAAGTAACCATTTTTCCGAGGCAAAATGTATTAGAACTTTTTAGTCAAATAGCCTGGGAGTCAGTTCGAAATATTTTACAGGGAATACCTCAACCGGGACAGTCACAAAGTCAGCAAGGCCAAACTTCATGGCAAAACCAGGACTATGCGCAAGAAGTGTTTGATGCCAAGCAATATCTTCTGGATTCGCCAATGATTAGTGTTACGCCGGAACTGGCAGAATATGCGCGAATTTCATTTCAGACTAATCGACCATTGGTTGAGGTGGTTCACGATTTAATGGCGCGTATTTACCATGATTTTACTTACGATCCAACATTTACGACAATAGCGACACCCTTATCGGATGTGCTGAATTTTCGTCGAGGTGTTTGCCAGGATTTTGCTCATTTAGCCATTGGCTGTTTGCGGGCTTATGGGATAGCCGCCCGATACATCAGTGGTTATGTTGAAACCTTGCCCGAGCCTGGTAAACAGCGCTTAACCGGTGCAGATGCCTCGCATGCCTGGTTTTCTGTTTATATCCCTAATTCGGGTTGGTTAGATTTTGATCCAACGAATAACACTATCCCGCTTGATCAGCATATCACTTTAGCATGGGGACGTGATTTTTCTGATGTTACACCACTTAAAGGTATTGCTTTTGGTGGTGGACAGCACGTCTTGTCAGTGTCAGTCGATGTCTTAAGGATTGAGTAAATTTTACTATTGTCAAATTGATTTAAACATCTTAATTTATAACTTTAATGGAGGTTACATGTCTACTATACATCTTATTGGCGGAGAAAAAGGCGGTGTAGGTAAATCGGTGGTTGCGCGATTGTTAGCACAATATATGATTGATCGACACATTCCGTTTATCGGTTTTGATACCGATAAATCACATGGTTCATTATTACGCTTTTATGCGGATTATGCTTCTCCAACGATCATTGATAATTATCAAAGCCTGGATGCGATTATGGAGGTTGCCGCAGAAAAGCCCGAGCAGCGAATTCTAGTGGATTTAGCAGCCCAAACCCATCAAGCGTTAGCGCAATGGATAGATGAATCAGGGGTTTTAGAGTTGGCTGCAGAATTGGGCATTACGATTACCTATTGGAACGTAATGGATTCAGGCAAGGATTCGGTCGATTTATTGAATAAATTGCTGACACAGTTTAACACTCGAATTAACTATGTGTTGGTGCAAAATCAAATTCGTGATGAGCATTTCAATATTTTAGAATTTTCAGGAGTCAAAGAACGTGCTTTGGCATTTGATGCTAAAGTCATGACTTTAAAGCGGCTTCATGCGCCTGTAATGACTAAGATTGATAATAATAGTTATAGCTTCTGGGCGGCAAAAAATAAAGACCTTGAAAGCGTGGATGCTTTGGGATTACTTGAAAGGCAGCGTGTTAAAATCTGGCTAAATCATGCTTATAAAGAAATTGAATCTGTGGGTGTCTAAAATGGATCCGACTATAAATTCTAGCGTCTTGGCGGGAATTTAATTGACATGAAGTTGAGGGTGAGTTGCAGTCTTCGGTTTCAGATCATTGAACCTACTGTATTGATTTTAATGCTCCGGCCTTACAGAGGTATTCAGCAGTGGATTAATCGAGAGGTTTATATCATCAAACCTGTAACACCGATGATAGAAAGTGTTGATAGCTTTGGTAATTCACTACAGCGAATAAGAGTGCCGGTCGGTAATTTTCTGATATATACCTCGACTGATGTTATTGTTGCAGACAAAGTTGAGGTCGCGCCTGGCAATTATTTTGTGGAGATACAGTATCTGCCTAATGAAATACTACCGTATTTATTACCCAGCCGTTATTGTGAATCTGATCGCTTTGGAGACCTGGCAAGAGAAATAACTTTTGATAGTCTTCCAGGTTATGATCAGGTGAGTAAAATTAACGACTGGGTTCGAGAAACGATAAAGTATGTGCCAGGCTCCAGTGAGTTTCCCATGTCTGCAACCGAAGTACATCAGCGCGGTTATGGGGTTTGTAGGGATCTGGCACAGGTTGCAATTGCGTTGTGTCGCAGCATCAGTATTCCCGCAAGACTCGTTGTCGGCTATTTATATAACTTGCAGCCAATGGATTTACATGCTTGGTTTGAGGTTTATGTGGGGGATAAATGGTATACTTTCGATCCCACACAAGCTGAGCTAAAAGGTGGGCGAGTGATTATTGCTTTTGGGCGCGACGCAGCCGATGTGTCGATATTCCACCAGTTTGGATCAGGTTGTTTGTTGAATAGCATGGACGTTCGCGTCGATTTGCTGGATAATTAGCACATTATAACTTTTTAATAACGGCAAGGTTCATGACTTATTGTATTGCAGCTTCTATAGATGAAGGACTTATTCTGGTTTCAGATTCAAGAACTAATGCTGGTATTGATAATGTGAGCACACATGGCAAGATGCATGCATTTGAAACAACAAGTGATCGCAAGATAGTGCTGCTTTGTGCAGGCAATCTTGCGACAACTCAAGCTGTTTTAGAGCAGCTGCATCGCGATAAGCTAAAAAATGCAGCAATCAACTTAAATAATGTTGAAAGCTTGTTTGAAGCGGCTGATTATTTAGGTCATGTTAGTGTAGAAAAACAAAAGCAATATAAAAGCTCACAGGGTCAATCAGCCTTTAATCCGACCGCTACTTTTATTCTTGCTGGTCAAATTGGAAGTGATCCACATGGCGCATATATGATTTATGCAGAGGGTAATAGCATTACCAGTTCAGCCAATACTCCCTTCCTGCAAATTGGTGAGAGTAAATATGGCAAACCCATTCTGGATCGTTTTCTTAAGTTGAACACGTCTATTGATGAAGCAGCGCGTTGTTGCCTGGTTTCTATGGATTCAACCATTCGTAGTAATGCGAGTGTTGGATCACCAGTCGAAATGCTGATTTATCGTAAAAACAGTTATAGCTTGGATGAATATTATTGTTTTGATGATGACGATGATTATATGTTGCAGCTTAGACGCAGTTGGGAAACCAAGTTGCGTGAGGCTATCGCAGCCTTACCGGCATTAGATAAAAAATCACATAAACTGATTCGAATGGTTTTATAACTGATTGAGTCTGTTTGTCTTCAGTGACAACCATGTGCATGAAAATGCACATGATGTCTTCAATCAGTAGCACCTGAACTGACTACTTTGCTAGTCAGATGTTGCAATCAGAAACCAGTTATCCGCTATTTGGTTGTGTAAGCTACCGATTTTATTTTGTAAATCATCAAGGATACCTCGGAGCTGTATTTGAGTGGTATTTTGAGTGTCAATGGCTTTTATGTAAGTTTCCAGTTCATTCACCTTGATGGGCAATTCATGATGATTAGGGAGTTTACTGATACAGGTGGATATTTCAGAGATACAACAAATAACGGAACGGGGTAAGTTGGTATCCAGTAAAAGAAAGTTAAGTACATCATCACCATTGACTCTGTTATGTTTTTGTTGGCGGTACATCAGTAAGGCATTTAAGGCTTTTAAGATATTCATCCACAGAATGGTTTCATATTGGCGTACTTCGTCACTGCGTGATTCCGATAGTAGCAAAGAGGCCAGATCAAGAATACGACTGGTCATATCGGCTCGTTCAATATTTCTCCCTAAGCGAATAAAACTATAGGGGTGATTGTGGCTCATATAGCCAGACAACAAGCCCGTAAAGCGTTGGCATCCTTTGAGTATTTCATTTAAAAATATAACTCTTTGACGTCGATTAGCCACTGTTTCTAAGTTGTTTTTAGCAAACAGATACATCTCGTTGACCTGTTCCCAAGCCTCATCAGGTAACAACTCCCTAGAAGTTCTGATATTTTCCCTGGCTGCCGTTAATGAAGAAAATAAAGAGCCAGGGTAAGAGCCATCCGACAGAAGAAAACGAGTGACATTACGTTCATTTGCCACGTTATTTCTCTTGTAAAACTCCTGATCAGAGGCATTAATCGAGATTAACTGTCTCCAACCCATTTCAACACCTTTGGGTAGATCCATTAATAAATTCATGTGTACATTAACCAATCGAGCTATATTTTCTGTACGTTCCAAATAACGTGCTAGCCAATACAGGCGTTCTGCTGAGCGAGATAACATTAGCTGTCCTCCATATTAATAATCCAAGTATCTTTACTCCCCCCCCCTTGAGAGGAGTTGACGACCAGCGAGCCTTTTCTTAAGGCTACTCTGGTTAATCCACCGGCGGTTACGAAGGTGTTTTCTCCCTGTAAAATAAAAGGACGCAAGTCAATATGACGCGGCTCCAACTTCCCTTTGCACAGAGTTGGTGCAGTTGAGATTGAGAGCGTCGGTTGTGCAATATAATTGCGGGGATCTTTTTTAATAATTTGCCGGAAGTTTTCTACCTCTTTAGCTGTCGCATGGGGTCCTACTAACATACCATAACCACCCGATTCGTTAGCTGGTTTTACAACCAGTTCAGCCAGATGTGCTAATACATATTCAAAATCATCTTTATTACTGCACAAATAAGTCGGTACATTCGGTAATATAGGCTCTTCGTTTAGATAATAACGAATCATTTCAGGGACGTAGGCATACACTACTTTATCATCCGCAACACCAGCGCCCGGGGCATTAGCAAGCGCTACATTACCTGCTTTCCAGGCTCGCATTAAGCCAGGTACACCGAGTGTTGAGTCTTTTCGAAAAACTTCAGGGTCAAGAAAATCATCATCTATGCGTCGGTAGATAACATCGACTTTTTCAAGGCCTTCAATTGTTTTCATGTAGACGCAGTCATCGTCATTAACTACGAGATCATTACCCTCAACTAATTGCGCACCAATTTGTTGCGCCAAATAGGCGTGTTCAAAATAGGCTGAATTATAAATACCCGGTGTCAATACTGCACAAGTGATTTGCCCATTTTGATGGCGTGCAATTGACATAAGCATATCGTGCAAATGCGTGGGGTAATCATCAATAGGTAATATATCAATGTCTTGCAAAAGTTCTGGAAATACTCGTTTTGTAATAACTCTGTTTTCTAACATATACGAAACCCCTGACGGGACTCGTAAATTATCTTCCAGAACATACATAATACCATCTTTGTCGCGCACCAAATCAGTGCCACAAATATTAGCCCAGACATTATGTCGGGGTTTCATTCCGATGCATTCTTTACGAAAATTCTTGGAGCTAGTGATAATCTCGCTAGGCATCTTGCCATCTTTAAGGAAAGCCTGCTCACCATAAACATCGCTAATGAAGCAATTTAAGGCTGTTAAGCGCTGTTTTAAGCCCTTTTCTATGATTCTCCATTCAGCAGCGTCAATAATGCGCGGAATGATATCAAAAGGCCAAGCCCTATCAATGTTTCCCTCATCACTATAGACAGTAAAGCTGATGCCCATTTCCATAATAGCCAGTTCTGCCGCGATCTTTCTTTTGTCAATATCCTCTTTTTTGAGTGAATCCAAATATTGACATAATCGATGACTCACTGGACGGGATTGAAATTCTGAATGCATCAGTTCATCGTAAGCAATGTCAGTTTTATAGTTTTTCCAGATTGATTTCATGGCACTTCAGCTAGGTGGTGTTTAGTTCTATAAAAAAATAAGCATGAATGATGCCATATAGTTAGAAGCAATCAGTCGTGTCACCAAATTTCTATAATGAGAGATATGGGATTGTGTATACCAAAAATAGGAGGCGCAGCTTGTTGGAAAAAGCCATTAGCCTTTACCACGTGTTCGGGTCCGGGTCGGTGATTTGTCTTTGGTTGTTTCCATGGTCTCAAAGCGCTTTTCAATAAACTGAATGATCAAGTCAGCAATGTCTTTTTGGCTTGCCGCTTCGATACCTTTCAACCCCGGTGATGAATTTACTTCCATAATCACGGGACCATGATTGGAACGTAACATATCCACACCACAGACGTTAAGCCCCATAATTTTTGCCGCACGGACGGCTGTAGAACGTTCTTCAGGTGTTAACTTAATTAACTCTGCACTCCCGCCACGATGGAGATTGGAGCGAAATTCTCCTTCAGCGGCCTGTCTCTTCATTGAGGCGACGACTTTATCACCGACTACAAAGCATCTTATATCACTGCCACCGGCTTCTTTAATAAATTCTTGAACCATAATGTTGGCATTAAGCCCCATAAAGGCTTGAATCACGCTTTCTGCCGCATTATGCGTTTCCGCTAAAACAACGCCAATCCCTTGGGTGCCTTGTAACAGTTTAATAACTAACGGGGCGCCACCGACCTGAGAAATTAAATCCTGAA
This sequence comes from uncultured Methylococcaceae bacterium, assembly GCA_903839855.1. Taxonomy (GTDB): domain Bacteria; phylum Pseudomonadota; class Gammaproteobacteria; order Methylococcales; family Methylomonadaceae; genus Methylobacter_C. Next base: position 24,855 of record CAIMEB010000247.1, read on the forward strand.
TATCATCTGGATTATTGGCAAAACCCGTAACGGGTAAACCAATGCCCTTTCTGGCTAATAACTGAATCGAGCGTAACTTGTCTCTGGAACGTGATATAGCGACAGATTCGTTCAAGGGGAAAACATTCATCATTTCGAATTGTCTGAGTACAGCCGTTCCATAAAAGGTGACAGAAGCGCCTATACGCGGAATAACAGCGTCAAACTCTGTTAAATCTTCGCCTCGATAATGTATGGAGGGATTATGTGATGTAATATTCATATAGCAGCGCAACACATCCAATACGCGCACTTCATGTCCTCTTGCATGCGCTGCCTCGACCAGTCTGGAGGTTGAGTAGAGTTTTGGGTTGCGCGATAAAATAGCAATTTTCATGGTTTCTCGAATGAATATTAAGATTGTGCATATTTTGGCATGAAATAAAAGATCAAGCACCAGAATTACTGCTTTTAAAAGTAACGAACGTCCTTATCAGAAGATAAAAATCGTAATACTTTATAAAATACAAAGTTATGATGATGAGCCTGCCCGCTGTAAAACGATTGCCACAGCCGCTGCACGGGTTGTAACACCCAGTTTTTCAAAAATATGTTCCAGGTGTTTATTAACTGTACGATGACTGCTCTCAAGTATTAAACCAACTTCTTTATTAGTTTTACCACGTGAAATCCACATGAGTATTTCAACTTCACGTAAGGTTAGTCCCAGTACATCTTTTAATGAGGTTAGGTTCCAGTCCTGACTATCTTTTTTTAGCAGTAAAAGATATTCGTCCAGGCTTTGGTTACTTGCAAGTTTGATTGACAGTCCGGAGTGCGTTTGAAATTCATCTATTGCTTCCAGGTCTGTAGAAGCCGATAGCTGGATGCGCCTTTTTATCCATGCAAGTATTGGGGCGGGTAAATAGTCATTGATGGCTATTGGGGTTGTGAGATTCATAACGTCAGTGAGGAGTACTCTGGCAGAAGGACTGAGCCAGGTAATACAGCCAGACAGGTCGGTAGTAAGTGCTGAAAAATTACTTAAATTGAGCGCATTCTCTGAACGTTTTTTATTACGCGCCAAACCAAGATGAACGTCAATTCTGGCAAGTACTTCAGGCGGTCTGATCGGTTTTATGATATAGTCCAGACCACCTTCATTAAAACCACGTAGCAGATTGTCCAGTTCACTCAGTCCAGTCATAAATAGTACCGGGATATCTTCAGTATGCGGATTGGCTTTTAGACGCCGACACGTTTCAAAGCCGTCAATCCCCGGCATCATGACGTCCATTAAAATAATATCAGGCTTTAAGTGACTGATTTGTTCAATGGCTCCTAATCCATCCGTAGCAACCAGAACCCGATAGCCTGCTTCTGATAACGTATCCGAAAGCAGAGCCAGATTGCCCGGGGTATCATCAACAATCATCACAGTGCCGTTAGTGTTTAAGCTTTCCATTAGTTTAAAAGGCGCAAGAGGTGATTTAGCTGAGTGGGCTGAAGTGCCATTACTGACCTCACATTTTAAATGAGACTTAGAAATAATCCAAGCCTGATTCGATGTTATTAAAAACTATATTCATTTCCTTTACAGAAACCATCCATTATTTTGGTACACTCGTCAGCAATTAAACGGCTATTCAATTTTTGTTAGTTAAATCATGAGTAAAAAAGTAAAAACGGCGTTTGTGTGTGATCAGTGTGGTGCCGATTATCCGCGCTGGGGCGGGCAATGTACCAGTTGTGGTGAATGGAATACGATTAAAGAAGTTCGATTGGGTTCTGCCAGTGCTGAGCGGAGTAGCCGTGCTGGATATGCAGGGAGTCGTTCGGAGGTTAAGTTATTATCCGATGTGAGTTTATCGCAAGCAGAGCGAATCTCGACGGGAGTCTCAGAGTTTGATCGTGTCTTAGGCGGCGGTATTGTCAGAGGCAGTGTGGTGCTGATTGGCGGCGCACCGGGGGCTGGGAAAAGTACCTTGTTGTTACAAGCGATTGCTAATATCGCTGATAGGGGCGTAAGTGTGCTGTATGTGTCGGGTGAAGAATCTTTGCAGCAAATTGCTGAAAGAGCCTTGCGCTTAAAGTTACCCGCTGAAAAGATCATGATGTTGATGGAAACATCAGTACAGCGAATCTGTGACACCCTGGATGAAGTTAAGCCGCAGATTTTAGTGATAGATTCTATTCAGGTTATGCACACGCAAGAAGCTGATTCTGCACCGGGTTCGGTATCTCAGGTGCGAGAGTCTGCCAGTTATTTGACGCAATATGCAAAGAAACATCATGTGTCTATTTTTATGGTCGGGCATGTGACAAAAGATCAATCCTTGGCGGGGCCGATGACCTTAAGTCATATCGTTGATACGCAAGTCATGTTAGGTTCAACCGATGATGCCCGTTTTAGGGTGTTAAGAGCAGATAAAAATCGCTTTGGTAGCGTCGGTGAATTAGGCTTCTTTGCTATGGATAGCTCAGGACTAAAAGAAGTTAAGAATCCTTCGGCGATGTTTTTAAATCGAGCTGAAAAGCCGTCTTCAGGCAGTGTTGTTACGGTACTATGGGAAGGAACACGGCCTTTATTAGTCGAGATTCAAGCCTTAGTGACAGAATGTCAGTATGGTAATCCAAGACGCTTGGCTGTGGGCTTTGATCAAAACCGCTTAGCAATGTTATTGGCGGTACTCCATCGACATGGCGGTATTTTTACTGCACAGGATGAGATTTATGCCAATGTGGTGGGTGGTATTAAAGTCACAGAAACCAGTTCTGATCTCGCGATTGTAATTGGGGTGGTGTCGAGTTTAAAAGATAAGGTCATTCCACATGATGCCTTTTTCTTTGGAGAAATTGGTTTGAGTGGTGAAATCAGGCCGGTTGCGAATGGTCATGCGCGTCTGAATGATGCGGCCAAGCATGGCTTTAAGAAAGCGATTATTCCTAAAGCGAATGTCCCTAAAACGCCGATTAAAGGCTTGGAGATTCATGGGGTATCTATCTTATCTGAGGCTTTGGATATTCTTGGGGAGATGTAACTCAATTAGCTCGTGTTGCTTTAATTATCGCGTGTGTTCAAGGCGCTCTGCTAACCAGATTTTTATAATTGCTTGGCGAGTTACGCCGACCCTATTCGCTTCTTTATCTAAAGACTCAATCATCCAAATAGGAAAATCTACATTGACTCTTTTTTGGTCTTGTAAGACTCTTTTGGCCTGAGACAAATCCAAAACATCTAAAATAGACTCACCGTCATCAAATTTGTTTTCAAATTCATTTGCCTTCATAAAGATTCACTTCTTCTTGTCGAGATCGTCGCACTGAAATAATCCTGATGTTTTCATCTCGGTATGTAATAACACCAGACCAGTATTTATTGTCAATCCTGCCTATAATCAGAGAACGAGGTTCATCGATTGTTTTTGCAGGTATTTCTAATAAATAAGGGTCGCTCCAAAGCTGTTGAGCATCAATAAAATCGATACCATGTTTTGCCAAGTTAGCTTGGCTTTTATTTTGATCAAATTCAAATATAATCATGGTATAAAAAATATACTATAACTATACAACATGCAAGCTTAATCATTATCTATGAAGGGTAAAAACAGTAATTCGCAGTTTAAAATTTACATTTTAACTAGATGCAGAGCTTAACGAGCAGTCTGCAATGATTTTTTAGTACCCCACACTTGTTAATAGGCAACTAGCCAAAACGATGAATCACTGGTCCACTCTATTACTTGGGTTGAGCAAGCCGATTGAGCGCTACAAAGTCATGACGGGGTGAAAAATAATGATTTTTGAGCGGTAGAAAAGTACGTTGAAGTGCTAGCGCTCTATGCTGAAGCGCTGGACCGTTTTAAAAAAAGAACATGAGTGATACTCTAGCACTCCAGCGGACTTTTGTAGCGCTCTAAAATGTTATCTCAGTGGTCGAGTAGATGTTTGGAATCGCTTTTTGGGTCACTGAGTGGGTACGCCAGATAAGCCAAATCATTGGTCGGGTTGTTGAAGTAATTGGCTAGTTGTTTGAAGTAGTCAAATTCGATTGCTGTAACTCAACCATTGGCTTACGAAGAAACGTCAATTTTATGCTTGTATATTACTAAATTTATACATTTCCATCTTATTGTTTCTTATTTGAATTTCAAATTGGGAATTGCTAATTTCGTTGGTAGTGATATTTTCTTTTTCTGATTTCTGGTAAAGGAATTTGTTGATCTTGGTATTTTATTCACTATGCTTCGGTCTTTGTTGTTAACATAAGCCTTGATATACACACCTAGTCATCAGGTAACATTATGAGCCCCATTAACAAACTTTCTCAACTGGATTTAAACGAAACCTATAGTTACGCCGATTATTTAACCTGGCAATTCGA